>NZ_JBBMXE010000014.1:0-422816 GCF_037996745.1 Xenorhabdus siamensis
TGCGGGAATATGTGAATCAGCATCCGGAAAACGCTCTGATAGGGTCAGTCATGACATTGGGACCCCACGAGGACTTTATCAGCCCGTCATTAATCGAAAATCAAAATAATCACTCTCACTAACGTTATCAGCCCATGATGCTGTTAACCCTTTTCTTAAGCGCCTGACCAGGGAGCCGAAAACACCTTCCTGATATCGGGCGGGTGTTTTCTTTATTTGACATTCAATCAAGGAAATACCGATGAACCCGATTTTTTTACCGGCATCAGATGAAGCCGGTACGACATTCCATGAAGACATTTTTACCGTACAGGTCACCGGCCTGATGCAACACCCGCAAGCGAGGCAATCACTGCGGGAAGAAACCCTGGCCGTGTGCGAAGCGGCCTCGGTAACCGAAGCGGTGCAGCGCCTGAAAGTTATCCATTTACTGGGTGACTGGCCGGTGCCGGAAACGTTATCTCATCAAACGCAGGGCGTTTTTTCCCCGCTGACCGTGATGATTTATGACGCCGGGGACAGAAAAGTGCTCGGTGGCCGGTTTTATGACGAGATTGTCTGGGCGCAGCCGGTGACACGGGCATCAGAACGCCTGTCACTGGAAAAGCAACAGCAGCAGTTGTGTCAGTCAGCCGTGCTTGAGCAGGGGTGGCAGAATACAGAGGCTGCCCGGGCATTATGGCATAAGGCGCATTTATTGTCGCTGCATGCGGTTTCGCCCTGTTACCAACAGTGCCGTGAAGTGCAGGATATTCTCCGGCACGGCACGACAGTCAGCGTTTAACCCATGAGGTATGACTATGGCACCTTTACGTTTAACCGTCTGGCAGGTGATTGCCGGTACGCTGCTGAAGCGGCATTTTGGCCTGAACCTGGAGGACACGGCGCTGTGTGAAACAGACACGGTCGCTGAACTGATACAAAACGGCATCCGGCCCTCTGAGGCCATTAACGAATTAGTCGATAAGTACGATTTAACCCGGCTGAATGCTCCGGTCATCACGCACAGTACGCCTTACCTGGAGGTGCATGACGAACTGATGGTCATTTTCGACAGTCAGCTGGCTGATGTTTTCAAACCGGATAGTCACTAAATCCTTTTTTACTTACCCAACGGGGGAACTGACTCCCCGCCGGGACAGTTCCTCCTTTATTTAACATTATCAATCAAGAGGAACTTAACCATGGCAGAGTGGATCACGAATCAACTGGACATCACCGGCAAATCCGTTTGTATCGATGTGATGCAGCAATGGGTCTGTGGCGAAGAAGCGCCCCGTTACCGTCAGGCAGTCTTGCAGAGTCTGCGGCTGTTTCTGGCCGGGTGCGCCGGGATACTGAAACCCACCAAACCCCAGACTTATGCCCCGTATCCGGAACTGGTACGGGGGACGGCGGCCCCGACGGCGCAGCATCTGGCGTTTGAACAGTGGCTGATGCTGTTGCAGGACAATGTGCCGTTAAACAGTGACAACATTAAACGTATCGATAACCTGTACCGCCAGTCGGGTCTCAGCCTGCTGCGCTGGGAGAATGTACCGGCGCCGGCGCGTGACATCATGGCTTCTCTGCTGACCCGCCAGTATACCGACTGGTTTGGGATGGTGAGCTGGTCTGAGACGCCTGATATTGGTGCCTGCTGGGATAAACTGAATACGTACCCGGCAGCGGCGCAACCCTGCGATATGCTGATGATGATGCCGACCCGACTGGCCTGTGAGATTAACGGTAACAGTGGGTTGCTGAAAGGCATTGCCAGTACTGTGCAGTTTTACGGTGAGCAATACGGTCTGGAGTGGCCGTTCGGTCATCATGTCCGCTGGGAGCGCCGCCATGTCAGCAGCCTGACCGTGCGGTTTGACTCCCCCTGGGCACCGCCGTCGGCCGAACTGATGGGCGAGCTGTCATCGGTGTTTGACTGTGAAATCCGGCACTGGTACAGCGAATCGTCAGGTCAACTCAAAGGCTACGATTGCTATGACCAGGGCAAGCATGTGGACAGTGGTAACGGGCTGTCAGGACGGGAGAACCGGCCCGCGCTTTATCTGGTCAACGAGGAAAAGCGGGCGGTGAACCTGCCCGTGCCGGCCATCGCGGTCGGGCAATAGCCATTTGTTTAGCTCATCATTAAGTTACTTTTTTATCTTCACTTCAACCGAAAGGGGAAAACAGGCTCCCCTTTCGGAACGTGTTTTCCCTATTTTTATGCGACAAGGAAAACACGCCATGGCGTCTCGTACCGATTACCAACAGGAATTTATCTCGCTGTTTAATCAAACCGCCCGCTATCAGCCTCGTTATCAGGTCTTCCGGGATTTTTGTCACTGCGCAATGGCGGCCATTCACAATAAATATTGTTTCAGTGAGGAACTGGAGCAGTTTTACCTGAAAACCATCAGGAAATATGCGCGGGAAGATGTTGACCGGATTGTAAAACTCTTTTCCACTGCCGTGCTGGCACTGGCAGAAGCGCCCGGCGATTTTCTCGGCACGGTGTTTATGCGGCTGGAGCTGGGGAATAAACACCTTCAGCAGTTCTTTACGCCCTGGAGTGTCGCCAGAATGATGGCGGAGATACAGTTGCAGGATGTTTCCACACGCTTGCAGGAGAAACCCTTTGTGACCCTGTACGAGCCGGCTTGTGGGGCGGGCTGTATGACACTGGCCGCTGCCGACGTCTTGAGAGAGCAGGGGCATGATCCGTTATGCAGTTTGTGGGTGTCAGCGATTGATATTGACCCGCTGGCCGCGGTGATGGCTTACGTCCAGCTTTCCCTGACCGGCATTCCGGCCGCGGTGACTATCGGTGATGCCCTGCATGATGGCGGCAGCAAACGGACACGTTACACACCGGCACACTATCTGGGTAACTGGTCGAGCCGTTTACGGGCGCATCAACAGCCACAGGCCGCCTGAATTTTTTCAGCTTCTATCCTATTACTCTAATGCGCCTTTCGGGGCGCTTTTTATTTTTAAATCATATTAATATATTGATTTATAATGGAAATTAAGATGACTGAGTAAGCGAGTCAATGAATGAATCGTATCAGTTTAATTTTCATTTCCGCAAAAAGAGTTTTTCCTTGTTTCAGACTGGGATTCACCGACACTGGGCCCAATTTGAACCGAAAGAGGAAAAGCCATGTTTCAGCGTTTTAAATCGCATTTTGCCCGTCAGTCTGCCACACCGCAAAAATCATCCGAACAACAACCGGAAGCCATTCGTGACAGCCGGGGCTATTTCCGGCCACAATCGGTAGATGAGTTACTGACCACCCCACTGCGCCGTCAGTGTCTTCAGCAATTATGGCAAAACAGTGCCCTGCCCGAAGGGTTGTATCAGCGTTTTTATCTCTCGCCGGTGAAGCAATTGCTGGGCAGTGTGCAGCAGGTGCCCGCCACACCGGATGGCGACTGGTCAGGAGCAGGGGGATTTGCTGACCTGACGCTGCAATTTACCGCCTGTGCCGTGCGACTGGCGAAAGGGCATCTGTTACCGCCGGGGGCGGCACCGGAAACACAGGCCGCCCAGAGCCTGTTATGGCAGGCCGTCGTGTTCTGGATGGCGTTGTTTTATCACCTGCCATTGTTGCGGCAACTGGAAGGGGAGCTGGATGACGGGCATTTTTGGCAGCCGGGTGTCTGTGTCCCCGGTAGCGCTTTTCGTTTCCGCTTTCGCACACCGGAAAATGCCCTGACGGTGCCACAGGAAGCCTTGCTGGCCGCCAGTTTGTTACCGGAAAAAGCCATCATGTGGCTGGTTTCCGTGCCGGAAGCCTGGCATTGCCTGATGTTGCACCTCAATGGTCGTCCCTCCTCCGTCCCCCTGATTGACGCGTTGCTTCAGGACGCAGCCGGGCAGGTGCATTCCCCGCTAGTGAAACAGGGGGGGTTGCCAACGGCAGCCGAAACTGCCCTGGCTTCCGAAGCTGGTACAAGGCCGGAAACTCAATCGGCTGCCTCCACAAGTGAAATGAAAAGTCCCTCTCCATCGACGGCCGACGATACCCGGACGTTATTGTCATTATTTCAATCCAATGATGAAGTTTCATTGCTCATTAATGCAAATGAGAATGATAACAATTTGAAAATAAGCAAACGCACAGGCAGGCCGTCAGAAAATGTTGCTCCTGCCGGGAATGAGTCGTCATGATATTAACAATGAAACAATTTTAGTTTGTAATTAATTTTAACGGAATGATTAACGGCTTTCTATATTGAAAAGCCGCCGGGTTGGGTTGTTGATAACAGGAAAAAATGATGCACGGAACAGAAGAAATAATGGGCTGGGAAGAATTATTAGACGAGTACTTTTTTTCACATATCCTGAGACCGGATACCGAGTGGAGTTACCGTAAAGTGGCGAAGGGATTTACCCAGTTTATGGGGGAAGCGGCCTCACCAGCGCAGGTTATTCACCGGGATGTGCTGCGGTGGCGGCGCCATCTTCTGGTGGAGAAAAAACAGTCGAGCCACACCTGGAATAATAAGGTGGCTCACCTGCGGGCGATCTTTAATTTCGGCATGGAACAAAAACTGCTGCCCCACACCGAAAACCCGTTTAACAATGCGGTGGTTAAAAAAGAGAAGAAAAAGAAGAAGATTTTGAGTCAATCGCAGATAACCCGTATTAATCTGTTGATGGGAAAGTTTGCTGAAGAAGAAAGAACCGGGGTGATGCCACGGGGAGGGCGTTGCGCCCTGTATCCGACCTGGTATTGGTCAACAGTATTGGCGACATTGCGCTTTACGGGGATGCGCCAGAACCAGTTACTGCACCTGCGGCTGCGGGATATTAATCTGGAAAGCAATTATATTGAACTGGGGCTGGAAGGCAGTAAAAACCACAGTGAATGGGAAGTACCGATTATCCCGCCGCTCAAACCCCGGCTGGCAAAATTAGTGGAAAGGGCGATGGCTGCCGGCGCTAAAGCCGACGATCCGATTTTCGATCTCAGCCGGTTAAGTGTGCCGCACCCCAGCCGGCTTTCCCGTTACCAATATGATATCAACCGGGAAAAACAGCAGCTCCGTTCTTTCTTTCGCCGGCTGTCCAGAGAGTGTGATTTTGCGGTCTCGCCCCACCGTTTTCGTCATACCGTGGCCACGACATTGATGAAATCGCCGGATCGGAACCTGCCGTTGGTAAAAAGATTACTGGGGCATCGTAATGTCGCGACCACGATGGAGTACATTGATCTCGATATGGAAGTAACGGGCAAAACGCTGGAGCGGGAATTGGGTTTGTACACCGATCGTTCTGATGATAAGGAATAAAACGGATTAAAAAGAACAGGGCGGCTTTCAGTCAGGAGGATGGTATTGACTGAACTGCCCTGCATCAACAATGGATGGTATATGGTATGAAAAGATGATTAATACCGGACTGGCATCCCGCGAAGTTTTCACCTCTTTCAATCCCCTCCAAAGTTAAGAAAATGTAACCAGTTGATTTTTGCATTGGTTTGTACGCTCAAACTACTGAGTGTACAACATGATAATTCTTCCGATAATTTCCCCCAAAGGTGGCGAAGGTAAATCCACCCATGCCGCGAATCTGGCTGGCTTTTTTGCTGATGCCGGTCTACAGACTCTCCTGATTGATGCCGATTATTCACAACCCACGGCCAGCAGTATTTTTAACCTGGACTATGAAGCTCCGGCGGGTTTGTATGAATTGCTGATGCAGACGGTGGATCTGAAGGAATCGAATCAGATTATTTCGCGTTCGACGATCCATAATCTCGATATTATTGTCTCCAATGATCCCGATGAGCTGCTGCCGACAGCCATGCTGCACGCCCCGGATGGTCGCTTGCGTCTGCGTAATATTCTGCAACATCCCCTGTTTCATCAGTATGACGTCATTCTCATCGACTCCAAGGGCGCGACCGGCGTGATGACGGAACTGGTAGTACTGACTGCAACTCAGTTTGTGCTGGGGATCATTAAACCTATCCTGCCGGATGTCCGTGAGTTTCTGCGCGGCACGTTGCGGATGCTGATCCGACTGCAATCCTTTGAGAATTACGGTATTCAGCTGCCGCTGATTCAGATACTGGCCAATGGCATTGAAGGCACCAATCTGGACAGAGATACACTCAATGAACTGACCGATATTATCGAACAGCAACGGTATGATGCGTCCGCGCTGGGCGGCAGGTGTGTTTATCAGTTGCTGAACACCCGAATAGATCTGCTGGATATCTACAAACTGGGTCATGTTCGTGCCCAGCCCGTTCATCGTCTTGAGTATAAAACTCCCCGTAAAAGTCCCGCCGCTGCCCAGACCATACACAGCCTGGCCTGTGAACTGTTCCCTGAATGGCAAGCGAAATTTGATGCCGTGCTGGTCAACCAACCGACGGGGAACGCGCAATGAATGTTATCTGGCGAGCCGTCTGTTTTTGTTATGACAATGCAGAATTACCCTTTACGGATACACAGGATGAATGGTTTGTGTTTGTCGATGCGCCGGATCGTAAAGCGGCACTGGCGAAATTCCAGACATTATTACCCATTATCTGGGAAGTGTCGCCTGAGAAAGTCGAGCATTTCAGTCCCCGTCATGAAGACGAATTGCGCGAGCTGTCACTGATGCCCGGTACACCAGATGATTTGGCCCTGCTGGAGTGTGGCTGGGAAAATGGCAAGCCGCAGTATTTAACCGCCAACGAAGTACTGTTCTGGGTTTCTTCTCCATGTCTGCAACAGCGGTTAGTGCGGGCGCTCACTCTTGTCAGCAGGGAGGCGGATAATGAACAGGGATCATGATTTCTTAGAGATGGTCAGCAAAGAGCAGCCCAGCAATGGTTATGCGGAAGTTTCCGTGATTGGCGGACTGATACTGGACAATGATCGCTGGGATGACCTTGTTCAGCTACTCACCCCTGACGATTTTTTCTTTCCGGCACACCGAATAATGTTTCAGGCTATGGCCGAGCTGACAGAAAAAAATACGCCGTATGATCTGTTGACACTGACGGATTTACTGGCACATCAGGGGCGTCTGGACAGTGTGGGGGGCTTTGCGTATGTGGCCGAAGTGTGCAAAAACACGCCCAGTGCCGCCAATATTGTGGAATACGCCCGCATGGTGGCAGAAAAAAGCCAGTTACGTCAGTTGCTGGCGCTGGGTAACTCGTTGCGTGCTGACGTCTTTCAGCCGAATGTACAGGCTGAAACGCTGATTGAGCAGGCAGAAAGTCAGCTGTTTAGTCTGGCAGAAAAAGGCGCTGCCCGCCAACAGCAGGCAGTGACTCTGCTGCAAGGGGCGGAGGCGCTGATTTCCCATCTGGAGCGCATACAGGGCAGCAACGGGATCACCGGCACACCGACCGGGTTTCAGGCGCTGGATGAAATGACCTGTGGCTTACAGCCGGGGACCTTATCCTGCTGGCCGCCCGTCCTTCCATGGGGAAAACCGCACTGGGGCTGGCCTGTTGTCTCGGTGCGTTGCGACATCAAGACGATGCGGTGGTACAGATTTTCAGCCTGGAAATGCCGGCTTCACAACTGATGATGCGTCTGTCTGCCATGGAAGGTGGCGTGGTATTAACCGCGCTGCGCAGTGGCCTGCTGGACGACGAACAGTGGGGACGCATCAGCCAGAGTCTGGATCAGTTTGCTCAATGGGATCAACGATTGATTATCGATGATTGCAGTCACCAGACCCCGCGCTGTTGCGCGCCCGGGCCCGCCGTTATACCCGCCAATACGGCAAACCTGCTTTGATTATGGTGGATTACCTCCAGTTGATGTGTGCCCCCGGACAGGAAAACCGCACACAGGAAATTGCCGATATCTCCCGCAGCCTGAAAGCGTTGGGCAAAGAATTGGATTGCCCGGTACTGGCGCTGTCCCAGCTTAACCGGCAGGTGGAAGGCCGCGCCGATAAACGTCCCAACAATGGCGATCTGCGTGATTCCGGCTCACTGGAGCAGGATGCGGATTTGATCCTGCACCTTTACCGCGATGAAGTCTATCACGAGGATAGCCCGGATGCGGGGATGGCCGAAATCATTATAGGCAAACAGCGTCAGGGACCGACTGGCACAGTACGTGTACGGTTTGAGGCGCAATATACCCGTTTTTCGGATTTCGATGGCAGCGGGAGGTAAAGGATGGGACGTAATACACTGAATTTAAGCAGCGCTTTGTTACAGCAGGGGCGGCAAGCCGTGGCCATGCTTAATAATGGTCAGCCGATGGCCGAAATGCCGATTGTGTTAACGCTGGATCAACTTCGCCCTAATCCGGATAACCCCCGTACCAGCCGCAACCCGCGTTATGACGATATCAAAGCCTCGATCAAAGTCCGTGGACTGGATACGGTGCCGAAAGTCACCCGTGATCCGGACGGTGACGAGGTTTACATCTTCAGTGATGGCGGGAATACGCGTTACCAAATTTTGTCCGAGCTGTTGCAGGAGACTGGCGATGAACGTTTTTACCGCATTCACTGCCTGTTTAAACCGTGGCCGGGGCGATTGCAGTGTGTGATCGGGCATCTGGCGGAAAACGAGCTGCGGGGTGAACTCAGCTTTATTGAAAAAGCGCAGGGCGTATCCGCAAGGCAAGGGCAATTTATGAAGCGCAGCAACAAAAAAATCTCCCTGCAAAATGAATTGTCAGCGCTGTTGCGTCAAGCGGGTTTCCCTGTCAGTCGATGGTCACATCAGCCGGATGGAGCATACTGTGAAATACCTGTACCCGTGGATGCCTAATCTGCTGAATCCGGGCTGGGTTCGTCACAGGTAAGGCCTTTACTGGCCTTGCGGCTGGATGCCGAGGCGGTCTGGCAACAGCATGTGACCAGTATAAACCCGGAATCCACCGTCACCTTTGATGAAGTCTTTGGTAACTGCTGCCGCAAGTTTGACGCACTGGAAGCCTGGTCGCCGGAGATGTTTCGCGATGAGCTGATTGGCGATTTATTGCAGGCCCTGCCACACCCGCAACTCAATTATGACCGCTGGATACTGGAATTAGATCCGAAAGAAAGCAATCGAAGACAACTCTTTGGCGAACAGGCCACCGCGTTTGAATACAGGCCGGCAGTTTCTGCTGCACCCCATAACATGGCACCGGTTCGAGCGCCAAACCGGGAATCGCACCCGCGGAATGTTTCTCAACCCGCCACTGATGAGGTGCAGGCACCGGAACCAGAACACGCCCGGTCGGAAGCACAAACGCCTGCATCCGTCTCTCCCGAAAAAATCCGGTGCTTCCGCCTTATCAGCCGGATAACGAGGATAATCCGCCTGAATCGCCTCAGCCTGCTCCGGAGGCCGAATGCCTGCACTTTGCCCAAACCGGGCTGGAGCCGGTCAGTTCGGTCTGGGAGATTTCCCCGATGCAGGACGATGTCGAGCATCTGCAAGGGATGGCGTTCCGGCTGGCGTTTGAACTGGCCGAAGTGATGGGCTGTGACCACGATTTGTTGTCGGTGTCGGATGCCCGTTCAGCTGGCTTTTGTCTGGTGAATGCGCAGGCAGCGCATCCTTTTTCGCGTTTATTGCACGCCCTGACCGGAGAAACCACGGCTGACAGCAGTGAACTGACACTGACGGCTGTTCTGCTTGGTACCGCCAGGCGGGAAGAATCGCCTCTGCTGGATGATACCCAGACCGTGAAGTTTCTGCGGCTTATCCGGGTTATCCGTCGTTTGCGTGAGCTTCAGCGTGAAATTGTACCGGGGACGTTGACGATATAGCGATGTCGGTGCGGGGTGCCTGCTTTTCAGTGTGTTGTTCATTCATTGCGTTTTGACTGGCCTGATAGTGGAGGAAGTGTATGAATCATTTATCGCAAGCCACCAACAGCCTGCTGATGCAGCTGGTGATGGATTTGAAGAACGGCTATATCCGCCGTTGTGAGGCATTGGGTCTGGCACCCTCAGAGATGCTGATGTTGCAGCGCCTGACGATTGAAGATTTGCATTACTTAGGCAACAGCCCGGTGTCGGTGCTGAGCGTTCATATTCATCACGCCAATCTGGTGCGCATCTTACATCAGGCGCGTATCGAGCAGCAGCGGATGAAACGGATTGACCGGGCACTGGAATTAGGCGGCTCTATTGAACTGATGCACTATTTTTTTGGCCTGTCCAGTCTGGAAATCGCCGCCCGGCGACGCATTGCTGGCATGGCAGTCCGGCCGGGGCGTGGCTCGCCACTGACGGAAGATGAAAATCGTGACCTGTGGCAGCGCTGGCAGGCGGCAACGATTGCCGATGCGGACAGTGCCGAAGGGCTGGATCTCATGATGGAGATGGCTGAACACCATGCGGTCTCGCTGACGTCCGTCTGGCGTGCGGTGAAGGACTGGCAGCAGAGTGGTAAAGCGATGCCGGTAAAAAAACAGGCATAAAACAGGGAATGAAGGAAACGATGTCAGGAAAATTAACGGAAATGATGCCCGGCCTGCATGTCCCCTTGACGGCACCGCTGTCATTTCGCCGCAAGGCACAACATCAGGTGAGGTGCTACCAGCGGGGCGAACGCAATTACAGCCGGCTGAAAGAAAAAGGCACCGGGTATCTGAAAATCAATGTGGGGCTGTTCTGGCGGCTGTTAAGCCGCGATAACGGGCAGTCGTGGGAACTGATGCACCATGAACGCTACAACAATGAAATTCGTAAATCGTAAATATTGAAGTCGTGTCATTCTGCACCTTGTCTTTGCTACAGGGTGCAGCCCTGACATTATTTTTACAGGTTAACGCCGGAGAAGAGGGATCATGATAAACCTGTCCGCAGACAGCATAATTGCACACACTGTTGCCAAAATGAAAGTGCGTCTGGCACAACGCGCAGACGATGACGTTTCACAACTGCGCAGTGGTCTGCTGTTTATGGGCAACATTCATGATGCCTATCCCCGCCGTCTGTTGCTGGATGATCGTTTGTCGCCGCTGGATAAAACGGGCTGGATGATGATCCGCCTGTACGCGCAGCAAAATGAAGGGGCGGTTTTCCCCAGTTATGACGAATTGCAGGTACTGCTGGCCTCGCCTTATAAAGGTAAAGCCTCCCGTGAAACGGTCAGCCGGGTATTACTGATGCTGCGAATCACCGGCTGGCTGAGTTTGTGCAAGCGTATCCGGGATGAACACGGACGGGTGCGGGGCAATATCTATGCGCAGCACGATGAGCCGCTGACCTGCCGTGATGCTGAAATTCTCGATCCCCACTGGCTGGATACGGTGGCGGAAGCCTGTCGCAGTAAAAACCGCACCATCAGTCAGACTGCCTGGGATGTCCTGACCGATATCAAAGACGATCCGCTGATGCGCCATCGTCACAGCCATATCCGTTTGCTGGAAGAACGGCTGAATGCCGTGCAGACCCCGCAGCAAAGGGTGATGCGCCAGAACTTTCAACAAGGAAAACAGCTAACCGAACTCAGTCATATAAAGCCGGGTTCGGAAACCGAACTGAGTCAGCAAAAGGAACACACTGTGCTGAATTCGGTATCCGAACTCAGTCTTAAATCAACGTGTTATAGTGATCCCGTTAAACCGAACCGTTATGTACGTTCTTTCACACAGGGTGTGAATAAAAAAACATACGTAGCAGACCCGCAGTCCGCTCTTTTTCTGCCAGAGGGACTTTGCCGACAACTGGAGCCGGAAGCGGTGACGATGCTGAACAGCCAGCTGCAGGCGTTGCCTGATGAACAGGCGCAGACCGTGCTGAATTGTCTGGATAAGGCGTTACAGGCCGGAAAAATCGGCAATCCGGTCGGCTGGCTGTTGGCGATGATGAAACGGGCACGGGAGGGAAAATTATATGGACAACCTGAAACCGTTGTTACCGCGCCTGCCGCTGCGAAGAAGCCAGTTGAATTCACCCAACATGTTGAGCGTCCTGCTTCACCTTCCTCACAAGCCCATGTCCGCAACATAGTGAAAGACATCCGTCAAAAGCTGACGCTGGCAAAATATCACCGCGATGTTATTGATTAAAAAACGCCCGCTGCTGGCACTGCCAGCACTGACTAAAAAATCGTCTTTTTACCATGAGCAGACTTCCTGTGGAAAGACAGTCTGGTCAGGATGGCACTTTGCTTTTTCTTCATTCCCGATGATGTTTCGATCAAATCAGGTCGTATGACGCTTCTGTTTTTATTGTTGTATGAATATCATACACTGCTGGCAGTGCCAGCATTGACTAAAAAATCACCATTTTTACGATGAGCAGACTTGCTGTGGAACGACAGCCTGGCCAGGATGGCACTTTGCTTTTTCTTCATTCCCGATGATGTTTCGATCAAATCAGGTCGTATGACGCTTCTGTTTTTATTGTTGCATGAATATCATACAATGCTGGCAGTGCCAGCATTGCCTGAAAAATAATCGATTTTAACCTCAAGTCAATCCCGTCGATTTTTCCTCTTGTTCCATAACTGGTTATCCATTGAGTCACCGCCTCCTTTGCCTTAATAGTTTGACTGACTTATCAAGGCCAAACAGGAGTTTTTGTGCATGTCTGATGCAGAAGAAAAAACCGCATCTCAGCCGCGTTTACGCGCCGGTGTCTTAACATCCTCGTTATCGATTGAATTACATACCCACTATGCGATCCGGCTCTGGGCGGGACGTCGACGGGAAGACATCAGCAAGACACATCAGGTTACGGAGATCCTCGGAATGCCGCAGGTGATTAAACGTGCAGCCAACATCAGTGTGGATTCCGCAGCGGATAATCCGTATGCCGATGTCTGGCTGGTGAAGCTGGAACAGGCGTTAGAAGCCGCATCGGCCAATCTCAGGCAGAATCTGGCTATTTTGCAGGATACCCTGAATGCCGTCCCACCACAGATCACCTTATCCGCCGTTTCCTCTGTCGAACCGCTGAATATCGGGGTTTACAGTCATTCTCCGTTAGGCTATCGCTGTGTCTGGCTGCTGGTTGGCTATGACCAGCTCGCCATGAAAACGTTTCAGGTTTTCCATTATGGGCTGATTTCACGGGCAGAGCGTGATGCCTTTCTGCACAATGGCAGCCGTGCCATTCGTCAGATTTACGGCATGGTACGTTCCTACCGTTCACTGGCGGTCACCCGGCATGATATTGCGGAAAAAACGCCGGCCGGGCTTGAGGCGATTAAACTGCTGGGTGAACCCCATCCCGATATTTTGTCAGGCAAGTTGCGTTCGGTTTTCTCTTCACCTTTACGTTCGGTTGAACCAAATTAATGGAGGGGATGCGATGCAGCTTTATCTGTGTGAAAAGCCCTCTCAGGCCAAAGACATTGCCAAAGTCCTGGGGGTAAGACAGCGCGGGCAGGGATTTCTCTTCAGTGCCCGTATCATTGTCACCTGGGCCATCGGGCATTTACTGGAGATAGCCGCGCCCGAACAGTATGGCGAGCAGTTTGCTCCGCCGTGGCGCATGGATGTATTGCCGGTGCTGCCCGCTCAATGGCAATGGTCGGTAAAAAAAGAGACCGCTGACCAATTTGCCGTTATCCGGCAGTTATTGAAACAGGTGGATGAGGTGATTATTGCCACCGATGCCGACCGTGAAGGCGAAGTGATTGCCCGTGAGTTGCTGGAATATTGCCGTTTCACCGGCACGGTCAGGCGGCTGTGGCTGTCGGCTCTGGATGAAACCAGCATCCGGCAGGCGCTGGCGGCCATCTTGCCGGGTGAGCAAACGGCAGCACTCTATCAGGCCGGACTGGGGCGGGCACGGGCCGACTGGCTGACGGGCATCAACCTGACCCGACTGTATACCCTGAAAGCACAGGCACTGGGCTTTGGTGAGGTGTTGTCCATCGGGCGGGTGCAGACTCCGACACTGGCACTGGTGGTGAACCGGGATAAGGCCATCAGTCAGTTTGTGCCAAAACCGTACTGGCAGGTTCTGGCGAAGCTGGAAAAAGACACTGTCCGCTTTCAGGCTAAATGGTTGCCTTCAGAAAATGATTGTGATGATGAGAACCGCTGTATCCGGGAGGCTGTGGCGCAGGGCGTGCAGCAACGTTGTCAGCAGGCAACACACGCCACCGTGATGGAAGCCAGCAAAAAACGGGAGAAAACCCCGCCCCCGCTGTGTTTTGATTTAGGTACGTTGCAGCAGACCGCTTCCCGTCACTGGGGCATGGGGGCGAGCCAGGTGCTGGCGATTGCCCAGTCTCTGTATGAAACCCATAAAGCCACGACTTACCCGCGCACGGATTGCGGCTATCTGCCTGTGTCCATGCAGGACGATATTCCGGTGGTGTTGACAGCACTGGCGCGAACCGACCCGGCTATGGAGACCATTATCGGCCAGTTGGATAAACAACGTGTTTCCCGCATCTGGAATGACAAAAAAATTACGGCCCACCATGCCATTATTCCCACGCGTCACATCTTTGATATCACCCGCTTAACGACCGATGAGCTAAAGGTTTATCAGCTTATCCGTCAGTACTATCTGGCGCAGTTTCTTCCTGCTCAGGAAACCGATGTGACTGAGGTAACACTGGAGATCGGCGGGCAATTATTCCGGGTAAAAGGTCGGGTTAATGTGGTTACGGGCTGGAAAGCGCTGTTTGCAGATGGAACGGGAGAGCATGAGAAGGAAGAAGAGCAGGAAGTTGATTTACCGTTACCGCCCCTTAATCAGGGTGATCGCTGTCAGATTATTGAGGTAAAAATTCAGCCACTCCACACCAAACCGCCGGCACCGTTTACTGAAGGTACGCTGATTGCCGCGATGAAAAACGCCGCCAGTCTGGTCAGTGATCCACAACTGAAACAAGTCTTGCGAGAAAGTGCCGGGTTGGGTACGGAAGCGACCCGGGCCGGCATTCTGGACACCTTGTTTAAACGCCAGCTGATTGAGCGGAAAAAGAAAGCGATTCAGTCAACGCCACTGGCACAGGAACTGATTGCCGGGTTGCCGGAGGTACTGACCAGTCCGGGCATGACGGCGTTATGGGAGCAGTCGCTGGAGGATATTGCGCAGGGCAAAGCATCGCTGGCGGTTTTTATGCAAAAACAGGCGCAGTGGATTTTGCATTTAGTTGAGCGGGGCAAGGCACAACCCCTTCATCTGACGTTGCCGAAAACCCCGGCCTGCCCGAACTGTGGCAGCCGGATGCGACAACGGCAGGGAAAAACCTCGCCGTTCTGGGGTTGCGTGAATTATCCGGCCTGTAAAGGCATGCTGAATGACAAAGCGGTAACACAATCGCGCAAGGTCAGGCGGGCAAATCAGAAAGTTTGAAGATCTGGTTGTTGATTGACGTTCAGACCGGATGCTTTAAGAATCACCCTGTTTCTTAAATGATCGGTGAGCCTGCAACGATCGCCTTTGGGTGGCTGTAAAACTCCCGTAGCCTGAAAGGGAGCGCGTGACTGCGGTACATCTGCTCACCTTTGAAAGCAGATATTGCCGATCCAACGGCAATGAAGGTTCATTATTCTTTATCAGAACGTCAGCAACGTATATGTCTGACGCCCGGCGGGAAAAACCATTCCCGTCAGGGAGTAGGGTTTTCTCCGTCATTCCTTATTGTTACCTCCATGGAGAAAATCGTATGTCTGAGAACACAACTTTGTTAACCAAAAATGACTATTTCAATCTGAATATTAAGGGACTCGGCTATTTGAATAATATCCGCCATGTCAGCACTGCCAATGGTACGTTCCTGAGCTGCGTGATCAATGCGTTAAATGGCCCGAGTGATAATCCGGTCTATGTGCGTTTTGATATTACTGTGGTCGGCAAGGAGGCGACCAGTCTGATTGCCCGTTGCCAGAAATCGGTAGATGAGGACAAAAAAGTGTTGCTGGGCTTCACATTAAGCAACCCGTCCACCGATATTTTTACCCTGAAACGCGGGGATCATGCCGGTGAACAGCGCGTCAGCCTGAAAGCCCGTTTGATTAAGGTGGACTGGATTAAAATCGGTCAGGACAAGGTCTATCAGGCCGAACAATCCGATTCGACGCCGCCACAAAACGGTGTTGCGCAAACTGAATATGCAGAAAATTCATTCTGATATCATTTACTCCACTGACTTGCCCTGAATGTTTTCAGGGCAGTCTCTTTTTAACAAATACAATAGGGTACAGATATGAGTATCACCCCCATTGGAATTCTGGCACTGCAATATTGTCATAAGCAATTACCGTTAACGGTGTTGCAAACCCGTGCAGGCTTTTATATCGGTACAATAGAGGGCGGCGTGCCCTGCTCCCGTGAGTCCGTAGAATATTTTGCCACCGTGAACAGGCGGAGTTTGCCCTGAAGCAGGGGCAATGGACACAACGTCAGTCATCGTAACAGAGAGGAAATGGGTATGTCTTCACGTGGAGTAAACAAGGTCATTTTACTGGGGCATCTGGGGCAAGATCCGGAAATCCGCTACTTGCCTACGGGTGGCACGGTAGCAACACTGTCACTGGCGACCTCAGAAAATTGGCGGGATAAACAAACTGGCGAAATTCGGGAGAAAACCGAATGGCACCGGGTGGTGATCTTTGGCAAATTAGCGGAAATCGCGGCGGAGTACCTGCAAAAAGGGACTCAGGTTTACATTGAAGGCCAGTTACAAACCCGCAAGTGGCAGGATAATCAGGGACAGGATCGCTATTCAACCGAAGTGGTGGTGAATGTGAATGGCACGATGCAGATGTTGGGCAGCCGTGGCTATACAAAGAATACGACGGTACAACAAGCTGGGCATCAGCCCGCACAGCAGCAACCGCCTTCTAAACCCACCAGTAAGGAGAGAAAAAAACAAATAACCCCAATGAAGTTTGTATTAATTTATTTAAATCAATATGTTATATGATTTCATTGCGTTTGTGAAGGTTAAATCTTCATTCTGATTGCTAAGAAAATGATCATATTGACAATAACATCTATCGGCAGTATTATATAAGTGCAGTTTGTGGCGATAGGAGAGTCCCACGTAAAAAACAGAAGCCTCCAAACAGAAGTACAGTGGTGGTAGGAGAACCCCACGTAAAAAACAGAAGCCTCCAAACAGAATTAACTGCCAGAAAAAGCCCCTGAACTGGGGTTTTTTTTGTTTCAGACAAAAGTGATCAGGATGAAATTAAGAAAATTAGATCAAGCCTTCTATGATGAGAACTCTCATCTTATACAAGCGCTTGATAATGAAGATGGAAAGTGGACGCCCGGTAAAACTCGCGGACATGGTATTGTTGTAATTAACATCAACCAATTAACTTTTGCAATTCCATTGAGAACTTCAATTAAACATAACGCAACATATATTACTCAAAAGTCTAACCAGAAAGGGATTAAAGGGAAAGGATTAGATTACTCGAAAGCGTTATTAATCATTAATCCAAAATATATTTCTGATGAAATATTTTTGATCCCGCCAGAGCAGCATAAAAATATTCAGGGAAAAGAATTTTTCATCAAAAAAAAATTTGAAAAGTACGTAGAAAAATATATTAAAGCAGTTAGAAAAAGGGATAAACATGTTCTTAACAGCCTGGAATATCGTTTTACGACGCTTCAAAA
This sequence comes from Xenorhabdus siamensis, assembly GCF_037996745.1. Classification (NCBI taxonomy): domain Bacteria; kingdom Pseudomonadati; phylum Pseudomonadota; class Gammaproteobacteria; order Enterobacterales; family Morganellaceae; genus Xenorhabdus; species Xenorhabdus siamensis. The sequence continues at coordinate 17,498 of NZ_JBBMXE010000014.1, forward strand.
TTACCATAACCAGTTAGGTATATGAGTATATTATAAGCGCTTTATTATTGTTCTGTATTCTATTTGAGCTATAGCAGTAACTCAAACAGTTTAATTTACGGGTTAAACTTACATGTTCAATTATTGAATCCGGTAACACAATCGGTTAAAGTAAAAAAGCTATCGGCAAAATCCGATAGTCGGGGATTAGCAACCCCGTAAGTTATCCACTGGTAGGAAGTTTCTACCAGTGTGCCTGTTATCGTCCCTTCTATGGCGGTTCAGGCAGGGGAGACTTCGGTCTCGCCGGCTGATAACTCCGGTATTGCTAACCCTGTCTGAACTACCACCAATAATCAACAGAAGGGGAAGCAGGTATGACGATGATTCACACTCAGAAAGACTGGCACCCAGCCGAAATTATTTGTGCATTACGCAAACGTGGTACGACACTCGCCGCTTTATCCCGCGAATCGGGACTCAGTTCTTCCACACTGGCAAATACTCTGTCTCGTTCATGGCCTAAAGGAGAGCTGATCATCGCCACCCGTTTGGGAATGGAACCCGCTGAAATCTGGCCCAGCCGTTATTTCGATGACTACGGTAATTTTATTGAGCGAAAAGTACGTCAGCCCGTTGATGAAAGCCAGCCAATGGCTGAATAACGCGCTGATATAAACAATAATGTGATAACACCTTTTTCGGCATGTTAATTTCCAGCAAACACAATTGAGTTGTTCATTGAATACATCACAAGGTTCCTTGCATAGTCAGGATTATTTTACGACTGAGCAGGAACCTATTTGGCATGAAAATAACTGTGTTAATCGGCTTAATCGCGGTCATACTGACGGGATGCACGGCCCCTGTAAAACAACCGCTATCTCAGCCTTCCCAAAATAGCTTTTCTTCCGTTACGCTGACACGAAACATTCAATCTGTTTCACCGGATATTTATCAGCAAATGCCTGAAGTCGTCCGTTACGGACGCTATTTACTGGTGAGTACCGATCCGACAGAAGTCCAGCGTGACCCACTTTCCCAATTGATTGATATTCAGATTCCCGCTTCCCAGTATCCCTCTGTTGCCGATGCGATGCGTTATGCATTACGTCAGTCCGGCTACACACTCTGTGCACCTGACAAGAAGAATGACATTTTATATCGTCAACCGCTACCTTCAGTACACATGCAGTTAGGTCCCATCCGGTTGCGCACGGCATTGCAGGTGATGTCAGGCCCGGCCTGGCAACTGGAAGTGGACGAGGTGCAACGTGTGGTTTGCCACCATTTACGGCAGGGTTATCAACTCCCGACTCCGGTCAAACATACTCAATCGGGAGGGCATTGATGAAATTACAGCGACTCGGTGTATTGGTATGGTTGCTGAGTAATTCGGTATGGGCAGCAACACTGACACCGTTAGCTTCGCAGCAGACACAAACGACAGAAAGTCAGCCGCAATCCCTGAATAATCAGGCTGAACAGTGGCAATTAAGTGCCGATGAATATCAGCGTTATCAGCACCTGATGAATGGGCCACGGGGTATCCGGTCGCCGGGGCTTGATCCGTTGACCGCATTAGGTATTGAAGCCGAAAACGATGTCGAGCGCCGCCGTTATGCTGAACAGTGGGTTAAGTCAGAGTTTTCCCGCACTGAAAAAGAGCTGCGTTTCCAGCGGGAAGTGAATGCTGCCTGGCAGCGGCTGTTTCCTGATGTTTTGCCGGTCAATATGGAAAAATCGCATGAAGCAAACGGTCGGCTGGCTCTGTTTGTCAGAACCAAAGATTGCCCGCAATGTGACACCCGTTTGGCCGAAGTGCTGGCGGCAAAGCAGCCGGTGGATATCTATCTGGTCGACAGCCAACGTAATGATGACACCTTACGGCAGTGGGCTAAAGCACATCGTATTCCGGTTGAACAGGTACGTAACCGACAAATCACGCTGAATCATGATGCGGGATACTGGTTCCGGTTTGGTAAAGGATTGATGCCGGTATTATTACGACAGGGGGAACAAGGATGGCAGGTCACGTCATTACAATGAAACGGCTGAGCGTATTCCCCATTATCGGTCTGTTATGGATGACTCCCTGCCAGGCCGAACTGAACGTGATTGCCGATTTAGGCGGCAAAGATGCCTCGCCCTTCTATGAAAGCATTAATGCCCAGCCGGGTTATCGTTCTGCACAACCACACCATTTCTCGCCAGAAGTGGCGGGTGAAGCGGCCATGTTGCCGGTCAACACACCGGAACTGACACTGGGAAAAGTGGTAAACCGCTCACTGCAATTGCCGGGGATTGGAGCGTTATTTTTGATTGGCGATGATCCCGACTCACGTCAGTGGCTAAGCCAGCATGCAGCCCGGCTTACGCAATTGCATGCAGTGGGGCTGGTCGTCAATGTCAGTGAAATGGCAGGCTTACAGTCACTGCGGGCATTAGCGCCGGATGTCTTGTTATCGCCTGCTTCCGGTTCGGAATTGGCTCGCCGTTTGCAACTGCGACATTATCCGGTGTTAATCACCGAAACTGCGCTCTCTCAGTAGTTATCACCATGAGCCGCCGTTATGTTGTTGAAGCCCTGTTACGTCCTGCCGTCGAGCTGAATACCGCGGTGGTCTCAGCCGTTGCTGCGTTTGTCTGCATCAGAGCGCCCTGGGCTATCGCACTGGCCCCCTCATTCAGTTATGTGATGGCAGGCGGTTTTGCGGTATTAGCGATCATACGCACGTGGCAGGGCATACAGGTACTCTGCTATCGCCGAAACCTGCGTCGCTTGCCGCGTTATCAGATGAGTACAAAGCAGATCCCCGTCAGCCATCAGCGTCTGTTTCTGGGCCGGGGTTTTCGTTGGCAGCAGAAGCATACCCAGCGTTTGCAGGATACGCGGCGACCGGAAGTAGAACGATTTGTGCAACCCTCTAAGGTTTATCAGCTTGCCCGTTTACTGGAGCATCGAACCGAATACCGCTGGCCAGCATTGTCAAATCTGTTGCGCAAAGATTCCCCGTTAAATCCGGTGCGACCACTGCCTCCGGTTGGGGGCAATTCCATGATCCACGGTATTGAACCACAGGAAGCGGAAGTGTTTATGGATCTGCGTGAGCGCGTTGGGCATACCCTGGTGATGGGTACCACGCGTGTAGGAAAAACCCGGCTGGCTGAACTGCTGATAACTCAGGATATCCGACGTGGCGAAGTGGTGATTGTCTTTGATCCCAAAGGGGATGCCGATCTGTTAAGACGCATCTGGGCAGAAGCGCACCGGGCAGGTCGTGGCAGTGAACTTTCCCTCTTTCATCTGGGCTGGCCGGAAATTTCGGCACGTTATAATGCGGTCGGGCGGTTTGGCCGGGTCTCGGAAGTCGCTTCCCGTCTGGCGGGGCAACTCAGTGGCGAAGGCAACAGTGCGGCGTTCCGGGAGTTTGCCTGGCGGTTTGTCAATATTGTCGCCCGTGCGTTAGTGGCACTGGGGCACCGGCCGGATTACACGCTTATCACGCGTTACGTCAATAATATCAGCGAACTGTATCAGCTCTATGCCACTAAAGTGATGGCAGACAGGCAGCCTGCGCTGCTGGAACAAATCAATCAAACCCTCGGCAAGCTGAAAGAAAAAGATATCCCGCGCAATATGCAGGGGCAGCCGGATGCACTCCGGCTCTGGGCAATGGAAGTCACGCTAAGTTCAGACGCAGGTAAACAACTCTATGACCCCATTCTGGACGGGTTACGCTCTGCTGTGCGTTATGACCGCACCTATTTTGATAAAATTGTCGCCTCACTACTGCCTCTGCTGGAAAAACTGACCACCGGAAAAATCGCAGAACTGTTATCACCGGATTATCTCAATATGGCCGATTTACGCCCGATTTTCGACTGGGAACAGGTGATCCGCAAGAACGGCATTGTCTATATCGGGCTGGATGCGTTATCTGACAGCGATGTGGCTTCGGCAGTGGGCAACAGCATGTTTGCCGATTTGGTCAGTGTGGCCGGGCAGATTTATAAGTACGGTATGAATGCGGGGTTGCCGGTGCGTCAGGACGGAAAACTGGCGATTAACCTGCATTGTGACGAATTCAATGAACTGATGGGGATGAGTTTATCCCGTTGATCAATAAAGGCGGTGGTGCCGGTATGCAGGTCACGGCCTATACCCAGACCTCCTCGGATATTGAAGCCCGTATCGGCAGCCCGGCCAAAACGGCGCAGGTGATAGGCAACTTCAATACCCTGATTATGCTGCGGGTACGGGATAACCGGACGGCAGAGCTGCTCACCAGCCAGTTGCCCGAAGTGGAAATCTACAGTAAAGACCTGGTCTCAGGGCATTCCGATATTGCCGATGTTGAACAAGGGCAGGATTTCACCTCGTCCACGCAGGACAGGGTTGGCACGGTCAAAACACCGCTGGTGACGCCGGCTGAGATGATTAACCTGCCGAAAGGACAGGCGTTTGCATTATTGGAAGGCGGACAGTTGTGGAAGATTCGCATGCCTTTGCCAACCGGCGATGACGATGATGCCCTGATGCCGGCAAGTTTGCAGAAAATCGCCGAACAGATGCGACGGCACTACCGCACCAGTGAAGCCTGGTGGGAAGAAAAAGGATAATTTCTGCTTATGGCACAATCAGAACCGGCTTCCCGTCAATCCACTCAACCACCGCGTAAGCACAGCCTGCTGTATCGTGTGTTATGGGAATGGCCGTGGCAACTCATTGGGTTTATTGTGATGTCGTGGCTATTCAGCCTGTTACTGGAATATCTCGGGATGACTTTTTCTGGCAGAATGAGGGTGCCTCCCACAGCCAGACGATGATGAACACCGAACTGCAATTTTTATCCACGGAATTTACCCAGAGCCTGCTGTTATCCGAACCTTCACAAACGGTCTCTAACTGGCTGGCACAGGCTTATCAATGGCTATTTGTGGACAGTGGTTTTATGCACTGGATACAGGGGCAGCGACAATATCAGCTCAATAGCCGCAATGATTTTATGCGTGAATTCAATGCGGTATTACTTGGCGTATCGGGCTATTTACAGGAATATTGGCTGGCTACGATGTTTATCACGATGGTCACGTTGACCCGGCTGGCGATCCTGGTGCTATCCGTTCCGCTGTTTATGATGGTGATTTTAATCGCATTGGTTGACGGATTGGGACGGCGGGATTTACGCCGTTATGGCGCAGGGTATGAATCCAGTTTTGTTTATCATCATGCCAAACGGGGAATTAAACCGGCCTGCACTATTCCCTGTGTGCTGTATTTATCTTGGCCGAGTGTGGTGTATCCCACGGTGATATTGTTGCCAGCGGCGATAGTGCTGGGTATGGCGGTGGTAATAACAACCTCAATGTTTAAGAAATATATATGAGGCGCTGGATGATGGAATACAAAACGGATTTTTGTTTTGTATTCCATCGTCAGCAGACAAGCCGCACAGCGGCGCGTCAGTCTTCCCGGTTAATGCTGATATTTTGATGGCACATTCACTACCTGCGTCATCCATTCAAACCAATCTCCGGCAGTATAGGCGCCCTTGCTTGCGCTCAGCACCGTATTTTCCATATCAATATGAAAACGCTGGTGCGAGATATCCTGACAATAGCCCATAAAAGGCTCGTCGATACGATGAAGCTGAATGGCGGCGGCTTCCTTTCTGGAGGAAGGAAAAATGCCCCACCGACTTCCGCAAACATGTCCGCATCATCCTGTTGTGCACCACAATGTTCGCAGTGATTTATCCAGTGCGTTCGGCGTATTCGCCGCCCCACTGTTTTACGCAAAGCGTGGTGAAAGCCAGATAACACGTTGCGTACGGTGGTGGGAATATCGGCGACATAAAAGAGAAACGCCGGGCTGTCCTGCTCTGAGTAGTCAACTTCAGCGTTGTTTTCGTCGTCATCTTCTTCATCGTCATCATCCGTTTCCAGCATTTTATGCCCGGAAGGCAACATAAATGCGGTGACGGTGGTGTGTTCATGGCACTGTGGGCACAGCGTCCGGGTTTGGGCGAGATACCAAAAGGCCGCATGCACATTGTAGAACGGTAACCAGTGCATAAACGGGGTCGGGTCAAAACGGTCGTCGATATACCAGATTTGGGCGGCTGCATCCCAGTGTGCGCCCAATTTGCGTGCCTTCTCGTGTTCTTCATCGGGGACATTTAAATCAATCCGCAGCATATTACTTCCTTTATTCTTCATGGTTAAGTCTTGGCTAAATACGTTAGTCAGACTATTTAGCTAATTTTCACCAAAGCATAAAGAGTTTATTGCTGATCGCAGGTAAAAAACGCTGCATCCTTGGTATTTTGGAACCCATCATAAGGTGAGTGTTTATGCGCGGTGGCTTTTCAATATCCTGTTCTGCCTGCCTGCTGGGGCTGGCTGTGTGGTGTATGCCGCTGGCTCAGGCGGACGAAAAAGACGAACTGGCGAGTGCAAAGCGTCTGATTGAGCAGGTGCAGATAGCACTGGAGCGTGCCAGCATCACAGAAAAGCAATCGGATACGTCAAAATTTCCTCGTTATGACTTTGATTATCAGCGTATCCAGGCTGATCTCAACACCATCAAAGCCGGTATCGATCACTACCTCACGCCTTCCCGCGACCAGCCCCATGAATCCGGCCCGTTATCCGGCCATTACCGTCAGGAAAACCCGCAATGACTGACGCACAACGCAATGCCTTTGAAGTGGCCTCCGGGCACTTTGATATCACTTTTCTGTATCTGGTGTGCGTCGGGTTTTTCCTGGCCACCTTGTTTTTCTGGGCGGCCTGGGCCGCGGTGGATGTCTGGCATGGCTGGGCGAATGAAAAAGTGCGTAATCAGACCCTCAGCCAGTTTGCCCTTCGAACCGCGGTATTACTGGTCGTGGCTGTCTGGATGTTTGCCAGTTAATGCAGCGAACATAATGAAAAGGAACAGAGTCAATATGAAGCAAATTTTTACCGTCTGCCGGCGTATCAGCACAAACCTGATGACCAGAATAAACGCCTTTCTTTTATTGTGCTGCCTTTCCTGTGAATCCGCCTGGGCGGATTTGCCGGCTATCGAACCGCCCAAAAGTGGTGGCGGGGGCGGATTGCTGGGACAGGCGAAAGGGTACGCGCAGGATGGTATTGTGATTGGCGGTTGATCCTCTCCGCTGTGGCTTTTTTTAAAGTGGCCTCGGCCGCCGTCGAAACCTTTTCCGAAGTGCGGGATGGCAAATCGACCTGGACCCAGTTTGGTGCCATCGTCGTGGTCGGCGTGGTGTTGCTGGTTGCCGTGATTTGGCTGCTGTCGAAATCGGCCAGCATTATTTTTTAAGGCCGTCACCATGCAGACGATCGCTTTCTTACCTGACCGTTTAAACGCCGAACCGGTGGTGTTTCGCGGGTTCACCACGCCGGAGATGGGACTGGCCGCACTGGCCGGGATCGTGCTCGGACTGGCCGTCAATCTTCCCCTGATCCCGTTAGCCGGTTGGGTCATGATACCGACCGGCATGCTGGTGATGCCCTTGTTACTGATTAGCTTTGGCGGACGCTGGCTTGCGCAGGTTAAACGTGGCAAGCCGGAGAATTATATTTGGCTGAAGCTGGAAGAGAAAAAACGCCGGCTGGGTCTCGGTGATCCAACGTTGATTATTGCCGTCCGGGGCTGGTCGTTACGCCGCAGCAGGAGAATGCGATGAGTCGTTTTCGTCATGCAGTCAAAAACCGGGATCAGCATATTCTGACCCTGCGGATCGCCTGTGGGATTTTGGTGGGGGTGCTGCTGCTGAGCCTGCTGGGCTGGATGGCTTCCCCGCGCAATCTCACTATTCATAACCCGCCGGATTTACGCAGCGGCAGCACCCGCCCGTGGTGGGAAGTGCCTGCGCACCAGTGTCTACAGCTTTGCCTTTTATATTTTCCAGCAACTGAATGCCTGGCCGAAAAACGGGGCACAGGACTATCCGGCCAAAATTTATGCGCTTTCCCCTTATCTGACGCCGGCCTGTCAGGATTTTCTGCGGGAAGATGCCAAAACCCGTGCCGACAGTGGCGAGCTGCTTGACCGGGTGCGGGTGGTGTATGAAATTCCCGGCCGGGGCTATGGGACGCGCAGTGTGACGGTGCGTGACCGGGATAACTGGGTGGTCCGGCTGGATTTGGTGGCCGATGAATACTATCACGCTGAACCGGTCAAACGGGCATTGGTACGTTATCCGCTGAAAGTGGTGCGCTGGGAAGGGGATGCCGAGCGTAATCCCTTCGGGCTGGCACTGGATTGTTACGACGGCATGCCCCAGCGGCTGGAAGCGATGCCACAACCACAGGAAGAGAAAAAGGGCGTGTTTCAATGAGAGGATATCTACCTGGCTGCCGTCGTATTTGGTTAGGACTGGTCAGCATATTGCTGTTCAGCGTGGGCGCAAAAGCTGATGAACTGATGAAATGGGAACGCATTCCGTTGTCCATTGCACTCAAGGTCGGTCAGGAGCGGATAATTTTTGCTGACCGGAATATCCGTGTCGGTTTTCCACCAACGCTTCGCGATAAATTGCGGGTACAAAGTGCCGGCGGGGCGGTTTACCTGAAAGCCCACAATGCCTTTTCGCCAACGCGTCTGCAATTGCAGGACAGCGAAAACGGCGAAATCATTTTACTGGATATCACCGCAAGTAAAACGGGTGCAACGGAACCCGTGCGTATTGTTTACCCAGATGAAAAACAACCCCTTCCGACTGATAAATCGCAACAGTTGAACAACACCAAATTATCTGCGCCCGTTCCGGTGCCTTAACCCGCTATGCCGCGCAGCAACTGTATGCGCCGTTGCGTACCGTCGAGCCGGTGACGGCATCCAGCCGGTGAATCTGCATCTGCCCCCGTCCATCACGACGCTTTACCCGTCAGAGCCGATTGCGATTACGCCGCTGGCAGGCTGGCGATTACACCCTCACACGGTCATCGCGCTGAAACTGCGCAATACGGCCAAACGCAAAATCACGCTCGACCCGCGAGCTTTACAAGGGAAATTTGTCGCGGCCACGTTCCAGCATCGCTGGCTGGGGGAAGCGGGAACACCGGAGGATACCACGGTATTGTACCTCGTCACAAAAGGGCTGCCGGATAATGCCTTTATCCCTGAGCCGGTATCGGTGAAACCGGGAGACCGTCATGGAGGTTAAGTCCAATGCGTTGGTGAAAATACTGGTGCCGACAGTGCTGGTTATTGGTGGATTTATCGGTATCAAAAGTTGCAGCTCAACGGAAGGTGCCGCGCCCGGCACGACGTCGAATAATGTGCTGGCCACGCTGTCACCGGAGGAGTTACAGGCGCTGGGTGTCGGGGGCGATACGCCGGAAGATACCCTGCGTACCCTGGTGGGTGCCCTCAATAAAGTACGGGCAGAGCAGAACACTTAAGCCAGCAGAATAGCGATATCCTGAAAGAAAATGACCAGTTAAGAAACCAGAGCCATGATGTTGCCGGCCAGATAGATGCAGCGGTTGCGGCTATCCGTCAGGAAAATGAACAGCGCCGGCGCGAGTTACAGGATGAGCAGCAGGGATTGCTGGCACAGATTGATTTGCTGACGGAACGATTAAATTCAGCACCGTTGCCTGCTCAGGATAGTTCAATACCCCTTGGGTTGGGACTGGCAGGGAATCAGTATGCGGCCAGTCCAGTCAGGGGGCAGGATGAACTCATCTGGGTGACGCCTGCCGATGAAAAACCGGTTGATACCCAAAACGTGGTTTACGGCAAACCGTCGCGAAATTCCCGACTTCTTTTTTAAGTGAACAACCGGCAACGGAACAAAATACCCACCGAATCCCTCGCTTAAGGAAAAGAACGAAACCCCGGTCTATACCCTGCCGGAAAATGCCACGCTGGTCGGCAGTCAGGCGATGACCGCGTTATTAGGCCGGGTGCCTGTCAATGGCACAGTCACTGACCCTTACCCGTTCAAGATTCTGATTGGCAAAGACAACCTGACCGCCAACGGCATCGAACTGCCGGAAGTGGAAGGCGCGGTGGTTTCCGGCTCGGCCAGTGGTGACTGGACCCTCTCCTGTGTGCGCGGACAGGTCAATTCCATCACCTTTGTGTTTCAGGATGGCACCGTGCGTACCCTGCCGGGCACAGGGCAACATCAGCAGGGTATCGGCTGGCTGTCTGATGAAAACGGCATTCCCTGTATCAGCGGTGAGCGTAAATCCAATGCCAGCACCTATCTGCCGACCCTGTTTGCCCTTTCAGCCATGAATTCGGCCGGGGATGCCCTGAACGAAAGTCAGCGCACCGCCCAAACCCACGGCACTGGCGGCATCACTTCCGCTTTAACGGGCAATGCCGGACAGGCGGCATTAGGAAAAGCCCTGGCCGGTGGCATGAATGACATCACCGAATGGCTCAAACAACGTTACAGCCAGACGTTTGATGCGGTCTACGTCCCGCCCGGTGCTGGTGTTGTGGTACATATCACCCAAAGTCTGGCGATGGATTACGAAACGAAAGGCCGTAAAGTGCGCTACGACTTTAGTGAACCTACTCAACATGATATTCAGGAAGATTTAGATTAATGGAACACACGCCTTCTCACTGGCTGTTTTGCACCAGCCAGCCTTACTGTCTGCAAATCAATATGACGCCCTGTGTTGAACAGGCACCGATTCAGCTTGACTGGCGACCCTCTCATAAAAAAGACAGCCGATTATATCTCACCATTGGCAATAGATGCCGGCTACTGAGTGACGGTGATTTTACCGTCTTTCGTCTGACAGAAATCCAGTGGCAAGCGGTTATTGCAGGCAAAATCAGGGCTAAGTCTGAACAGTGGGAACGTCTGCCGTTTACGGTATCGGAACTGGCCGTCCATCCTGAATTTGCCACCTTTACCGCCATTGGCATTACGGAGATTCAGCTATGCGAAAAATAAACGCTGTTGTCGTGTTGTGTCTGTCAGGGCTGATGGCCGGTTGTTCAACCTCGAAAGACACGTTGCTGCCTGCCGGCGAGCAGACGGTGCTGGCGATGTGGCAGGGCAATAAAGCGGGTCACACTGCCGTGCAGGCCAGAACCGCATTGCGCAGAACGTTGACCGGGACCGAACGGCGCCGGGCACTGGAAGCGCCCTGTCATTACAGCCGTTCGGTTGAGCAGGAAATCAGCCAGCAGTTTCCCCGTCTCCCCAATCCCGATATGGTGATGTATATCTTCCCGCATCTGGCGGCCGGCAATACGCCGATACCGGGCTACAGCACGGTGTTCCCGTTTTATCAGCAGGTGCAGTACGCCCTGCCGGGTGAACGCACGGAGGCCCTGTGATGGAAATTCCCAAACCGCTGCACCGCCCCGGCAAGTTGCGTGAAGCCGATGAAGCCGCGATTTACCGGGCCAGTCCCTCCATCATTGATTACCTGCCCTGGGTGGAATATCTGGAAGACGGGCAATGCCTGTTGCTGGATGACGGGATTTCCGTGGGTGCGGTCTATCGCATCGAACCTGTTGCTACCGAAGGGCGTCCAATGGAGCGGCTGATTGAAATCCGGGATCAGCTGGAAGATGCGATCCAGGACAGTCTGGAGGAAGACGATATTTCGCCGTGGGTGGTACAGTTCTTTTGTCAGGACGAAGATGATCCATCCAGTTACCTCAACACGATACGAAACTATGTCAAACCCTGGGCGCAAGGTACCGCTTTTACGGCGGCCTTTCTGGCCGAGTCCGAACGCCATCTGAACAGCATTGCCCGGCCTGAGGGGATATTTCACGACAGCTTAATTACCGGGCAACCGTGGCGCGGACAGCAGCGCCAGACGCGTATGGCCGTCTATCGCTGGCTGCCTGCTCACCAATCGCAGGCAAACAACCCGACGTCATCTTCCGTTGCTGCACTCAATCAGGTCTGTGCACGACTGGTTTCCTCACTGGCATCAGCCGGTATTGTGGCAACCCGGCAAGATGGCGAGCAGATCCACAGCTGGTTGCTGCGTCATTTTAATCCATCCCCGGACTGGGGCATGGCAAAAGCCGATTTTTACCGTACGGTGAGTTATGAAACCTCTACGTCACCCGAACTCCCAGTTAACAATGACTTTGCTGAAAGCCTGTGGTTTAACCCACCGGTATCTGATCCCGAAAACGGACTCTGGTGGTTTGATGGATTGCCGCATAAAGCCATTCCGGTTGAACGTCTGCGTCGCCCGCCGGAGCCGGGCACGCTGACGGGTGAAGTGAAACGGGGCGATAATATCAATACGCTGATGGATATGATGCCGGGAGGCACCGTAGTTTCCCTGACCATTGTGGCGCAGGCACAGGATACGCTGGAAGAAAATTTTACCCGGCTGGCAAAAAATGCCGTGGGGGAAAATACCGAATCGGCGCGTGTCCGGCAGGATGTGCAGGAGGTCAAAGCCTTACTGGGACGACGCCATAAACTGTACCGCAGTGCACTGACCTTTCTGATGTGCGGCAAGGATGTCACTGACCTGAACCAGCGGGTGCATCAGTTATCGTCAACCCTGCTGAGCACCGGATTACAACCGGTGCGACCAGAGTTCAGTGTTTCCCCGCTGAATGCCTATTTACGCGCCCTGCCCATGTGTTTTAACCCACAGAAGGACAGGAAATATTGGTACAGCCGTCTGACCTGGGTACAGCATCTGGCCGGGTTATTGCCGGTTACCGGGCGTTCAACCGGCACCGGGCATCCGGGGTTCAGCTTCTTTAATCGCGGTATTGCTGTTTGGTCCGACCGGGGCAGGCAAATCCGCCACCCTGTGTGCTTCTCTGGTTCAACTGATGGCTATCCACCGACCGCGCCTGTTTATTGTCGAAGCGGGGAACAGTTTTGGTTTACTCGCCGATTACTACGCCAGTCTGGGGCTGACGGTCAATAAAATCGGTATCAAACCGGGCTGTGGCGTCAGTCTGGCGCTGTTTGCCGATGCCCATCAACTGCTGCAACTCAGCCCCAATCAATGGCAGGACATTCCTGATGAATCACAGGAAGACGACAATAATGATGAACAGCGCGATATTCTGGGCGAGATGGAAATTGCTGCCCGGCTGATGATCACCGGCGGTGAGAAAAGAGAGGAAGAGCGCCTGACCCGCTCAGATCGCGGTTTGATCCGCGAAGCCATTATGATGGCGGCTCACACCAGTCATGAAGAACAACGCCAGATGATCGCCTCAGATTTACAGAATGCGCTGTATGCCATCGCCCGCAATCATCAACAGGATGAACACGGCCAGCCGTTAATCACGGCACATCGTCGGGCACGGGCGGATGAAATGGCCGGCGCCATGTCGATGTTTACCCAGGGTTTTGAAGGGGAACTGTTTAACCGTCCCGGCACCCCGTGGCCGGAAGTCGACGTCACGTTGATTGATTTAGGTACGCTGGCGCGTGAAAACTATTCGGCACAAATGGCGCTGGCGATGGTGTCACTGATTAACAGTGTGAATAATCTGGCCGAACGCGACCAGTATCAGGACAGAGAACTGCAACTGGTGATTGATGAAGGCCATATCACCACCACCAACCCGCTGCTCTCCCCCTATATGACCAAGGTCGTCAAGATGTGGCGTAAACTGGGCGCCTGGCTGTGGCTCGCTACACAAAACCTCGCTGACTACCCGGATACGGCTGAAAAAATGCTGAATATGGCGGAATGGTGGCTGTGCCTGACTATGCCTCCGGATGAAGTCGAGCAAATCGCCCGTTTCAAAAAACTGAATGAAGAGCAGAAAGCCGTGTTGCTCTCTGCCAGTAAACTTCCCCGTTGTTATACCGAAGGGGTAGTGCTGGCGAAAAAAATCGAAGCGTTGTTCCGGGTGGTGCCACCGAGCCTGTATCTGGCGCTGGGTATGACGGAAAAAGAAGAAAAGGCTGAACGGCGGGCGTTAATGCGCGAGCATCAGTGCAGTGAACTGGAAGCGGCGGTGTTGGTGGCTGAAAAAATGGATATTGTACGTGGATTACGTCTTGAATCCAATGGGTGACCGTCGTTTAATTTTCATGTTCGAAAAAAGAATTAAGCGCGGTACTTAAGCTGTTTTTTCGGCATGTTACCCCTTTCAGCATTAATGAAAAGGGTCACAATTCGTGGTGCAAAAAATCCAATCCCGTCGCTTCAGCAGGGCGAAATCTTCGATTGTCGGCTTGTTAAGCCTGTCACTCAGTTTTCCCGGTCAGGCCACACCAGAGGATCAACAGGCACAAAAGCTGGCCGAAATCACCGCGCAATGGGGGCAACTCACGCAGTCACAATCCCCCAACGAAGCAGCAAAAACAATGGCTGCACAGCAGTTATCGTCTGCGGTGACATCAACACTGACACCCTGGTTGAACCAATATGGCAATGCCCGTATCACACTCCCTTTCGACAGCCACCTTTCGTTAAAAGACGTTTCATTTGAGGGGTTGTTGCCTTTTTATCAATCGGTTTCAGGTACGGCATTCAGCCAACTAGGAGTAAAAACCCACCACGGTCAGACAACAACGGCAGTCGGATTCGGCTATCGCTATTTAGCCGATAATGGGTTATGGGGTGCCAATGTCTTCTGGGATGCGTTGTGGCCGGAGCAGCATCACCGTTATAGTCTTGGGTTAGAAGCCTGGCATGATAACGTCAAACTCTCTGCCAACCTTTATCAGCGTTTATCCCATTGGAAGCCCTCCCGACTTACGGATTTTGACGCAAGACCCGCCAATGGCTGGGATATTCAGGCCGAAGCCGGGTTGCCGGCTTTTCCGCACTGGAGCGGGCAGTTGAAGTATGAACACTATGACGGACAGGAAGTCGCGTTATTCGGTGGATCAGAACGCCAGAAAAACCCGTACAGTGTCACCGCCAGGCTGACTTACACGCCCGTGCCGTTCGTGACACTGGGCGCCGATTTTCGGCAGGGTAAACAAGGGGTCAGTGAAAACCGTTTTACCCTGAACCTCAATTATCGGTTGGGTGTTCCATTCAGCCAACAATTTGATCCAAACGCGGTCGCACCACTGCGCAATCTGAGATCCAGTCAGTGGGATTTTGTGAACCGGCGCAGTGATATGGTACTGGATTATCAGAAGCAAACGCTGCTGACGCTGGCCTTTCCGACTTCGGTTAAAGGCTATGAAGGCAAGGAAGTGACCTTTTTTCCCGTTATCCACACCAAATATCCGTTGGCACGTTTAGAGCTGGATACGGCTGAATTACAGCAAGCAGGCGGGAAAATACTTGATCAGCAACCAGGTAAAGTGACATTACGGTTGCCGAAAACCACGAAAAACCCCGTCCGGCTTTCGGGGGTTGCCGTTGATAATCGGGGTAATCGTTCCAACCGGGCAGAAATCCTGATAGTGAGTCTGCCGACCGAAAAGCGATGGCAGGTGACAGCGAATAAAACGCAGGCCAAAGCCGATGGTCATGACAGTGTAAGCTACACCGTCCTTGTTACCGATCAGGAAAGCGCTCCCATTTCCAATCAGGCCGTTATCTGGTCAAGTGATAAAGGCGAATTATCCCAAACCCGGCAGAACACGGATACGCAGGGGCAGGCATCGGTCGTGCTGCGCAGCCGTCAGCAGGGGCTGCACACAGTACGTGTTTCCGTGGATGGAGAGGCTGTCATTGCACCTTCGGTACAGTTTGATGCGGTGCTGATACCCGACATCGCCGTTGATAAGCACAGCGTTAAAGCGGATGGGAAATCAAGGGCAACCTTGACTGTCACGGTTAAAAACGCCGATGGTCAACCTGTGCCCAATCAGGCCGTTGGCTGGCAGACCCCGCTCGGCCAGTTTTCCTCATTTTCATTAATGACTGATGCGAAAGGGCAGGCCACGGCTTATTTAACCAGCAAAATATCAGGAAATGCAGAAGTGACAGTGGCGGTTGGCAGTGAAACGGCAATATCTTCTCCGATCCGCTTTATTGCCTCGCTAACGCATACGCTTCAGGCGGACAAACAAACCGCGATTGCCGATGGTCAGGACAGTATCCTTTATACAGTGAACGTGCGCGATGCAGCAGATCACCCCGTTGCCAACAGCAAAGTGCAGTGGTCTGCGGATAACGGGCAACTGCTGGACAGGCAGGAACAGACAAACAGTCAGGGAGAAGCGACAGCCCGGTTAATCAGCCACATCGCAGGGAGGGCAACGGTGAAAGCCGAGGTGGCGGGAAAAAACCTTGATGCTGCTCCGGTGATGTTTGAACGCCGGCTGAAACCCGCGATCACGGTGGATAAAGTCCGGGCTAAAGGCGATGGGCAGGATGCGGTGGTGTTAACGGCCAGGGTGAAAGATTCACTGGGATCACCCGTGGAAAATCAGCCGGTGATTTGGCAAACGGATCGCGGTGTGTTGTCTTCAGAACGGACAGAAACAGACAGTCAGGGACAAACACAGGTTAAGCTGAGCAGTACGTTGACAGGCGAGCATCAGGTGCAGATCCAGGTCGGCGATCATAAAGTGGCCGCCCCTGTAGTCACGTTTGATGCAGTGCTGTTATCCACCATTCGGGTCAATAAAACCCGTGCTGTGGCGGATGGCGAAGATCGGGTGACTTTTACTGTCACCGTCACCGATATTCATGGGCAGGGGCTTGCGGATAAAGCGGTTGACTGGTCTGGAAATTTTGGCGAGATGACTTTCGCAGAAGACAGAACAGACCGTCAGGGAAATGCAACCGCAATCCTTGTCAGTCATCATGCCGGGCAGGCTTCGGTCACTGCTGACGTTGGTGAGCAGCAAGTCGTCTCCTCTGTGGAATTTATCCTGCCGTTACGCCTGGTTGATACCGTTGCCGTTGACCGCCAGGGTGGCAATGCCAACCAGAAATCGTTTGGTCTCCGGGGGCCTTCCGTACTCTGGCGTGGTGCAAAATTTCGCCTTATCACAACAGGCAATACAGACCGGGTGAACTGGCAGAGTAACTCGCCCGCGATTGCGGTATCGGGTGATAGGGTGACGGTACAGCAAAATCCTGACGGAGCCAGGCTCACCGGTACTGATGAGACCGGGCAGCAGGTCGAATTGACCTTGACGGTTCACACCTGGTTTGAGCGCTCCGGCCTGACGAAAGCGTTTTATTCAGAGGCAAAACAACTTTGTCAATCACTCGGCAGCCGGATTGCCTCCAAATATGCCCTGGAACGGCTTTATGAGGAATGGGGGAACTTTTATCTCTATGATGGCTGGGTGAGGGAATTTTATGTGACATCAACGGATTATCTTACCGCCAGCTCAGGCTCAGCAGAACATCAGGCGAAATGGGCGTTTTGGACAGAGACAGACCGATGGATGCGAAATGCCTGGGCGATGACGGCATTTGCGTGTAGTCGTTAACGGAGCAGTGTTGGCTTCCCCGAATTCTTCAATAAAACTATCGAAATATTTATCGTGCATTATTTATACTCATAATAAATACATAAAGTGACTGTTTTAACAGTCACTTTAGCAATAGAAAATAATCAAATCTCTTGAATGTCTGGATCTGCAAATTGACGAAGAATATCTAGGTGGATATGCATATCCAATTTTCTGATATTTTCTAGTTTAATTTCACCGCCTAATACAATGGCAGGTTCGAAACCAAAGATTTCATTTTCATTTAATGGGCCATGTTTTTTTACGGCTTGGGCGAAAATACCTGTTTTTTTGCCACCTTTTAAATCAAAGTGGTTAATTGATTTGCTTGAGAAGAAACTAACGATATCAAGTTCTAAATCTTTTTCATTCTTATTAAAGTTATTGTCTTTATCGTATGTAATTTTATTAAAAATACAAGATATTGATAAATTTATCCCTGTTTTTTCACCACAAAGATAGATTTTACCAAATCCACTTCTAGCAATAACATGATAAGCATCCATTGACTCAAATGGTGTATCTTCTAACCATATATCGACAATGTCTTCATAATCATCGGGATTGACAATACTAAACAACCCATCTTGATAGCTGCTCCAACCCTCAGTTTCCCAATAATGTAATAATTTATTTGGTAATTTTCCTCTCCATTTTTCTATAGCTTCAGTCGGAACAGTTTTATGCTGCGTCGCCTCTCCTAGTTCTTTAATAAAAAATGCAAAAAATTTATCACGCATTATTTTTTCCCCTTACCCCGACATAATTCTAATTGAACATTCATCTTAGCGTCGCCTAAGCCACTGTCAACTGCATCTTTTGCACCAGAGTCAAGAGATTTGATGCGTTTTCCACTCCAACTCCCTCCGATAGCACTGTTAATTTTAGAATCTCCCATTTTTTTAGGTGCATATTGTCCAAAACCACCTGCAACCATATCGGGTTCATGTAATGCAGCTAATCCTTGAAGTGCTTCTTTGGCTTTTACATTTGCTATTTCTTTTGCTTCACTTGGGTCTTTTCCTTTTCTAATAAGACCCCGGTATATTTTGTCCGATATATCTCGTTCTGTATCATTTCGAAAGTCTTCTTGAGCACTGGCTGCTTTGCTATTCCGTTTATTTTTCTTATAAGCATCCCTAGCAGTTTTAAACTCACTAGGTGACATATTATTAATGGCATCCTGCTGCCTACGGAGCTGATCTGCATACTCTTTCAAAAACGCCTGTCGTTCTTTCTCCGTTTTTAACTTCTTATATCGTTTACTGTTATAAGGTGAAAAACACGGCACTTTAGTCTTTTTAACCCCTTTTACCTTACCGCCGTTTTTGGCTTCTCGCTTCTCTGTGAGATCCTTTTTAAGTTTTTCTAAATCTTCTTTCGATTTTTGATGATTGGAGGTATTCCGCTCAATTTTTTTGCCCGCTTTGGTAGTTGCCTTTGCTCCTCCCTTGGCGGTAATTTTGGAAATCACCTTAGTTCCACCTTTAATTGCACCCTTTATTAAGCCTTTAGGGTTAAAATCAGCAATGAAATCCCCAAATTCTTCTGCCGATCCCCCCATTGTATACCGCTCCCAATTGGTATTACTCGCGTTTTCTCTGACAGCGTTGGCTGCATCACGTAGCTGCTTCGAATCCGCCTCATTACCCCAGGCACCTTGCATCATCGCAGCGTGTTCCATTTCTGCCGCAGCGGCATATTGAACACCTTTCCATGCGAGTTCTCCAACATCCATGGCAGTATTTCCCAGGTTTTTTGCGATACCTGTTCCCACGCCTATCGCTGCGTTACCCACAGCTTTTCCGGCATCTACCACAGCATTTCCTATCTTAGCTAGACCATTCAAGAACCCACCTTCATCTTGGGTATTCGGTTTGATAACTGGGTTGGCTTTCTTAGGCACCTGGGTTGATTTCGGTGGTTGCCCCGTGATTTCCCCTAACGTATTACCCTCACCGGTCGGAACATCGTTATGTATCCGTTTTTTCCATAACGCCTCATCACGGGCTGGTTTGGGCGGGATTTTTTTGATTTTCGCCATATCCTTATGCTCCGTTCATCCAGAATTTGTCACCGTGGCGTAGTATCAATTTATTACCGGCACGCACGCTTTTCGAATGCTCATCTGTTTTGGGATGGCATTTGCCACCCACCGTACCGCTTTTGATGCCATTCGCTACACCAGGTTGATCGCCCAGCGTCTGTGGAACGAATGATTGTGCAAAAACCACCACAGGCTTGCCATTGGTGCGCACGGATTTCACTATTGCATCACTGTCGGCCAGTTTGGCCATCACGGGGTAAGGAATAGGTGGCGTGGATGCACCAATCGGGGTTTTACAGACATCCGGCAAAATACCGATGACCATCCACTGGGTGCCTGTCCGGGCAATGTAGTTATCAGCCATAAATATGTATCTCCCTTTCGTCTTTGTTATCAGGTGACGCAAGTCTTATCAGCGGTGCAGCCGGGTCCATTTCAAAACGGGCTTCCATTACCCGCAGGGGCGATGCGGCTTCAATGTGGTAACGGTAAGTCATGGAAAGTGTGAGCGCTTCGCTGTCGATAATGAGGGTATCGGCGTACATCCGTTCCGGGAGCATTTCACCACTGAGCATTCTCAACAGAATCAGTGGTCGGTGCCCCGGCAACTGGACATGCAGTTCACCGTCACGGGTCAGGTTGAACAGGCTAATACGGATATCAGGGGCGGGAAAGTCAATTTGCTGGTCGTCCGGCGCGTTATTCCAGTAACGAAAACTGAAATCATCGGGAAGATAAGGGTGGCGTTCTGTCACCCACTGTTCATCATAGGTGCCTGCCAGTGTGCGGCGGGGCAGCCAGGCCCGCCCGATAATACCCAGTCCCGCAGGCTGACAGACCTTTTCCGTGATGGACGACGGCGAATTCAGCCACTGCGCAAAGTGGGCTGCCGTTATCGGGGCATCAGGGTGTTCAATGCGCGGTGCCGGGTAGCGGGAAAGATCTTTTGCTTTCGCATACCACGGGGTGATAAAGCCCGTCCCCAGCGGATTGTATTCCCATGTGGCATGGGCAATGGGGGCATTGTCTTTTTCCGGGTGCTGTTCCTGCTGGGTGTCGGTCAGACGGGCCTCTTCGGGCACGGAAGCAGCCGCGTCATCCTTTTCATACACTTTGCATTCCCCGCCAAAGGCATCGCAGTAATCCACCGGTAACGTCGTGAATTTTTGGGGCGGCGTCAGTTGCCATTCACCTTGTGAAGCACGCTGAAACTCACGCTCTCCCCAGACATGCAGGGTTTTATCAATCAGTGCTTGCCCGTCACACGTGGTGACCTGTAACCGGACTGGCACTTTTTCACAGGCTTCCCCCCCTGGCGCATAGGCGACACCATTGACAATCACGTCACATTTGAATTTCAGCGGCGCTAAATCACTTTCCTGCAAAACCGATGATCGGTTCATTTCGCCGGAAAAGGTATCCTGTACCGTCAGTTCGCCATAAGGGGCGGCCAGTACAGGTCGGTAATGCCCCGAACCCACCGGCTGGAGCTGGTAGACGATTTTCATGGCAACAACATGATATTCCTCGTCTTCGGTATCCAGCATTTTGTAATTAATGACAGAAAACGGGGTCAGGTTTCTGAATTCCATTGTTTGGCTCCTTAGTTCAGATCAATGTCTTGCGCACTGATTTGGATGGCATCAGCGGCGTCAAACAGGAATTTGGTGCCCTGGATCGTGACATTGCCGAACTTGTCCATCCGCAGACAGCTACTGCCGCAACGCAGTTCAATCACATCGCCGACCGTAATGGCTAACGATTCGCCCACCGTGTGCGTATGAGTGATCCCGACGTCCTCTTCCTTGTGCTCGAAGACATTGATGGTTTGGTTTTTTTCGACGGTTTCACTGTGGTTAGCCAGCACATGGGTTTCGCGGTTGTTGAGCACTGTGGTTTTCATGTCTTTTTGGGCATGAATAAACACTTCCTCACTGCCTTTCGCATCCTCAAAGCGCAGTTCGTTGAAGCCTTCCCCTTTGTGGGTTTTGGTTTTAAACGTGGTGCAGGTCTTCGCGGCGGGTAAATCCAGCGGCGGGCGGTTGACGGCGTTATAAACACTGCCGGTCACTATCGGCCGGTCAATATCGCCGTTAAGGTAAGAAACAATCACCTCCTGCCCAATGCGCGGAATGGCCATAAAGCCAAAACCGTTGCCATTCCAGCCCTGCGCCACCCGCACCCAGCAGGATGCGCTGTCATCCGCTTTGTCGTAGCGGTTCCAGTGAAAGTGGACTTTAATCGCGCCGTCTTTGTTGACAAAGATTTCTTCCCCTTCCGGCCCGACCACGGTGGCACTCTCATCCCCATCCGCCAGGGGCTTATAATGAAATGGCGGTCGCCAGTCGGCATAGCCATCGATAAAACTGAAATTATTGCTGAGTGTGGTGCCCTCGCCGCCATTGTCACCCAGTGCCTGCGGGCAGCGACCCTGATGGTTGATCCCGACAATCTGCCAGCAAGTATTGAGCGGGGCATGGGGATGGGCAGCAATGTTGAAAATTTGCCCCGGCATCAGTTTGATGCAGTTACTTTGCCCGTTGCCACTCTGCATTTGGTTTTTCAGGGCTTCGTGGCGGTACTTAACGAACGGTTTGGCTTCGGCATCCTTCTGAAAACGGCCATAGCTTTCGTAAACGGTATAGGGTGTCGTTGAACCGAACGCCTGATATTCGGGGTTGCTTTCCAGATGGGAGAGCGCGTAAAATGGGTGTTCCGGGTTGAAGTCTTTGTTGATGGTGCGCTGGGGCATCATCCCCACCCCCAGACGAACCTGATAAATCGTATCGATCCCGTGTGCAGTTTCTGGCTGGGCGTTGTAACTGAGCGTCAGGTCTGCCGCCATGGGCAGGTGACTGTCACTGAAAAACAGCGTTTCATCCTCAAACCAGAAGCTGATCCCCTCTTCAGCGGCTAACCGGCAAAAAAAAGCATAATCGGATTCCCGTTTCTGGGTGATATACTCTCTGCTTTGATGGGCATCTTCCAGTTTTGAATCAGCGCGAATATGATGTTTTTTCAGCAACAGCTTCAGGATATCCGGCACACTTTGCCGGTGATAAATACGGCTGTCCTGATTGAGCGTGAGCCGCCAGAGGGACGGGCGCACAGTAAAGGTATACAGGTTTTTGTTGCCATCGGTGCCGCACCAGTCGGCATGGGAAATTATCCCGGTGATTTTGCGTTGCTCCCTCACACCGTGGAAGATTTGCAGTACCGCTTCCTGCATCAGCAGCGCGGTTAAATCGATTTCCGGCTTCGGTTTAAAGGGATTGTCGGGCAGAGACTGAACCAGTGTCAGGTTCAGGGTGAACAGATCGGAAAGCCCTTCCCGCAGGGTAAAATCGGCCACGGCAAATGTACTTTCAGGTAATCCCCCTATCCGGCAAACAAAACGTAATCCGCTTTTTAGCATGCTTATCTCCTGATTTTTATGTTTCTATTTTATATTGTTACATTTCACTGCGCAGACCGACCCGCTGCGGGAATGTCCATAACGCTGCCTGCTCACCCTGCCGATAAATTTCTAACAAAATGAAATTATCCCGCACGACAAAGCACGCCAACAGCTGGTCGATAACCTGACAGAACTGATACATCATGCCGTCATTTTCATAACACGCTGGATCAAGGTGTAAATGCAGGGTGTTGCCATTAATGAGGCGTCCCTGACCTCGTTTGCTGAAGTCAAGACGGCTGCCCGGCAGGGTTTCCATATCGACAATACCGTCAATATGCTGCTGCATCCGGCGGCTGAGAGCGCGATCATGTTCGGCATAACAATCATACAAACGCAGAAAATCTTTCAGTGATACCGGATTGAAAAGCAAAAACGGCGTGGTGTTGAGCACACCAATCAGTGACCAGTCTGATTTTCCCATCACCATCGGGGGAAAATCCGGTGAGACAGGCGTGATATTGCGGGCACGCAGATGAGCAGGGACGGATTCCTGGGATTCGGTAATATCGCCTGGCGTCAATGTCATTGCCTGCGTATGGTAGCCGATGAAATGCGCACAGACTGGTTGTGGCGGCAGGCGGGTAGCGTCTTTTCCATCCGTACCCAAAAAATGTATCCGATTCTGAATACGCCCAAGCAGATCGATGGAGAGCTGGGGCTGGAAATAGAGGTTATTGGGTTGCCCTTCATCAAGCAGCCAGTCATTTTTCTCGTGGAACTGCGCCACAGGCTGGAAATGAAGGGTTTTACCGTGAGATTGTTTTCCACCGAGTTGCCTGGCCGTTTGGATACCCTGTAACTGGAATAACCGCTCAGTTTCTAACAACGGAATGGCATAATATGCGTTATTTTCTTCAGGCAGGATCGGCTGGCTTGACATCGTTTCCAGGTGAACGGCAGGGACACAGCCTAACTGGAACGCATCGCCTAATGTCTCCAGCGGCAGCTCGCCTTCCAGCCTGAATATCAGCTCAAATGAACCGTCGCGGTTTAATGGTAACTCGCGGTAATCCAGCGCATCAAAGGTCACAAAATCAAAAACATGAGGCAGGCAGTAGTATTCCGTCATCCGTTGCAGACGGTCAAAATGGTTATGGCTGGTAGGCAGTATACTGTGAGGGTCATGAGCATCACACCCGTACAACTTGCTGTATCTGAGTCTTTTTTCTTCGTTTTGCGTGCGCAGGTAAATCTCATCAAGATACTGTTCCAGCCACAGACTCAGCTGAGCCGCTCGTTCACGGTCTGTACCAAGAAAAAATTGAAGCTGCCCTACCTGCCAACGGTCTGACACTGCCCCCGTTTGGCGCAGTGTCAACGTTATCTCGCTGTATTCCCGTGTTTTTTGGATCTGTCTGTTCAGGACAATGAACGGTTCAATATGCAAGGGGCGGCAGGTGCGAAACCGTAGCGCTTTTTCCTGCTCAGCCGTGGTTATCGGGGCGCCCGGAGGGATATCTACGGCGCCCTGATGGACGCCCTGATGGGGTGTGAACTGAATGATCGTCGTCGGTGGCACAGGGCGTAAGGTATGTGGCCAGATGCGTCTGAGCATGTCATGGGTTATTTGCGGAAAACTGTCTTCAATGGTGCTGCGTAGATTTGAGGTTAATAATGAAAAACCTTCAAACAGGCGTTCAATATCCGGATCATGAGAGGTACTCAGAAAAGATTCCAGATGCGGACACTCCGCTGCCATCAACTTTGCTTTTTCACGCAAGTAAGCTAACTCTTGCAGGTATAGCGATTCCTTGTTGTTTTTCATTGATTGTTATCTCTCATGTTACGGTGAATAATTGATCGGCATTTTTTTGAGAAAGTTTATATTAAATGAATGTGTTAAAAGGAAAGGTTGCTTACCACACAGATTTTTTTATTAAAAAAAGTTAATATTATTCTTTTTTATAATAGGGAGGAGTGTGATGGGCGGTGTCGGTTCTTTTTTGCCACAGGCAAAAAAGAATTGTTTGCTGATGTTTCGTCATTTTTCCTGCACACTTGCCGTCTGTGTTCAGAGACGGGAAGGTGAGAATGAGAAAGCGCTATACCTTATTATTCTGGCTGGGATGCATGACCGCGTCAGCGAGTCATGCCAAAACGGTGATTTACACTGACAGCCAACACGTCCCCGTTAACCTTTCCCCGGACACACAAATTGTCTGGCTGGATGCGGCTGAGCAACAGCGGCAGAAAATCTTTTCTCACCTTTCTGCCAACCCTCAACAAGCGGCGAGACAGGCACAATCTATGCTGCAATCTCCCCAATGGCATCAGCAGGAACAGCAACTGATTCAGTCTTATCGTGACGTTGTTGATGCCTGGCAATCAGGTGTGCGTAAGTACCCTGCCGTGGTCTTTGATGACCGGGACGTCGTGTATGGTACAGCGGATGTGGCAAAGGCGAGTGCCCTCAGGGAGCAGAGTCAACGATGAAGATACCCCGCCTTGCTTTTCCTGTTGTCATCACTCTGGTCGCTGCGTTTGCTCCCTTTGCGCAGGCTTCCCTCAACACCGCCCAGATTGTAGCCAGCAGCCTTTCGCCATCCTGTATTCAGTGGCGGGTCAGCGGCCTTTGTTACTGGCTGTTTTGTTCCTGGCATGGCTGCACGGTAAAAACCTCAGTCAAAGTCACCCATTATCTCCCCGAAGCGGTGGTATCCACCTATCATGCCCCCGGCGGCAATCCATGGACAGAAATGGCACAGGTCAGCCGATTATCCGGCGGACTGGAAAATGCCGTGATCGGTATGTTATCCCACCTGACCGCCGGCGGCGGTCACCACAATAGCCAGATTGCAGGCCAGCGCCGTACCAGTTTGCGTTTCAAATACGCTGATGCCATTGGACATCCTGCGACTGGCCTGATAGGCGGGCAAATTCCCGGTTATTCCTGCCGAAGTGCGGCCATCCCGTTGATGCCTTATTTTCTCAGCACATTGGATACTGTCGCGTGGCGCACCGGGTTGCCGGAATCGTTTTATCCGGAAGCGCTTATTCCCGGTCAGCGGGAACTGGGCAGCCCAATATCCGCCAATCTGTGGAGCCATATTTACCCGCGCTCAGGTTTCATCAATCAGACCGATGATGACAAGGCATCTGCCGTGGTGGCGCAACGGGTGGCTGACATTATCACCCGTGCCGGGCAGCCGCATGTTTATCAGACATTAAAAGGTCAACGCGCTGTCGGTTATTGGCCGCCCGAACCAGTGACAGAAAATACCGGCACCCAAAATCATCAATGGCAACGGTTATCACCGACGTTAAATCAGTCCTGCGCCGTATTTCCGGACGGGGAACACACAGCGGCCATTGATGGCAATCAGGCGTATGCCCTGTGGCAGCCTTACAGTTGTTGCCAGCGGCGTGGACAGCGTTTTCTCAGCAGTACGGATATCTGAATACAGGAATAAATGATGAGAAAAATAAATATGTTATGGCTGATAGCCGGTGGGCTTGTCATCGTGTCTGCACAGGCTAACGCCACGGGGCTGTCTTTGACATTACCGCAGGTGAACCGAAGCGCATTGGGCTATGGGGCAGAGGCCAGCGGTGCGGTGTCCGATACGCTGTTCTATACCCTGGGGGGCGGTTCGGTGATTTCTGAACCCGCCAGTCGCAGTGGCTCTGCCACACTCGGTGGACTGGAGCTGGGCTGGCGCTCAGATTTGATGTGCGGCAATTTTGACCTGAAAGCCACAGTCAGCAATCAGTTGAACGGTATCACGGCCGGATTTAAGAATCTGATGGGGGATGTGATTCAGGGGGCCACCGGAGCGGTGGCCAGCCTGCCGGCGATGATTATCCAGCGGGCTAATCCGGGGTTGTATGACATGCTGACTAATGGCGTGTTGCAGGCCAATGTGGCATTCGACAAAGCCCAGTTCAATTGCCGGGCGATGGCCAATAAGATGATGGATTTTGCGCAGAACACCAAATGGACGCAATCGGCTGCTTTGCAGGAATACAAAACGCTGGTCAATGGCGGCGATGGTGATGCGGTGCGTGTGAATAACGCCGGCAGCAAAGCGACCGGTGCCAGCGGGCATCCGTGGATTGGGGGGCAGAGGCAGGGTGGTAAGGGACAAAATGCCATTCGCCCGACCCGGGATTTAGCCAGTGCCGGCTTTAATATGATGAATCAGTTGCCGGTACTGAGTCAGTCGTCGGTCAGTAGCCTGAAGTGCGAGGGCAGTGCCTGCCGTAAATTCAGCAATGCGCAAGAAGCGGCTGAGGCGGTGGTCAGCGTGCTGGGCGACCGGGCCATCCGGACCTGCACCCAGGCGGCAGACTGCACCAGCGGCGGAGAAAAACACCAGCCGGGCACCACCGTCGCGGGCACGGGCTTTGCCCCGATGCTGGAAGCACACACCAAAACCAATACGGAACAGCTGGTGAAGCTGGTCAGCGGCACGGAAAAATTGACGATGGCCAATCTGACGAAACTGAAAACCGGCAGTCTGACGGTAACCAAAGGTGTCATTCAGGCGTTGCAGCGCGACCCGGACAGGGCTGCCCTGACGGGACGTTTAGCGGGTGAACTGGCGATGGCGGAAACCGTGGAAACGGCGTTACTGATGCGGCGGATGCTGATTACCGGCATGTCTGAACCCAATGCAGCAGCACAGTCAGAAGCGCTGGCCGAAGGGGAACGGCGGATTGATGCGCTGGACCGGGAAATCAATGCGCTGAAAAATGAAATGCAGCTGAAACAGGCGCTGTCCCGTAATGCCATTCTGACCATTATTGAGCGGGACACCCGGCGCATCAACATGCATCCGCAAAAACAGGTGCCGGACAGCACGGATGCGCGTTTTTATCAGCTGGAAATGCCAAATCGTGAGCGCAGGTAAGGCGGATGATGGCAGAGAAGCATTCAGTATTCAGAAAAGGTGCCGTGTTATCACTGCTCATTGTGTTGGTAATGGGCATCACTTTGGCGACAGGCTGGGCCGGGGTGCATCAGGCAGAAAAATTTAACCGCATTCACCACTGGGTGACTCAAACCGGGGGAGTCTGGTTAGTCTGGCGGTCAGGCCTGTATGCCATACTGGGCTGGGGAGGCCAGAAAATTTGGCACAGGACAAAACATCTTCCGGAATACCGCGCAACGCTGATACGGATGATGGTGGCCAGCCTGCTGTTTATTTTGCTGGGTGAATATGCCCTGTCAGGCCATATTGAGGGAACACGATGACGACTAACAGCTATCTGGAATACTTTCTGACGTTGCTCGGCTGGGTCGTCAATAACGGATTATGGCACATTCTGATTGCAACCGGGTTGTTTACGCTGCCGTTAGTGATAAAAGTGATTGCTATTTGGCTGAAAGTCAGAGAGTGCGGTGAAGAAGACGGCAATGGCGGATTACAGTCGCTTGCCCGGACTGAAAATACCCTGTACTGCGCCTTTTTCGTCATGGTGGTGTGTTGTGTGCCGCAGGTGAATGTCAGCCTGACAACGCTTCAGTATGACCCCTCCCGCGCCAAAAGCTGTGGTACCTGGACACCAAAAGCCCCGGAAAGCAGTGGCTATGCGCCGGTGATGTCCAGCCTGAACAACCAAACAGCCGCTGTGCCGCTCTGGTGGGCGGTGGTGCACCGGTTGTCAAAAGGATTAACACAGGCAGCGGTGGCCGCCATTCCCTGTCGCCCCGATCTGCGGCAACTGCGCTTTGAAGTGCAGCATACCCGTATCCGTCACCCGGCTCTGGCGGCGGAGTTGCAGGATTTTACCCACGATTGCTATGCCCTGGCACTGTATCAGTGGAAACAACGCGATCGGGAACACACCACCGATCCGGTTATCCTGAATGATATCGGCTGGCTGGGCAGCCGCACGTTTTTAGCCGGCGATTACCAGACACTGCAATCCCGTACACCCCGGGTGGACTTTCCGTGGCAGGAAAGCCGGGACAACGGGCGGCCTTATACCGGGCCGAACGGTTACCCGACCTGTAAAGCCTGGTGGTCAGCCGCTAAAATTGGCCTGAAAGACCGGGTACTGGCGCAGGCCGATCCGGGGTTATGGTTGCGTCTGTCAGCGACACTGAAAATATTGGGGAAAAACACACAGGCTTATCAGGAAGCGGTCATTCGTCGTCTGGTCAGCCCGGTGAATCTGACGGTTTCTCAGGAGGGCTATGTCTACGCAGGCTATGGCGGCAATGCCGATCCCAGCTTATTGGATGGCGCTAACCGCATCGGGTCTTCCGCAGGGGCGTTGTTGGGGGGATTACTCAGTATGCCGATGTTCGATGCAGTACGACAGGCACTGCCGATGATGCAGGCGGTGATTTTGATGGCACTGTATATCTTAATTCCGTTAATCCTGCTGTTTGCGGCCTATGAGTTTAAGACCGTCTTTACGCTGACGTTTGTGATTTTCGCGCTGAATTTCCTGACCTTCTGGTGGGAAACCGCCCGCTGGCTGGACAGTTATTTACTGGAAGCCCTGTATGGCTCAGACACCCACAGCCTGTTTAATCTGGCGGGTATTCAGAATACCTCGGACGATTTAATTATGGGGCTGGTGATGGGCACCCTGTTTATTGTGCTGCCGATGGTCTGGCTGGGCGCATTAGCCTGGGCCGGGGTGCGAATGGGTGATGTGGCCGGTATGATGAGCCAGGGCGTGGGGCAGGTCAGGCAATCTGCGGGGATGTTCGGACAGACGGTGATGCAGAAGATGTTGTCGAAGGGAAAGTAGGCGTAAAAAATAAGGCATGAATGAGGAGAAAGAATATTAATAGCAAATACTACTTACTGGAACCGAACCACCACCAACAAAGCACGCAAGGCGGATTATTTGATTATCCAGCCACTGTAGATCTGGCTGTTGAGATTTATCCGCATTGTTTACACAACGCTTCCTGTCGATGCAACGGCAACCGGTGTTGTATTTGCTGGTGTTTAGATTGCTGGTCACGATGCATTTGGGCTGATTTCCCATCATCAGTGAAAGGATGGCAATCACATCATTTGATAATGACTTTTTGTAATAATTTTACATAATTATTGCCATAACACTAATTTAGAATTGGAAGAGGTTACCTTCATTTTTTTTGGTTTGGTGTTTGATGAGCATTGTTTCATGAAATTTATCAATTAGTGTTATGGTATCTTCCCAGCTTAAACAAGCATCAGTAATAGATTGCCCATAAACTAACGGATTAATAATTGGCTGATTACCACCTTTAATAAAACTTTCAGCCATCACTCCTCTTATAGATATAATGCCTTTTTCTATTTGCCGACATATAGACTCAGCTACTATTGGTTGCTGCATGTGATTCTTTTGACTATTTCCATGACTTAAGTCTACCATGATACTTTGGAGTACTCCTTGTTTCTTTAGTTTCTCATTAATTTTTGTAATATTAGCTTCATGATAGTTGGGTTCTTTTCCTCCTCGAAGGATTACTTGAATGTTGCCATCAGTATTATTTTTAAAACCAACTGCATAAGGTAATCCAGATACGAGTTCCCGATGTGGTTGTGATTCTGTTGTCCTTGCACCGATTGCCGCCCAACTAATCAAATCAGAATAATAAGTATGTAAATATGGATTGAGAATCTCTGTAGCAGTAGCTACACCTATTTGATTAATTTTATAAAGAAGTTTTCGTGAACGGTATAATCCATCTATGTAGTGGGCAGAACCATCTAAATCAGGATCAGAAATAAATCCTTTCCATCCTAATGTTGTTCTAGGTTTTTCTAAATAAGTTCTCATTACAATAAATAATGAATCTTGATATTGCAGCATTGCACTCTTTAATCTCCATGCGTATTCTAGGCATGCACTTTCATCATGAACAGAACAGGGACCAATAATTGCTAACAATCTATCGTCTTCCCCATTTAAAATTCTTTTGATGATTTTCCTGCTATTGCTTACATGTGATATCACTTCATGGTCGAGTTCTATTTTAGATAAAAGTTGGTTAGGTTCAGGTAAATCCGATAACAATTTAATACGGTTGAAATTCATATATAACCTCTGGAGGATAATGATAATGCTGGATTAACACGATAAGTGCAATAAGCGAAATATTAAAATAAAGGAGTGAAGTGTGACATATTTCACTTAACAGAAACAATGGTCCTAAATGTATAAAAAAAGAATAAGCCAATGATTAACTCAGCTATGCATTAGCTATATTTTATTGTTTTTATTAATATAAATACATGTGGTTAGAGATCAAGATACATAAAATAGGCTATAACTTAAGAATACCGATTATATAGGGATTATATGAATCAGATTTATTATTTTTTATTAATTTTTAATCATACTACATTGATTGTTATTTAAAAGTAAAATCTCTTGGTAAGAAAAATAAAAAAATGCGATGATAGTCACAATTAATTTTCATATAATAATAGTGATAATGAATAAGCTTATAATTCAGGGCTAACGCATGAATGCTAGTAAAATGAGCTAAGTGATTGAAAGTGAGTTTTTAACATAGACATATATATTTATTTCTGTGCAAAATAAAGACATTATTGCTAGCAGAGGTTATTTATTCAGTGTAAAAAACGTTTATGCATTAGCCCTGGCTTATAATTATATCCAGATAGTTAAACTTGATTTTAATCTTGTCGTTTCATATTAGTTTGTTTTCTCTATGAAAGTTTAAAACTACTGGAAATTTAATCGATTTTTGTTAGCTGAGATACTATGCTGCATGAGAGGTGAAAAATGGATTGCAGATATTTTTATGACAACCACATGATAATGACAACCACATGATATTGTAGACTGAATATCATTTCATGTTTGTAATATAGATAATATAGAATATTTTCATTGTCATGTTTCTATTTGTTATTATTTTCTCTATATGAATTTATTGATGAGCAACTAGGCAACTAAGTAATTAAACAATTAAACAATTAAACAATTAAACAGCGAAGTATAGTTTGGTTTTAATAAAATTATAAAACAACACTTGCAATAAATTTAGAGTTAAAATATCATATTTTAATATGGCTATTTATTCTCATTGATACGTTTTGTTTTTAATATAAAAGCAGTAACTATTTTATACTTTAACTTGTTGTTACTAATATAATTAAACTACTAAATCTGGTAGTCTATATTTTCATAATCCAAGATTTTATGCGGATTTTAGTTAGTTACATAAGGTGATTATAAAAATTTCATTAAATTAGTTAATAAATAGTTTGTATTTCGATATGGAATGTCATATATCTAACAATGGAGAAGGAGATATCAAAGAGATTATTTAAGTGTAAATAAATATTTACCATTATAAACATTACAGCCAGTAGTTATTAAACTGGCATTAAATGTTTTTTTAAATATATTTTGTGTTTAATTATTAAAACGTAGACATAAAAATACCTAATTAATAGCTTTTTGTTTAATCTCATTTTTATTGAAGGCATAAAATATTAATACGAACGCCTTTACCACTGATTATGAGTGGTCTTGAGGACTTGAATATGTCAAAAAGAGTTTATCCTCTTTTATCTGATAGAAAATTTGTAGAACGTTTGAGGGTAATGATGCAGGCATTAACAGATACACCTCTTAGTGCTGAGGGAAAGGCTGTAGCTGCTCATTCGTTTTGTTCGGGTATTATCCAAGAAATCTCCACAGTTATACAACTGAAAAGGGGGGGCATAATATTAGATGAAGAGTTTTTGTATGAGCTTGTTATCTCTGGTTGGGGTAAAACTTTGGGGCAATACATTGATATTAAATCAATTGAAGGTTTTGAGGTAACGGATCATGAAACGTTGCGATTAACGCAATTGGCAATTAGAACAGGATCAGCGCTATTCGCAATATATTATATTATTAGGGAAGGTTACCAACGATTCTACATATCAATACACCATGCACTTGCCGACGAACATACCCTCATGATCATTAGAGATCTAGTACAAGTAGCCAGTGCAGGAGGTATGGATTTAGCATTACATAACATGAGGCAAGGTCGGCAACTCTATAATAGTTATGTGGAACGCCAACTCATAGAAGCAAAAGACGATAGTGTACTAAGTATGCGGTGCAATCAAACAATGACTCCTTTGCGGTTGTCAGAAACGGGGCGGTTAGCATGGAGTATTCGGGCGAAAAGAATAACTTTACATCGCATAGTTCAAATTGAGCCAGTTAATAATGAGAAAAAACAGCCCACAGAGGAAGTAATTCTTAAGATGCTATGTAACACAACGAATGTGGTACGGGAAGGAAATACTGTATGTTCATCGCATAACTGGCGTTTATCACATGAGTCAAGAGCTGTAGGTATGATGACAGGTCTTCTTGCTATTCCTTTTGGATGGAAAAAATACGCTCCCTACAACCTAAAGGTTAGCTTAGAAGCATGTGCCCGACATAGCTCGGTTTTTCGCGAAGCGCTAGCATGCTGTCGTGCGTCTGAGTTGTTCATTAATGGGGCAGTTTCCCGCGGAATTCCAGCATCTCAAGTTATTAGTTCTACATTTCCTGTGGGGATTGAAATAAAACATATAAATCCCTCAGAGATTCGGTTGGAGATAGAAGGGACACTTTGTAGTAGGGCTGCAGTAGCTGACTTACTTAATGAGTTAACTGATGTACTTTCGAATAGAAGGAAACAAAATGGTTGACTATATTGAAACGAAGAAAAAAAAACTTACTGACGAAATAAATCGAATAATTAATGTATTTAGTGATGTTCTTAATATCGAGTTTGTTTCACCAAATGATAATTTCTTCAAGCTTGGCGGTGATTCTTTCGATGCTATTCGTGTGGTATCTCGATTAGGTGGAAATTTACAAATAGTATCTATTTTCGAAAATCCAACAGCAGAAAATTTAGCCAAGTATGTTCTTTCTAGAAATACTAACCGTAGTGCACAACTTATCCCTCTATATGATGAAGGCTCTACCAGTGGATCAATTGCTGTAATTGGTGTTCCGTTTGGTGGAGGAGACCCTACAGTATATAAAGACTTGTTTCGTGAAAGTCAGGGAATACGTGTATTTGGAGTAGATTTTGGTGATCTAGATATCAAGACTGCATCAGATTTTTCCATATTAGTTAGTACACTTGTTAGTGAAATTAAAGACATTAATGCTAATCAATTCATTATTTATGGGCATTGTGCTGGGGCAGCGATGGCTACCTGCTTAGCCTCGGCTATGTCATCCATGACTACTTCTCTATCTCTTGTGGTGGCTGCATCAAGCCCAATGGATGATCCAGATATAGCAATATATGAATCTGAGAACACTTCAGATTATGTATGGGGTCAATATCTAAGATCTTTAGGAGCATTTTCTGGACTGACTGATGAAGAAATTAATGAAATGTTAATCCGAGGCAGGAGAGATCATTTAATCGCAGCGGAAGCATATAAAACTTTAATGCAACAGCCAGCACGTGGAATACCTGCACTAGTACTATTGGGTGACTCAGATCCTGCTACACCTCAATTCAGTGACGTAGTAGAAAAATGGAAAAGTTTTGTCGATGTCGTTGATTCAATAAGTTTGGTCGGTGGTGGACATTACTTCGTGCGTACACATTCTAGAGAAGTTTCTGATACGGTTCTTTCATTTGTAACAAACAAAAGAACAATAGCAAAAGAAAGGATACAAAATGATAGTCAATAATAAATTACTCCAGAACCAAGCCAGTCTACTGCAAAGAGGTTTAGCTGATTTAGAAATACAAGATGGAGAACTTGCAAAGCTCTTAGATGACGAAGTAAGACGTCAGCACCGAACATTGTCGCTAGTTGCGTCTTGCTGTGCCGTTACTCCTAGAACTCTAGCAGCATCAGCTTCTGCGTTAGTAAATGTTACAGCAGAAGGCATTCCTGGTCGACGGTATCATGCAGGATGTGAGAACGTTGATTTAGTCGAATCCTTAGCCATCAGAAGAGCACTGGAGTTATTTGGTGCTCAATATGCAGGTGTGCAGTCGCATTCAGCATCAAGTGCAAATTATCAGGTACTTTCAGCTTTACTTGAACCTGGAGATACTTTGCTAGGTATGAGCCTTGATCATGGGGGGCACCTTACTCACGGTAGCCCTGTTACATTTTCGGGTACATATTACCGAGCAATTGGATATGGTACCACATCAGAAGGGCTTATAGATTATGATGAAGTGAGAAGGTTAGCTCATATTCATCATCCTCGTATAATTATCTGTGGTGCTACCGCTTATTCAAGAATTGTAGATTTTGAACAATTCAGAGAAATTGCCGATGAAACAGGAGCAATTTTGCTTGCTGACATTTCGCATATTGCAGGACTTGTTGCAACTGGACGACACCCTAGCCCAATCAATTTCGCACATATAACTACTACTTGTACTCATAAACAGCTTGCGGGACCACGCGGTGGTTTGATTATGTCTGGACGTGATGCCAACGAAAAGGTTTCAGGCTTGAAAACAACATTTGCACGTACTTTGGAACAAGCAGTATTCCCTCGAATGCAGGGAGCCCCAGCTATCAATATGATTGCTGCGAAAGCAGCAGCTTTTGGCTATGCGATGTCGTCAGAGTTTGACGCTTATATGGAACGAATTCGAATCATAGCTGACACAATAGCAAGAGAGTTTCAGAAACATGGCTATGAAGTTATAGGGGGAAGGACTGAGAACCACACAATTCTAATTCGTCTGCATGGCTCTATCACTGGTTCCATTGCTGAATCAGCACTGGAGCAATGTGGAATTATAGTTAACAAGAATAGAGTACCCGGAGAGACTCGTTCTTCATTCGTCACAAGTGGGTTACGTATTGGTACGGGATCCTTGGCACAACGCCACATAGACCAGCTAGGGTGTGTTCAAGTTGTTGATTTGTTTTGTCGGATATTAGATGCAGTGAAGCCGCTTGATGAGCATAAATTTGTGCTAGACCCAGTTATACATGAAGTGTTTCGTTCAGAGGCTGAAGAATTATGCACAATGTATCCTTTAATCAATTACATGGAACTTTAAATAACTGGCTAATTGATTCCGGCTGCGGAAATGTCATGTTGGTTCTGATTTGGGTTAATTAGGCGCTATGGAAAAGATTATGACGAATAAAATCAGGTATGTCGCTATTAATGGATCTGAGAGAGTCGATGGAAACAACGCACGAGCCTTAGAATGGGCAAAGAATTATCTAAAAAATCAAAGTGTTATTCTAGAAATTTTTTCTTTAGCCGAGTTTAATATTGAACCATGTGGGGCATGTGGAGACTGTAATTTTCGTAATGAACCATGCATACAAAATGATGATGCAGCACGTGCAGTCCATCTAATGGAAGCTAGTGACGGTGTTATTTTTGCGTGTGCTGTGCACGGGTTTGGTGCAACACCCTTGATGTCTGCTTTCTTAGAGCGGATTGGCACTGGTTTTTTGCGACATAACCGAACACTAACTAATAAGGTGGCTGGAGTAATGGTTACGGGGAGAAGAATGGGGCATGTCGAAGTGTACAATCAAATGCTCCAATGTGCGCTCTTAAATCGAATGATTTTAGTTGGGTATGGTTTTCCAGCTATCTTAATGGGTGACAAAAAAGGTGAAGTGCTTAGAGATCAAGAAGGAATGGAGATGCTGCGTCGGATGCTCGACCGTATGGTATCAATGACCCAACTCATACGTGAATACGAGCAAATAACAGGACAAAAAGCACTACAGGTTTTAGAACCTGGAGAGCGTCATCGTATGAATGAGAATGGTGAATTCTACGTCCCATCAAAACTAGATATGTACTAGATAATGCTTATATGTGGGCATTAGTGGGAATGAAGTAGCTTATTCCGTTATGTAATTTGTATTCGTTGTGTGTATTTGTGTCTTTTATTCTAATGTGATTTTAAGTAACTAACATCCTTCTAATTAGTGAGATACACAGAAAAAATGAAGCATATTAAGATTAACTGGGATGGGATACCTAACAATTTTCTAGCTGAATGGATTGTATCGGAACATTTTGAACGCTTTGAAAAAGCAACTGTAAAGGAAGTCGCTAAGACTTATGTTGGAGTGTATTCAACTCGCCCAACTAGTTGGCTAGCCTTTTTGACTCGCAATAATAATATTGAGCGAACAAAAGCTATTTTTATGGAAGCTGATCCTGAGCTAGTTCGGATACCAGGAATGCGACGCTCAAAATTTTTAATCCCTCAATCTTTGGCTGCTACAGTATTTAGTGCTACACGTTTGTCTTTGGTCAATCATGAATGGCGGTTGCGTGATGTTGGTCTTACTTTGGCAGATTATAAGCATATATTATCTGATCTTACGGAATTCACTACAAGTGCTCCTGTCCGCTTGCAAGAGATTGGGAACGCTCTTGGGTTAACTGGTTCTCAGGCTCGTGCGTGCGTCTCTGTTGCTACTTACGACGGCATTTTAATTCGGATCCCTCCTCAAAATATTTGGTCTAACAGGTGGCTATATGCTGCTGCTCCTAGTGGACTGCTTCAAAGTGATGACACATTATTAACTAGTGAATGGTTATTGCAGGACATTGCTGTTCGTTACGTTGAACATTATGGGCCAGTCACAATCGATGACTTAGCTTGGTGGCTGTCAGTTTCAAAGGAAAAGTCTCGTTGGCTTATGGAAAATTCTAGGGCGTGCGAGATCGGGGGAGGAATGTGGGTAAGTATAACTAAGCAAGAGTTGTTTGAGCATTGTATTTCCAAAACAGCTCAAAAACTAAATACTGATGTGCGTTTTTTGCCTGCTTGGGATCCGTTGGTAATGGGGTATGCCCCTGGTTCAAGGCAACGTCTTTGTCTCGGGCTTGATCAGGTTGGTGGATACGATGCAGCGGGAAATGGTCTCCCAGTTGTTTTAATGGGAGCACGGGCTGTGGCTACTTGGAGCATAAAAGTCAATGGTTCCAAACGTTCTATTCAGATTGATCTCTCAAATGTTACAGGCAAGGAACAAGAAGATATTCAAAAAGCTGCCTCAATTTGGGCTAACCGAATCGGAGCATTCTACGATCCTAATAACCAAAGAATTTACAACGGATAAGGTTGGGTGACATGAAGAATGACATGATGTTAACAGTACCTGAACTAAATAATAATCAGTTAGATAACAAGAAATTTGAGAAATTTCCCCAT
Source organism: Xenorhabdus siamensis (assembly GCF_037996745.1). Lineage (NCBI taxonomy): Bacteria > Pseudomonadati > Pseudomonadota > Gammaproteobacteria > Enterobacterales > Morganellaceae > Xenorhabdus > Xenorhabdus siamensis. The sequence goes on from NZ_JBBMXE010000014.1 coordinate 55,459, forward strand.
ACTGCTCGGACAATATGGGATGCTTTTGAATGCTGTTCCATTGATCAACCAACATTGGTAGAACGGGTAGAAGAGGAAATTATTTTACCTGATGGACTTGTTGCATCTGTCGATAGCCTTATTGTTATTGCTGCAATGTTGGGGTCTTTACTCAGCACTGAAGGAAAAATAACTATAGGAATATACTATGATATATCAGTAAATTATCTTGAGATTGATACGAATGATTTATGTGGTGTTGATGATGTTCGTACCTATATTACAGAGCTGCGTAAAATAACAGAGCTGACGCAACCAAATGTTCTGCCCCATGCTGCTGATATAGAGGTGGCTGATGGTCAAAATGTTCCACCTTTGGAATCATTAGTATGGCTTGTGGCAAAGAGAGATAAGTGTGTACTGTCTGTGAGGAAAGATCGTATTGACCAAGCTGCTCGTGAACACTTACTAAAAGTTACACTCTTCGCATGTACACGAGTATTTAACACTATAGCAATTCCTATGCCTGAGACTTTACCTACACGCCCTCTGTATGAATTAAGTCAGCGTAATTCATTGATAAAAAATATATTTAATCACATGCAGGTTTCTTCAGGAATGTCTTCCCGACTCTGTGCTGACTACTGGCAGTATGGTAGAAAGAGTACGCAATCTCACAAGCTGTCCTATATTGGAAATAGGTAAAGAAGATATACAGCTAACACAGGTTGACTGGGAATGCGGTAATTGGATTGAAACGACCAATGAGGAGTGCTTCATTTCTGGTACCTCTGGAACGACAGGTCGACCCAAAGCTGTTTGTTTGTCCTATCGTGGGATGGCTGCCACACTTGATGCCGTTATTAAATGTGCTGAGCTGGGGGAAAATTCACGAGGAACATGGTTGACATCACCAGGGTATGGAATGGTTGAGGTTGATCCTCTGCCAGTACTATATGCAGGTGGAACAGTATGTATTCCTTCACCTGAAATCTTACAGGATATAAGGCTACTAGCTCTTTGGTTTGTAAAGAACAATGTTACACATACATTAGTAATGACGTCTATTGCTGAAGCGTTTTGGGCTAGTGAATGGCAAACGGGCCTACACACTATGTTGATTGCTGGAGAGAGATGTAAGCAGTGGCCTCCTACTAATCTTAGCTACCAAGTACTCAATGTTTATGGTTCCGCAGAAGCTGCGGTGGTTTCGATTGGAAATTTGTCATCTCCTCGGTGTCACACTTTGTTGCCTTCTGTGGGACACGCAGTCGCTGGAGCAAATATGTATGTAGTTGATAATAAAGGTCAAGAGCTCCCAGCGAATTGTGTTGGAGAATTAGTTATTACCGGAGAAACTCTCTCTGTAGGCTATATCAATATTGAGGATACTAGGAAATCTTTTCATCCGAATAGATTCGATGATACTTCACCATTGCAATATCTCACTGGAGATCGAGCACGGATGAGTTTGGATGGCACCGTCGAAATTTTTGGGCGATTGGATTCGATCGTAAAAATTCGCGGGCATAGGGTAGATCTAACAGAAATAGAAATTTCTGCTCTTGAAGTCGTTGGAGTAGCAAAAGCTGCCGCAATTTGCTTCACCAACGATACTGGAACAACTCTAGTACTATTTATTGAACCTGTCTCAGACACTACGGGAAGCATGGATGTCGTGGATACCGTACGTAAACACCTTAGTAAGAGATTAAAACCTGCAGCTCAACCGAATCAAATAGTTGTTGATGTGCTACCAATGGGACGAAACGGTAAGGTGGACTATCGTGCTCTGAAGATATCTCCGGCTGATCCAGATATGACGAATACCGTTTTTTCTCCAAGTACAGAAATTGAAAATATATTGCGTTCTTGTTGGTTGAACTGGACGGGATGTGATGAGGCAATCCTTGAATCTAATTTCTTCAGCACAGGAGGAGATTCCTTACGAGCGATGAGAATGTTAGGCGAAATTGCTTGTAAACATGGAATTCATATAGAGATGAGTTCCTTTCTCGAAGAGCCTGTGTTGTCGAATCTTATACGTCTGGGCAACGATTCACGTGACAGCAAGTTACCGACGTTTGAACATCTGCCTGCCGACAAACAGCTACAGCCTTTTATACTTAATGAAAGTCAGCAAGCTCTGTGGATTGGGCGTGGATCTGACTTCGATTACGGTGGTGTTGGCTGCCAAGGATATTTTGAGTGGGAAGTAGAAGACCTGAAACAAGAAAGATTTGTACGTGCTGTGAGTTTGTTAGTTGACCGCCACCCAATGTTACGAATGACGATTAATGAAAACGGTTATCAGCAAATTGGTGTAGTCAATGGAAGTGAGGCAGTCGAATATATAGATCTGAGTGGTCTTCCCGATAGTGAAATAAATGACAAAATTAACCTAGTACGTCGCCGTATGGCGGATGATGAAATTGGAACAACACAATGGCCCTTATTTAAGTTTGTCGTGAGTAAAATTAGCTCGCACTTAAGTAGAGTGCACTTCAGTATTGACATGCTGATCGCTGATGCATGGTCAATATTTCAGGTGATTATTCCTGATTTGATCGACTTATATATTGAGGAAAATCCTCAGTTACCAAAACTTAAAACTTCATTTTTCGACTATATTGCTTATAGGCACAAGGTTATTCAAAGCGAACAATATCGTGCTGATCGAGAATATTGGTTACAAAAAATCGTAGAATTGCCGTCAGCTCCTCAATTACCGCAGCTTGAAATAGGAGAATCTGCTGTTGTCCCCTCAAGATTTAAAAGATATGAAGGTACACTCGAACAAGAATCTTGGGATAGGTTAAAAGCCCAAGCTCAAGAACGAAATATTTCACCTTCAGGGGTTGTAGCTTTAGTCTTGTGTGAAGTTCTACGTTGTTGGAGCGAAGAAAGTCGGTTTACATTAAATTTCCCTGTCTCAGATCGAATGCCAGTTAGTGATGATATTGATTCAGTTGTTGGAGATTTCACCAACACATTACTTGTTCCTTACGAAACTATCCCTGACGATACACTCGAGAAGCGTGGCCAGAAACTACAGAACGCTATCTGGAATGCACTTGATCATAGGCTTTTTACTGGAGTTGAGGTATTGCGAGAACTGTCTCGGATACGGAGAAATGGGCGTGCACCATTGATGCCAGTAGTGTTGACAAGCCTTCTTGGTCATCCTGGACGACACGATGTTGCTCGGTTAGGCCGAGAAGTCTTCGGTGTGTCGCAAACTCCTCAAGTGACGTTGGATGTTCAGGTCAGAGAATCAGATAGGGTGCTATATTTCAAGTGGGACTATCTTACAGGTGTTATTCGCCCTGATGTAATTGAAGCTATGTTTGGTGCATTTTGTAAATTACTGCAACAGCTAGCATATGATTCAGAAAGTTGGAAACGTACATGGCTTGACTTACGGCCAGCATCGCAGATTACTATACGAAATATTGTTAACTCAACACAGAAATCAGTACCTGAAGTTCACTTGCGGGACTTATTTTTAGATTGTCTTTCGAATCGTGTAAATGAACCAGCAGTCATAGATACCCTTAGAACATATTCTTGGGGTGAGATAGGCAATGCAGCAGCACAAGTCAACTTTCTAATTAAGAAAGTTTGCTCTCCTCGTGATCGATTTGTCGGAATCGTATTACCTAAGGGAGTGATGCAGTATGTTGCTGTTTATGGATGTTTACTGGCTGGTGTCGGTTATATTCCTATAGATATTGATCTACCGCTTGAGCGAATAGATACAATGCTCACACAGTCTGGGGTACAAACTGTAATCTCATCACCAGAGACTATATTATCCCAAGGTATCCATAGGATAGAGTGTACGGCTGCAAACCTTAATATTTGGATTCAACAAGATACTGAAATTTTTATTGAACCCATTCGGGAAAATTATGCACCATATGTGATCTTTACTTCAGGTTCTACTGGTAATCCAAAGGGAGTTGAAATTCCAGAGATCGCAGTGGTCAATCATGTATTCGATGTCGTTGAACGTTTTGGTCTGGATATATCAACCAGGCATCTCGCTACTGCTGCTCTGCATTTCGATATGTCAGTATTTGATATTTTTGGTCCCTTAGTACATGGCGGCTCAGTCGTGGTGCCTGAGCAAGCAGCTGGACCGGATCCTGATACTTGGCTACGGTTACATCGTCGCCATAAGGTGACATTTTGGGCATGTGTCCCTGCTATTATGGAACTTGTATGTAGTGTGGCTGAAGTTGCTCGTACTACATATTTTATTGAGTCAGTAACCAAAATAGTAATGGCTGGTGATTGGATCCCACTGTCATTATTACCACGAGCGAGAACGCTCTTCCCTTCTGCTCAGATGTTTTCGTGTGGGGGGCCGACAGAGACCACTAATTGGTCAATTATACATGAAATTAATGAATGTGAAGGCAGCATGGTTCGCTCAGTTATTTATGGTATACCGATGCGGAATTCTGCATATCACATTGTTGCTGACGACTGGACAGATTGTCCGGACTGGGTGCCAGGTGAAATGCTGGTAGAAAGTGACATTTCGTTGGCTCGTGGATACATAGGCCAGACAGAACTTACTCAACGTGCTTTCACTTATCATCCTAGAACTAAACGTCGAATGTATCGTACAGGAGATTTGGGACGCTATTTGCCTAATGGTGAAATTGAAATCCTTGGGCGTATAGATAATCAGATCAAAATTAATGGACTCAGGATAGAGCTTGGAGAAATCGAAAATATAGTTCAATCCTGTGACGGGGTATCTAGAGCATGTGCAGTTGCACTGCCTGGCCTAGATGGGCATCCAAAACAGATAGCATTGGCCTATATTGGTACTCCTAACTATGAAACCATTATCAGTGAAGTAATTACACGATATCTACCTACCTATATGATTCCAAAAACTATTAAGCACATGACGAAACTACCTTTATCAAAAAACGGTAAGGTGGATGTAATAGCTTTACGTAATATGCTGAGGGATGACATGAAAGAACCTAATATCAGAAATCAACAGACTATCTTACGAGAAGTTATACGAGTAATTTCAGTCCAACTTGCCGAACCAGTTGTATTACCAGAAGACAACTTCTTCGATTTAGGAGGTAATTCATTGACTGCGATGAAGATTAAAATCGAATTAGAGTCTAAATTTGAACTTTCAATTCCACTTGAAAGTATTATGTTGACCGAGTCAATCCGTGAATGTGCTGAACAAATTGCAGAAAGGAGTCTGTCATGACCAATAAGCAATTACATCGAGAATGGCTTGAATATGTTACTGCATACCTGAGTGGGCAAATAAAACCTCATGGTCTATATCAAAAAACCGAATTACGGGTACAAGAAATACTGAAATATGTTGCGGATAAATCGCCATTTTATCGCAAACACTTACATAATAAGCAAGGCTCTTCAAGTTCACTCAAGATTCTTGACGGTATTCCTTTTACTACCAAAGACGATCTTCGTACTGCAGGTACGGCTGTCTGCTGTGTCTCATTCAACGAGATAGCTATGTATTATGAAACGACAGGAACCACTGGGCAGCCAACACCATGCCCACGGGCATCAATTGATGTTGAGACTAGTGGAATCTACGTTCAAAGAGCTATCGAAGAGGTATACCAATCAACTTTCGGTACGATGCAGGCGCTTACTGCTATCATGGGTCCATCAGAATTGTATGCGTTTGGGGATACCTATGGTGAGATTTGCCGGAATCTGGGGATTCCATTTGTACGATTATGGCCGGAAAGTCCACGAGTTGGTTTGGATAAAGCGTCCAGCCTTATCACTGATCTTGGTGTGCGTTCATTAATTTGCTCTCCGGCAATAGCGCTGGCGTTAGCTCGTCTCTATATAAGTCTTGGAATCGACCCTAAAAAAACTTCAGTGGAGCAGATTTTTGTTCTTGGAGAATTATGTACACCCGAAATGCTTTCGAATATATCCCATATCTGGGATGTGCATTGTACTCATGGACTATATGGATCACAAGAAGCTCATGCAATTGCGACGGGTTGTTCAAAAGGTAACTTACATCTTTCAGAGACAAATTATTTTGCAGAAATTCTTCCAATCCCTGGATTAGATGGTGATGTAGGAGAATTATGTTCTGACGATGCTAGTACCTGGAGCTAAGCCGTTAATTCGGTTTCGTACAGGTGATTTAGCTTGTCTTCAGTCACCAGAAGTTTGCGGTTGTGGTGACCACTCCCGTTGTTTGAGAGTATTTGGCCGGATCAATGATGTTATGACACTTGGTGGCCGCTTGATTTTACCTTCATCAATTGAATCTGCTGTTTTAAGAACATCTGAGCGGGTTTGGGGATATCAGGTTACAGTTTTGGAGACAAATAGCGGGGCTGATGAGATCGAGATATCTATGATTGCTCAGATTGAGGGGCGATCAGTTACTCAGACTCAAAAGCAGATGGAGGAATTTTTTAATGTTCCAGTTAGGCTACATTTGGTAGAGCAGTTGGATCCAAGAACGGAGACGGGTGCCTATATATCTTGGAAGTATGCTCGCATTCAGGATAAGAGGAATCCAACACTATGATTGAACAGCATCTGAAACATTCGTGGATTGTAGAACAATATGAGATTCCAGAGGCTGCTCCGATAATACAAGTACGGAAGGAGCTTCTCAGTTTGTACCCTAACCCAGCCTTGTTCGAAACTGGAGCTGGTTTTCAAGCTGTTGATGGTTCACAAACGATGTTCATGATTGACTTGCTGTTTGAACTCATATTAGTGAATGATACTTGGAGAATTAGGGGCAATGGTCCCTTTGAGGAGTACATTGCGGCATGTGAATTAGTGGTAAATGACTGCAATAAACTTCTATGGAAACGTTTACGAGAGGTGACACAAATTTTCGCACTGCCAGATGGTTTTCCGTTAATGTTAGTACTAGGGTATAGTGCAGCTCGTTTTGTGGAACACCTGCCTGGAATAGGAACTGAGGAAGGAGTACCAGAAGTAGTGATCCGTATCTACCGATACGTTATACGCTACGATGGCACAGGCAATGGTGCGAAACTTGATGTATTGAAGCTTAGCCCAGATGAGGTTATAGATACCACAATTTTAGTGGCAGCACTCAACAAACCAAGGACAGTTCTAACGCCTACCAGTCCATGGGATTTTGGTGTTATTAAGGATTTAACTGACCGTAACGCATTTTGTTCCGCAGTAGAACGAGCAAAAGAATATATTAGAGCCGGTGACATTTACCAAGTACAACTTTGTCGTCGTGCTGTATCGAATGCAACAATTCCTCCAATAGACTTATATGAACGACTTGTTTCAGTTAATCCTGCTCCTTACATGTACTATTTAGGTCTTGATAATCAGTACGTAGTATCATCCAGCCCAGAACTTATGATCCGTGTTCGTGATGGTGTAGCTCAAGTTCGCCCTATAGCTGGAACTATGGCTCGGGAAGATATGAAAGACAATCAGCTGGATCAGATTCCTAAAGAAACGGCTGAGCATCTGATGCTTGTGGATCTAGCACGTAACGATTTAGCTCGTTGCGCGATTCCTGGCGGGGTGAAGGTAACTTCGTTTATGAAGGAAGATGTCTACGGTTCACTTCTCCATTTGGTTTCTACAATTGAAACTGAGGTTCGTAATAATTGCGATATATGGGATTTGATTATAGCAAATTTCCCTGCAGGAACAATGACTGGGGCACCTAAGATTCGAGCAATGGAAATTATTACGGAGTTAGAAGGAATGCCCCGTGGATTGTTCACTGGATGCGCGGGATACCTTATGGGGGAAAAATGTGGGGTTCTTGCTTTGACGATACGAACAATTATTGGGAATGCTGGTTGTTATGTATTGCAGTCTGCTGCGGGTATTGTTGCTGATTCGCAAGCATCAGCTGAGTGGGAGGAAACCGGAGCTAAGATCAAATCATTTGCTCGAGCAATGGGGGAAGGGATATGAAAGTATTATTGGTGGATGCTTTCGACAGTTTTGTATTTGTTATTGAGCAGTACTATTCCATGGTTAGGGCACAAACGCAAGTGGTGCGTGTTAATGATGATCCAATAGGTAGGTATCAAAAATGGAAGCCACAACTTTTAGTCTTAGGACCAGGTCCCGGAACTCCTCAAGAACATGGTTATCCTGAAATAATTCGTGCAGTGGGTGAAGATCAGGCCATATTTGGGGTTTGTTTAGGCCACCAAGCAATTGGGGAGTATTTTGGTTGGAAGCTTATGCGATCACCTACTGTGGAGCATGGTAAGTATTCACAGGTACAACACGATGGTCAAGGTATTTTTCGTGATATTCCATCACCTGTTAATGTTGTGCGTTACCATTCACTATCTATCATTAATTCTGGAATTGAAAATGAATTAGTGGCGACTGCATATACTGAAAGAAATACAGTAAACATGGCTGTACGTCATCGCACTCGTCCCATCGAAAGCGTGCAGTTTCATCCCGAAAGTATAGGTACGGAATATGGACTCAAAATGATTCAGAATTCATTATCTTTAGTTAATCGCAAAAACATGCAGTACTAGTTCTATTACTACATTCGTGCTGGCTTTTTAATAAAAAATCCATTTCATACAAGAGATTGAAATAATATAAGCTCTCAGTTTGTTGAATATCTTATAATAAATTTATTTTTCCATATGAAGGTTAAAACCACCAATTTTGGTTGATCAGCTTTAGTTGCAATACTGTGTTGTATGGAAGATGTAAATGGACTGCAGATACGGTAGTCACACTGTATTTCAAGTTAAATATCATGTTGAGTGGGTAATGAAATATAGACACAAATTGCTAGTAGGTAATGATAAAGGCCTATAGTGCATTATTTTAAATCGTTCAGTATGGATAATTGACGCATCTTTCAGCCAATGCGTATCCGGACTTTTAGTCCGTTAATTACTAACTCACCGACTTTAGTCGGAGGTTGTTGAGCTTGCAATCTTCACGGCTGTAGTACTAAAAAATAGGGCTGTATTAACGGAGTAGAACCAGCTTTAATTGACCCCAAAATTTAGAGGAAGGAACTATGGATACTGTAAGTAAAAAGAGATGGCAAGCGCTAGGTGTAATCTCTATTATTCAGTTAATATTACTGCTTGATGCTACTGTAGTTAATGTAGCACTACCACGGATTAAGTATGATCTAGGACTCACAGATGGATCTTTAACTTGGATTGTAAATGCGTATTTAATTACTGCTGGCTCGTTACTATTACTTGGGGGACGTATAGGTGATACCTGTGGAGTATTGCGCACATTCCAAGTAGGCCTTGCTATCTTTGGGGGAAGTTCTCTTGTAGCGACGATCGCTCCTAACGCTACTATTTTAATCATAGGTCGCGCTGGGCAAGGGGTCGGTGAAGCTTTAGCTTCGGCGACTGGTTTAGCGATGATATCCTTGTTATTCCCTTCAGGCCCTGATCGCGGTAAAGCATTTTCAGTCTGGGCAGCTCTTGGTGGACTTGGCTCAATAATTGGGGTTTTATTATCCGGCGTAATCACAGAACAACTTTCATGGCGCTGGATTTTTGGAATTAATATACCGGTTGTGTTGATTCTAGCTATAGCTACAGTATTAGTGATACCAAAATTTTCCAACCAAATATCTACTCGATTAGATCTTAGTAATGCCATGATGTTAGCGGTTGCCGTATGTATAACAGTGCTTGGCCTAATTGGTTCTGGAATCGAACAACTTTTATGGCTCCGAATTGTGATGTTCTTATTGGGCGTATTCGGTATTACTATAGTGTTAATGCGCTGTAAGCGTTCTGAGAATAGCCTCATCCCTGCCCGACTAATGACCAGGTCACCAAGATTAATAGGGTACGCTATTATTGCAATTCAAGCGGGAACATCTGGTGCTGTTTTTTATCTTGGTGTTTTGTTAATGCAAGATTATATTGGAATGACTCCTTTGCAAACAGGTCTCGCTTGGCTACCATTCTGTTTTGGCTTCTTCCCTGGAATTTTTCTATCTCAGTTTATGAATCAGAGGTGGAATTCTCAGATTGCTGCTATTTTGGGTTTATCTATCTCTGCTTTTGGTTTCCTATTGTTTGCTATCGGGATACCTATGCAAAATTACTGGGTTGGAATGATGCCTGCAATGCTTGTCACGTCTGTTGGTTTTGGTTGTGTTGCCCCAATTGCACAATCTCTCGCAACTACTGGGCTTTCTGAATCTGATGCTGGAGCTGGATCAGGTATAGCAACAACAATTCAACAGTTGTTTCAAGTGGGAGGAATGACACTTCTAGTCGCTATCGCTATTAGTTTTACGGATGGAATTGGAATTTCGACTATTGAATCTAATGGTTTTATCGCCGCATTTACTATATCTGCAATGATTTTTATCGGTGGAGCAATTCTTATTAGGATCAAGCGTAATGCATTAATCCTAAATGTAGAAAACACAGAAATTAAACATTAGGTGCTTTTATGTATCAGAACTCTCTAATTTCATTTGGGGAAGAACTTCCTATAGTTGTACCAAGTACAATAAGCCTACGTGAAAAATGGATCGGAGCAATGTTAGATCAAACGGGAAAGGCTTACTCCGGAGCATTACGACTCGATTTTTCTCCTGGGTGTGTGCCGGAACGAGTATTTAATGCAGTTATTGATACAATAATACAGCATCCTATTTTAGCTGCTCAATTTGATATTGAAGGTGATACACTTGTTGGTCACGCTCCATGCAAGACTAAGTTATATAATGCTCTTTGGGACTGCTTGAATGCTAATCATACAGGTATAACAGATGAAATGTTCCTAGCTTATCGAGCAAATAGGGCTAGTGAACTTGGACTCAGAATAGCATCAGACATTGATGATACTGGGATTCACGTGTGGATAGGATTTTGGACCTATACTTGCGATGGCACATCAATTGATTTGTTAATTGAAGACATCGTTCAATGTTATTGTTATAAGCCTAGAATATCTACGTGCTGGATAGAATATGCCCATATGGTAAATTCTCATGTATCAAAAAAAATAATAAGTTTACAGGAACGAATTGAAGTTTACCCAGAGGTTGGCCCCTATGGAATTGATTCAATTAGAAAAACACCGAATTACTCTGTAGGAGTTATGCAGAGCGTAAAGTTTAGTACCTCTGTATTGCGTAGTAATGTTTTGGCTTATGCAAAAGCTTGCCGTGTCACTCCATTTGTATTGTTATTCTCTATTTTCCAACGCGCGATCAGTGCGGTCAGCGAAGTCTCTACTGTTGTCACAGGTGTTCCATTTATTAATCGAAAGAACCCCGATGAGTTCACCGTTGTTGGCCCTCTGTCGAATACTGTTCCGATCACGACTTGCCATATACTAGGTGAATCGCTACATAACATACTTAGTCGGGTACAACGTGACATAATTAAAGCTTCGACTCGTCAGGACATAGAATCGGCTGCTTTGTATCCCGATGGCATTTCTGCCCGAACTGTAGCCTATGAACTCCCTTTTCCTCAACTATTTAATGCTTGGAATTCACAATGTGACGGTACACGAATACCTCTAGGAGATAGTGAGTGGATGAATCTTCAGTTGCTACCAAATGGTACTTGCCGAGTAGGTTTTGAAATTACCTTGGATGAACACTCTGAATATATATCGGGGAGAATTGATATGGATGTTAATGCGTATGGTATGTGTGTAGAACAGGTAATTAAATATATGATTGATGATTTAGAGAGTATTAATTTGGATTAGGCTCAGATCCTATGAATCAATTGTACCTGTTTTCCACAAATCAAGAGTGATTTCTTCATTACACGCGACTCCACATTTTTTATTACTGTGGAGTTCCTATTAGTGAAGTTGTAATATGGCTCGGCTCATCATCGCGCGTTAATTATTCAACAACCACTGACTAAAGTCGGTGAGTTAGTAATTAACGGACTGAAAGTCCGGATACGCATTGGCTGAACGATGCATCAATTATCCATCCTGTTGTGGAATATTAATCATGTATAAATGAGTCGGTTTGCCCCAGACAAAAAGGGCTGGACAAAAATTTGATCTTGCTTGAATAAATCGTTAATATCTTTTTGTTATCTCATGATCCCTCGCCTGCAACGAAAACTCCCGTAGCCTGAAAGGGAGTGCATGCATTGCGGTACATCTGCGCACTTTTGGAAGCAGATATCCTCGGACACCTAACCCTCCGTCTGATGATGAAAGTCTCCCGGTGTGATTCACCACCGGCTATTCACATAACCGAGCAGGACATGCTCTGTCTTACGTTAAACGATACCGTTTTCATCGGTACAACATTCATCTGCGTTTTCAATTCATCACGATCAACGTCCCAAATATTGCGCGGCGTCACTTGTGTTAACGCGCAGCGATTACCAAGTGACGTCGCCGGGCGTCAGCGTCCAGAGCGCATTCGGTCTGCCTTCACGACCGATTTGAACCCTGAATTACTCAGTGAAACCATGCAAAACAGATTATTAACAGACATTTTGTTTGATTGACGAACGAATTCCAGATCTGGTTTTCAACCCACCGCCTTAAAACAGGCTGATGCAGTAAAAAAAGGAGAGATGACATACGTCAAGATAATGAGGCGTTCATCCTGAGCTGATCAGGCAATGAACGGGGAGCCTTCCATCGCTGTGCTCAGCACATCGCGAGCTCCTGCAATAACTCAACACAACCTCACTCTGCTACACATTATCTGACGCACCACGGACGGTGAACCCGAACCGACACGCAGAGACTTGTTTAAGAAATCGATAAAAAAGAGAAAAAGTGACAAGAGAGGCGGGAATGGCGCAGAAATCGGCACGCTCAAAAATTGAGTTGTTCAGGAAAACATTTATTACCCATGCCCGACAGTCGGGCGGGAGTTTTGTCACGGTGGCGGATCGTGAGCGGATTGCCCGGCAGTTCCTGAATTTTCTAAAAGATAGCGGGATCAAGCTCCGGCAGATGGACAGCCTTAAAGCGAAATATATTGAGCGCTATATTGCAGAGAGAAAGGTCAATTCTATTAGCCACCGAACCCTGCAAAATGAAATGTCCGTGCTGAGAGGTGTGTTAGCGCAAGCCGGAAAGCATAAGCTGGCTGATCCTGATAATGTTCGCCTGAGCAACCGGGCACTCGGTATTGCTGAAATCGACCGAAAAGGCACAAAAACGGCGCTGACACCAGCGGCATTCAGCAAAATCTTTCAGCAGGTCGAACAAAAAGACCGGAATGTGGCGGCGGTGATGCAACTGGCCTATGTGTTGGGACTGCGTACCAAAGAAGCCGTGGAAGCCTATAAATCCTTAGCCACCTGGAAAAAAGCCCTGGAAAATGGGCAGACCTCTGTGCGGGTGATATTTGGCACCAAAGGCGGACGGCCGAGGCAGACGACCATATTGGATCGGGCAGCGCTGCAACATGCCATTGCTTATGCCGAGCGAGAGCAGGCAGAGCGGGGTGGAAAACTGATTGATAAACCGACGATCACGCAGGCCATAGACCGCTACCGCTATATTGTCAGAAGCTCTGGACTGGCGGGTAAGAATGCCCCGCACAGTATGCGCTACCATTTTGCCCAGCAGTCCGGTGAATATTACAAAGCGCAGGGATTCAGTGAGCGGGAAGCGCTGGCATTGGCATCAATGGATTTGGGGCACGGTGATGGACGTGGGCGCTATATCCGGCAGGTGTATTACCAGAAAGATGAGGCGGAATAACACTATTTTCCCTGATAAAAGATAATTATCTGGATTAATCGCTACCCTGCCTGACCGTCAGCTATGAGCGAAACAACAGGCGCTTAGCCTACGATAGAAATAGCATAGAGATGTCTGGATGATTCGTGACTATTCAAAGTTAAAACTACATGCAATAACACTTCCTTATTTCTGTATTCCGTGCGATTCTTTGATATAAATCCCTTAGAGTGGTGGTAGTTAAAATGTTAAGAACTGTTTATCACTTCACAACATTAGATTCAGCAAAACTAATAGTAAGAAAACAAAAATTAAAAGTATCGCGTATTAATAAATTAAATGACCCATTTGAATTGTTATCAGCAAAAATTGGAGACAAGGAATATCGGCTTAAAATAAAAAAACAAAAAGAAAGTGCAAATGATTTATATGGGATAATTTCATTCAGTAAATCATGGAAAAACCCTGTACAATGGGCACATTATGCTGAACGGCATAATGGCGTTTGCCTAGCTTTTTCTATTGAAAAAGACTTGTTGACTGATATTGTTTATCATTCTAAGAGGATACACCAAAATGATATTTTAGAACCAAAAACCGCTTTGAAGTATAAATTTAAAAGCTGGAGTTACGAGCAAGAGACAAGATTGATAATAGAATTACAAGATAAACTTATAATTAAGTGTGGTGATATGCATTTTATTCCATTTAACGATAAAATAAAACTTGATGAAATTATATTCGGTGCAAATACAACTAAAGAAACTGAAGGTGAACTTTACCGAGAAGTCAATCCTAATCATTCCATCAAATATAATAAGGCACGACCAGCATTCAAGTCTTTTAGAATGACATATAAAAAAAATTGGAAAAATGAAATGATTAAATCATTGTAAATTACTAATACCAGTTTTAACTGCCTCCAGCAACGTCCGTTTCTGACACAATATATACATTCACACCCCAGAATTACACTGTTAGGTGATTCAGGGTATGCACTTACTGGTTACGAATAATGAGCGAGAATCATTCGATGATCGCCGCTTTTCTTTTGAGTCAGTAAGTGCTCCACGTTCGCTAACGAATACTCAGGGCATGCAACAAACTGCTGGCTATATTGCTTTCGAAGAGCGTGGAGTGCATACCCATCCCCGATGGAAAAAAGGAGAGGGTAATGACGGCGATAAATCAGTTTACTGCTCATATTGGTCTGGATTGGGCAGATAAAAAGCACGATGTCTGTGTTCAATTTAAAAACTAAAAACGGTGAGCGCGTATTCCATGTGATTAAACATACACCAGAAGCACTTGATACCTGGCTCAAAAGTTACACAAACAGGTGAAAGGCAAGATAGCTATTGCCCTTGAGCAGAAAAAAGTCCCGTGGTGTACGCTCTTCAAAAATACCCATTTATCACCGTTTTTCCAATACACGCGTTGTCACTGGCCCGCTATCGGCAGACCTTTTGGCCCAGTGGCGCTGAGGATGATCCGCAGGATGCCGAATTAGCGTTAGAACTCATGCTGCGCTATCCCCAAAAGATAAAAGCTATTGAACCCGACAATGCGGATATCTGATTGCTCCAACAATTAGTTGAACAGCGTCGCCAACTCGTTGAAGACAAACGTCGCTTTGTAAATCGGCTCATCAACACGCTGAAACGGTACTACCCACAACCTCTGGAGTGGTTCTCTCATCGGGACAGCACGCTATTCTGTGACCTGATTACCCGCTGGCCCAGCCTGCAACAATTACAACGGTCCAGAAGTGACACCGTTCGTCGTTTTATGAACGCCAAAGGTGGCCCCTCTGTTGCCCATACAGAACAGCGCGTAGCGAGCATTGCCAATGCGATTTCCCTCACCATACATACAAGTGTCATTGAGGCAAATGCACCCATGGCAACAGCACTGGCATCACAAATCAAACGGGTGAATGATATTATCCGAACCCACAACGAACGAATCGAAATGTTGTTCGATACCATGCCAGATGCAGATCTGTTTAAATCATTTCCCGGTATGGGGCCCTGTATGGGCCCACGAATGCTTGCGGCATTGGGCGATAACCGTAACCGCTTTAGCAGTGCAGAAGAAATTCAAAACTACACAGGTATCGCGCCGGTCACCGAGCGAAGTGGTCAGAAATCGTGGGTACACTGGCGATAGCAATGTGCCAGGTTCGTCAGGCAGCCGTTTGTTGAATGGGCTGTCAAGACAGTTCAATCATCATACTGGGCCAAACTGTACTATCAGGGGCAACGTGAAAAAGGAAAGTCTCATCAATCCGCTATCCGGGCGCTGGCGTTTAAATGGATAAAGATAATTTACCGCTGTTGGAAAACCAGAACCTGTTACGACGAAACAAAATACTTACTGGCACTCAAAGATAGAAATTCGCCTTTGCTTAAAGAATAAAAAACTTGTCAAATGTCTCAGGGCGTGATGCGGACCTGTGGGAGCATCGGGTCAGGCGGACCTACGTTCAGGGCTTCGAACGATGCAGGGATGCTCCGGTTTTATACATGCCTGATTTATTATGCTGCCCTTTGAGATGTATACAATTCAGTACTTAAAACATTAAGTCACCTTCTGCATCATTCTCCTGCTCTTTATTGATTAACTCATTGAATGTAATCGTTTTACTTTGGGGTTTCTGGTCGTGAGGAAGCTCCGCCACTCTCAGTTTAAGCGGCATCGGGCTGACTATACCGCTGAATATGCAGGTTCCGGTGGAGAGAGTCGGGATGGACTCCTCTGTCAACCGATCTATATAAGAAACGGATTTTTCAATTGCATAAAGATCGTTCTGGTTAATAAGGCGATGAATAAAATAGTTGTGCGCCTGAGAAATAATAGTTGAGGAAATATCGTTCGGACGCTGGCTGGAAATAGTAACAAACACGCCAAATTTACGGCCCTCTTTGATAATTTCTTCAAAGGTCTCAAGTCTGTAATCTTTCCAGCTTTCAGTTTCCCGAAATGACGTGTTTGATAGGATATTATGCGCTTCATCAATAACGATATGAAGCGTTGAAGGCAGGGTAGACAACTTCTTCATGTTATAAGCCCATTTGGCAATCAGAAGAGGAAGCGTCTTCTTCATGGTAATGTTAACCATATTGAGATTAATGACGGTAAAATTACCTCCATTCCAGAAGTCTCTCTGCCCCGTGGTATCAAATATTTTGGCTATATCCTTCCGGTTAGCTTTCATTCTGTTTATAACAGGTAAGACGTGTTCCGGATTCGCTTTATTTGAAAAAAACTCATAGATAAGCTTCAGCCACATAAAATCCAAGAGGCTCTCTATCATATTTTTTTTAAAATCGAATACACAGGCTTTTTTGTAGATATAAGATCGTTCCACATCAACTTCAGAGTTGAAATGATATCTCTCATTTCTTATTTTCCATTTAGGGCCTCCTGAATGAAATTCAAGATCGGAAAATAACTCTGGGTCGTCACAGAAAATCTGACTTAACATCGCATTAATCGCATCACTTTTAATTTTGTCACCACTAAACAGGTTCTGTTTTATCTTTTTCTTGAGCATATTTCTCATGTACTCAAGAGCATTATCAGCCCCCATAACTTCTGCTTGGAACTCCAGAACACGTTTTAGGAACGGCTTCTGGGTCTTGTCCGTCGCGTCGGTCAGAACGGAGAGCATGTCATGTTCAAGCAGGGCTTCTCTAGGAAGGGGAAGTTTATCGCCATTTGAATGGTGCGTATTCAGGTTGTAAACCGTTTTCTCATCAGTAATACAGTTTTGTGCTGTATATTCTCCGTTAAAGTCTAAGAGAATAAACCTGCATCTTTCTTTGAAGCGGTCGCCCAGCATCTGCTTTATCTGAGCAGTACCAGCTTTATAAAGTGCTGCTAGCGTGTTTGATTTTCCGCTGCCGGTGTTACCGAAAATCGCGATATGCGAATTAATAAGGCCGTTGACCGGCAGCGCAATCTCTATATCTTCGAGGTCAGTGCGGGTGAAAGTCATCACCGTTTCGTCTGCATTCGCGATCTGATACACCGTCTGTATCATTTCTTCGGTCACCACAAAGGCCTCGTTACCTATGAGAGGCAGTTCACGTGAACCGCCAACGAAGCTGCCCCTGCGGTCGATATATCCCGTTAGCGTGGCCGTCAGGTAGCGACGATAACGCCAGGCATCGCTGCCGCTGCCGGCGGGGTGTTTTTCTTCAATGATTCTCTCCGCTTCCACTTTGCCAATCAGGCTCATGAATCCTTTCTTGATCTCAATGAAGCTACCTACGGAAACGTTTCTCAGCACCTTTCCCTGATAAAATAAGTCGCTGAGATTCTTGTTTTTATCCACGAGGATAATTACCGCTCGCCCAGATATTTCGCAGACTTCGCCAACCCGTAGCACCGCTTCCTCATCCGTAAAATGCCCGCTCACCTCGCCCCTCCCAGATAACTTGTGATAATGTTATTCATTGCCGGAAAATCTATATTACCTCCCGGGCGGTAGATTACTTCTACGTTGGAATAATCACGGAATTTATCCATAAAGCCGTTAACGCTAGCTTCGTCGAAAGCAAATATTAGTAGTTTAAGAGTGGCATTGCGCAGGGCTTTTTTTGTCAGCGTTTCAAGATGCTCATCGGCAAATGAAAAACCAAAGACGACGAGAAGGGTAGCCTCTTTATCCAGCTCATTTGAATAGACCCGCAGCAAATCATAATAAACGTTTTGCAGAAGCGTTTCTTTGAATTTTTCCTTTCTCGGAAGAATAAGAGCGTGAGCGAGAACCCACTTTTTCTTTTCATCATCCGAGTTAAACCCCAGAAGTTTCACCTTATCGAGGTTGTAGATAATTTTCCCCATGAAGTTTTTCCATGAAAGAGAACCATGAAGCTTAATAAGATTAACGGTAGGAAGTTCGACTTTATAGTTATATAGGTTGCCAGTAGCGCTTACAGAATAGTTAAAACTGCCTGCGTCAAATTCCTCATCTCCCCAGAGATTCGTCCGTTTGCTGAATCCATCATTGAAAATGACATTATTATTGCGTGTGGCTGCCTCCTCAATAAATAAATCATAATTAGTCGTGAATACGTTTATCCGCCGTGGAAGCAAACCGGTACGGCGGCGCGTAAGTATTTTTTCCAGAGAAGAGATGAAGGCATTATAGTTCTTTTTGGTGGCATCTACGTTCGGGATAACAAGGGGATCGTTACTGCAGTTCAGCATGCATTTATGCGGAAGCCAGACCGCAGATAAAAACTCGGCGGCCATATCAAAATACGCCTCTTCCTTCTCATTATTAATACGCTGCTGGAGATCGTTTTCGATTGTTCCCAGTACTCTGATAGCGGGCAGCGATGCGCCTGACCCGATGAGAAAGTTGATATTGGCCGACTGAAACACTCGCTCAAAGTAGTCTCTGTCGCCTTCGTTACCGTAATATGCTCGCTTAACTGCCATCTGACACGTCCATGAAGTATTAGGATTAAACTGTATCAGATCATTTTAACGGTCACCGCGTACTTTTACATCAATTCTTTCTGTTCTTGGCCCCTATCAACAGCAAGCTAAACGCAGTTTTGGACTTTACCTGACCTGCGCTCAATTTAGTTATGTACCTTGATTTATGTTATGTTCGCCCCTGGCACAGACTGTGTAAAAACCCTTGATCACCTTTTGGTCTAAATACGATGTACTTATGATCAATGGGTCTTAGTTACCGATCCAATTTCAAAGCCAAGTCCAGTCCAATATCATCAGATTGGTAAGCATAATCATGGAGATTCTGGCCTGTCTCACCATATTACTGGTCAATCAAGGCATCAATCCACGCCCTTTCCAGAACTCATGGACGACTTTGTTAGCGAAGATAACCCAGTGCGAGTTATTGATGTCTTTGTTGAACATCTAGATTGACTCGACTTAGGTTTTGAAAGCGTGAATCCCAAGTCAACTGGCCGTCCTGGATATCACCCTGCCACGATGCTCAAGCTCTGCATTTACGGTTATTTAAATCGAATTCAATCATCGCGACGGCTGGAGAAGGAATGCAACCGCAATGTCGAGTTAATGTGGCTGCCTGAACGTTTATCTCCCGACTTCAAAACGATTGCAAACTTCAGAAAGGATAATGGTAAGGGAATTAAAAACGTTTGCCGTAAATTCGTCGAGTTATGCCGACAACTCAACATGTTTGAAGATGCCGTGTTCGCTATTGATGGTAGTAAATTCAAAGCCGTCAATAATAAATCCAAAAATTACACCTCCAGTAAAGTGCAGTTTCATATCGAGCGAGTTGAAAAAAGTATCGAGAAATATTTAAGCCAGATGGATGCCAAAGATGGGAACGAAAAAGAGTCTGAGCCGACCGTCGCAGCATCGAAATTAGCCTGGCTAAAGCAGCGCTTGGTTGAGCTAAAAGCACTCGAAAAACAAGTTAATGAGCATCCGGACAAACAGATATCACAGACGGATCCTGATGCCCGCTTGATGAAAACACACCACATGGAAAGACAAGTCTGCTACAACGTGTAAACGGCGGTCGATACAAAGCACCCTCTCATCGTTTGCCACGACATCGTCATGACAACAGACCGAGGTCAACTGACATTAGTTGCCGAGCAAGTCCAAAAGGTTTTGGGGAAGAAATCTATTACAGTGTTAGCCGACAAAGGCTACTTCAGTCGAAATGATATCAAAGACGCGCATGATCAAGGCATCAGGGCGAATGTGCCACAAATTGACATTTCAGGTTCGGAGAGCAAAGGCATTTTTAACAAGTCTCTCTTCAAGTACGACAACGGCAGTGATGTGGCGGGTAAAAGGTTACAAAAGCGAATGAAGGTCATGGAGAAAGGTGTAGAACGGGATATTTACTTCAACAACTTAGCGTGCAATGAATGTCCAATCCGGTCTCAATGCACAACATCAAAGAAAGATCCCCGTCGCATAAGACGATGGATACATGAATCGATTATTGATGACAGGCAAAAACGGTTGGACGAGAATCCGGAATTCCCGGTGATAAGGAAACAGCGTGTTGAGCATCCGTTTAGCACGATAAAAATGTGGATGGGAGCGACTCACTGTTTGACTAAACGCCTCAAAAATGTGAGCACTGAAATCAGCCTCAGTGTTCTTGCTTACAACCTGAAACGTATGATGACCATACTGGGAACTGTCGGTTTGATGGCTGCCATCAGTCTGAGCCAAGTGATAAAGTAAGCTTGGTTTCACCAAAAATCTGCCCCAAACGCTCAAGGCACGCTGCTTTTAAATGACTTCATATTACAAGCCACCAATCTGCATCAGAACATTGTGAATGTGATGAGCGCTAATCGGATGCTTAAATGCAACCCAAATCGATGTTTGTTGGATGAAATCTACAACTAACTCACGTTTGTCCAGAAACGCGTTAGTGCATTTGGTCATACCCTGAAATTTGGGTTGTGATATCAATTTATTGATCATGTATAATCTTTCTATTTGGAGAACATTCAAATGGCAAAGATTGATGTAACCTGCCCCGCTTGTTGTGCTTTTAAAGGGATCCATCGCAATGGGCGCTCACGTTCTGGTCATCAACGTTATCTTTGCCAATCCTGCCGTCATTCTTGGCAACTTGAGTTCACTTATGCCGCATGTCGCCCCGGAACCCATAAGCAAATCGTCGATATGGCCATGAATGGCATGGGATGTCGGGCGACAGCGCGGGTGATGGGGATTGGCCTAAATACCGTGCTTCGCCACTTAAAAAGCTCAGACCCAAATCGGTAACAGAAGCCATTGCGCCCGGCACCGAAGTGATTATCTGCTGTGAAATGGATGAACAATGGTCGTACGTGAAGTCAAAGAAACAGCCGCGCTGGCTCTTTTACGCCTACGACAGGACAAGACGAAAAGTGATCGCCCATGTTTTTGGTTCAAGGACAAAGAAAACATTAATGCGCCTGATGGCCTTGCTGGCACCTTTCAATATCGTTATTTATATGATGGCTGGAAAAGTTATGAAAAAGCATTGGCAGGGAAACGGCATGTGGTCAGTAAGCGTTATACCCAACGTATAGAGAGGCATAATCTGAACCTTCGTCAGCATTTGGCAAGACTGACTCGAAAAACATTATCTTTTTCAAAATCCATAGAAATGCATGACAGAGTTATAGGATATTATCTGAACATTCATCACTATCAATAAATGGTAGTCATAACCGAAATTTGAGTGGCAGCGTGCATTCTAATCAATTCAAATGAGTAACATCACGCTTCTGATATTATTTCCTGTACCCAAAAATGAATTACCGCTTGATCGTACTGTTCCCATTGGTTAGCGTAATCAGACTTATCAATGATCCAGTCGCTTGTGAGGATCACCTTCGGGCAGCGACACCCACACTCCCGTAGCCTGCAAGGGAGTACACACTGTGTGGTACATCTGCTCACCTTTGGAAGCAGATATCATCTTTTTTGTTGATGATGAAGGTTATTTAATCCACCCTGGCATGACGCCAGCCACCCAACGGGGAATACGTTTCCCGTCGGGCAAGGTGTTCTCCGTTGTTTTTAAGGAGTCCACAATGCAACAAAACAAAACCAGGACAACGGTGCATGCTGTACCGGCGTCTGAATTGTCCCCTTTTGCGGACGTCTTTCCGCGAAGCAGTCCCCTTGAACTGATACTGCTGGAACACACGGTCATTAAAGCGGCGGTCACGCTGTGTGAAGATTACCGGTGTGATACATGGCAGTGCCGGAAAGTGTCGGACAACATTGCCTATGCTGTGCCGACACGCGCTGACACGTATGGGGTCAAAATCGAGACCACTGACTTTAACGGCGAAGTATCCGCGGATACGTTCGGGCTGATGGTCACCCTGAGCGTACTGGGCTATCTGACGGCACTGATGAAGCAGGATGAAGTCGCTGAACGGTTTTGTGATTTGCGGGCATACGCGCTGCAACATCCCCAGGCTCAGTGTATTCGGGCGGCTTTAGGTTTAGCGGGAGCATGACGATAATCTAATCTACTCTGGCACGATGCCAGTCACCCGGACGGGGAACAGCTTCCCGTCGGGCAGGGTGTTCTCCGTCTTTTTTATTGACAGGAGAACATGATGCAAAAAAGTGACCTTATCATGCTGGACAGTCCTGCGCTGTCTGCTGTGTTTCCCGGCAAAAAACCGCTGGAGCGGTTGTTTCTGGGGTTTCTGATTGCCAATACCGCCGCGCATTTATGTGGTGAATACCGGTATGAATACTGGGACAGGCGGGATGCCACTGGGCAGCTGACTTATCTGGTGCCGACATCCGCCGCCACCTATTCTGTCCATTTGCCGGACAATGCGTTAACCGTCACGCTGTCTGCTGATGCCTTCGGGCTGGCGGTGACGACAGCGGTGTTTGCCCGTATCGCGGTACTGGATGAATCCAATGAGGATGCCTGTCGGTTTCGCGAATTGCGGGAATATGTGAATCAGCATCCGGAAAACGCTCTGATAGGGTCAGTCATGACATTGGGACCCCACGAGGACTTTATCAGCCCGTCATTAATCGAAAATCAAAATAATCACTCTCACTAACGTTATCAGCCCATGATGCTGTTAACCCTTTTCTTAAGCGCCTGACCAGGGAGCCGAAAACACCTTCCTGATATCGGGCGGGTGTTTTCTTTATTTGACATTCAATCAAGGAAATACCGATGAACCCGATTTTTTTACCGGCATCAGATGAAGCCGGTACGACATTCCATGAAGACATTTTTACCGTACAGGTCACCGGCCTGATGCAACACCCGCAAGCGAGGCAATCACTGCGGGAAGAAACCCTGGCCGTGTGCGAAGCGGCCTCGGTAACCGAAGCGGTGCAGCGCCTGAAAGTTATCCATTTACTGGGTGACTGGCCGGTGCCGGAAACGTTATCTCATCAAACGCAGGGCGTTTTTTCCCCGCTGACCGTGATGATTTATGACGCCGGGGACAGAAAAGTGCTCGGTGGCCGGTTTTATGACGAGATTGTCTGGGCGCAACCGGTGACACGGGCCTCAGAACGCCTGTCACTGGAAAAACAACAGCAGCAGTTGTGTCAGTCAGCCGTGCTTGAGCAAAGCTGGCAGAATACACAGGCTGCCCGGTCCTTATGGCATAAGGCGCATTTATTGTCGCTGCATGCGGTTTCGCCCAGTTATCAACAGTGCCGTGAAGTGCAGGATATTCTCCGGCACGGCACAACAGTCAGCATTTAACACATAAGGTATGACTATGGCACCTTTACGTTTAACCGTCTGGCAGGTGATTGCCGGTATGCTGCTGAAGCGGCATTTTGGCCTGAACCTGGAGGATACGGCACTGTGTGAAACAGACACGGTCGCTGAACTGATACAAAACGGCATCCGACCCTCTGAGGCCATTAACGAATTAGTCGATAAGTACGATTTAACCCGGCTGAATGCCCCGGTCATCACGCCCGGTACGCCTTACCTGGAGGTGCATGACGAACTGATGGTCATTTTCGACAGTCAGCTGGCTGGTATTTTCAAACCGGATAGTCACTAAATCCTTTTTTACTTACCCGACGGGGGAACTGACTCCCCGCCGGGACAGTTCCTCCTTTATTTAACATTATCAATCAAGAGGAACTTAACCATGGCAGAGTGGATCACGAATCAACTGGACATCACCGGCAAATCCGTCTGTATCGATGTGATGCAGCAATGGGTCTGTGGCGAAGAAGCGCCCCGTTACCGTCAGGCAGTCTTGCAGAGTCTGCGGCTGTTTCTGGCCGGGTGCGCCGGGATACTGAAACCCACCAAACCCCTGACTTACGCGCCTTATCCGGCGCTGATACGAGGTACTGCGGCACCGACTGCGCAACATCTGGCCTTTGAGCAGTGGCTGATGTTGTTACAGGATAATGCGCTGCTAACCGGCGACACCATTAAACGTATCGACCATCTGTACCGTCAGTCGGGCTTAAGTCTGCTGCGCTGGGAAAATATTCCGGAACCGGCGCGTGAGATTATCGCATCACTCCTGATCCGCCAGTATACCGACTGGTTCGGTATGGTGAGCTGGTCTGATAGTCCCGATACCGGCGCCTGCTGGGACAGGCTGAATGTGTCTCCGACATCCGCCCAGCCCTGCGATATGCTGATGATCATGCCGACCCGGTTAGCGACCGAGATTAACGGCAGCAGCGGATTGCTGAAAGGCATTGCCTCCACCGTACAGTTCTACGACGAGCACTACGGGCTGGAATGGCCGTTCGGTCACCATGTCCGCTGGGAACGGCGTAATGTCAGCAGCTTAACCGTGCGTTTTGATTCACCGTGGGCACCGCCCTCTGCGGAACTGATGGGGGAACTGTCAGCGATGTTTGATTGCGAGATCCGCCATTGGTACAGCGAACCGTCAGGAAGCCTCAAAGGCTACGATTGTTATGATCAGGGTGAGCATGTAGACAGCGGTAACGGCTTACCCGGACGCGAAAACCGGCCTGCACTCTATCTGGTTAACGGTGAACAACCCGAAATCAGTCAGGCACTGCCGGCGATTGCTGTCGGACAGTAGCGATTTGTTCAGTACCTTATTCTTTATTTTCACTTCAACCGAAGGGGGAAGCACGTTCCCCTTCCGGGGCGTGTTTTCCCTATTTTTATGCGACAAGGAAAACACGCCATGGCGTCTCGTACCGATTACCAACAGGAATTTATCTCGCTGTTTAATCAAACCGCCCGCTATCAGCCTCGTTATCAGGTCTTCCGGGATTTTTGTCACTGCGCAATGGCGGCCATTCACAATAAATATTGTTTCAGTGAGGAGCTGGAGCAGTTTTATCTGAAAACCATCAGGAAATATGCGCGGGAAGATGTTGACCGGATTGTAAAACTCTTTTCCACTGCCGTGCTGGCACTGGCAGAAGCGCCCGGCGATTTTCTCGGCACGGTGTTTATGCGGCTGGAGCTGGGGAATAAACACCTTCAGCAGTTCTTTACGCCCTGGAGTGTCGCCAGAATGATGGCGGAGATACAGTTGCAGGATGTTTCCGCACGCTTGCAGGAGAAACCCTTTGTGACCCTGTACGAGCCGGCTTGTGGGGCGGGCTGTATGACACTGGCCGCTGCCGACGTCTTGAGAGAGCAGGGGCATGATCCGTTATGCAGCCTGTGGGTGTCAGCGATTGATATTGATCCGCTGGCCGCGGTGATGGCTTACGTCCAGCTTTCTCTGGCCGGCATTCCGGCAGCGGTCACTGTCGGCAATGCGCTGGATGATGGCGGCAGCAAACGGACACGTTACACGCCGGCCCATTATCTGGGTAACTGGTCGAACCGTTTACGGGAGCATCAGCAGCCACAGGCCGCCTGAATTTTTTCAGCCTCTGTTCTGTTACTCTAATGCGCCTTTCGGGGCGCTTTCTTATTTTCGAGTAGTTTTAATATATTGATTTATAGTGAAAATTAAGGTGATCCGATAAGCGAGTCGGTGGGTGAATCGAGTCAGTTTAATTTTCATTTCCGTAAAAAGAGTTTTTCCTTGTTTCAGACCGGGATTCACCGACACTGAGCCCAATTTGAACCGAAAGAGGAAAAGCCATGTTTCAGCGTTTTAAATCGCATTTTGCCCGCCAGTCTGCCACACCGCAAAAATCATCCGAACAACAACCGGAAGCCATTCGTGACAGCCGGGGCTATTTCCGGCCGCAATCGGTGGATAAGTTACTGGCCACCCCACTGCGCCGTCAGTGTCTGACGCAATTATGGCAAAACACTGCCTTGCCCGAAGGGCTGTATCAGCGTTTTTATTTCGCACCGGTGAAGCAATTGCTGAGCCGTGTCCAACAGGTGCCGGCAACACCGGAAGGTAACTGGTCGGGCAGCGGGGATTTTGCTGACCTGACGCTAAAGTTTACCACCTGTGCCGTGCGGCTGGCGAAGGGACATCTGTTACCCCCCGGGGCAGCACCGGAAACACAGGCAGCCCAGAGCTTGCTATGGCAGGCGGTTGTGTTCTGGACGGCATTATTTTACCACCTGCCCCTGTTGCAGCACCTGGAAGGGGAGCTGGATGATGGGCATGACTGGCAGCCGGGATTGTGGACGCCAGGCCGTCGCTTTCGTTTCCGGTTCCGGTCGTCCCGGCCAGATTTGTCTGTGCCACTGAACGCCATGATGGCAGCCCGTTTACTGCCGGAAGATGCGGTGACCTGGTTGTTTCTGGTACCGGACGCATGGACTTGCCTGACATTGCATCTTGGTGGCCATTCATCCTCTGTACCGTTGATTGATGAATTACTTCAGGAAGCCGCCGGACAGGTGGAGTCGCCTTTATTGAAACCGGGGAATTCTGCAGAATTGTCTGATGTCGCTGGGGTATCACCTGAACCTGGCCAGGCTTCTCCGGATTCCCCATTAGAAATGGCACCGGCATCTGAGCCATCCGGCGAGAGTGATACCCAGACGTTATTGTCTTTATTTCAATCCGGTCATGGGTCCTCTCATCAGGAGAAGGCAAAAAATCATCATCACGGCTCGAAATTCGCCAAACAGTCTGTATCGGATAAAGAAAATGTTGCCAGAAAAGATAACCACAATACATTATTGTAATGTAAATAGTTTAACTGATTATTTATATCTTGTATTTCCATAAAACCGTTTATGAACAATTGAGTGTCATGATTTATTTAATATATTAAGGAAAAAATAACATGTTGCCTGCCGCAGAAAAAATCAGTTGGGATGAGTTATTGGAAGAGTACTTTTTTTCACATATGTTGCGACCGGCCACCGAGTGGAGTTATCGCAAAGTTACCCGGGTCTTTATCCAGTTTATGGGAGAAACGGTGTTGCCGGAACAGGTCACTCACCGGGATGTGCTACGGTGGCGGCGTCATCTTTTGATGGAGAAAAAACAGTCGAGCCATACCTGGAACAATAAGGTGGCCCACCTGCGGGCTATTTTTAACTTCGTAATGGACAGGAAACTGCTGCCATTTACCGAGAACCCGTTTAGCAATGCGGCGGTGAAAAAAGAGAAGAAAAAGAAGAAAATTCTGAGTAAAGTCCAGATAACCCGTCTCTACCTGCTGATGGGGCAGTATGGGGAAGAAGAGCGAACACAGGTTGCTCCCCGGGGAGGGCGTTGTGCTTTATACCCGACCGGGTATTGGCTGACGGTGCTGGATACGTTCCGGCTGACAGGCATGCGTCAGAACCAGTTACTGCACCTGCGATTACGGGATATCAACCTGGATGGCAATTATATTGTATTGTGCGTCGAGGGCAGTAAAAATCACAGTGAGTGGCGGATACCGATGATCCGGCAGCTTAAACCCCGGCTGGCGCAACTCCTTGAACAGGCGAGAGCCTGTGGAGCGAAAGAGGATGATCCGCTGTTTGATTTAAGCCGTCTGAGTTTTCGTCATCACGGGCGGATGGCCAGTTACCAGTATGATCACGATAAAGAAAGGCAGCATATTCGTTCTTTTTTCAATCGGTTGTCGAAAGAGTGTGGTTTTGCGGTCTCACCTCACCGTTTTCGTCATACACTGGCAACAGAGCTGATGAAAGCACCGGATCGTAATTTGCAGCTGGTCAGGTGTTTGCTGGGTCATCGTAGTCTGGCAACCACCCTGGAATATATTGATATCGATATGGAAATCGCGGGTAAAACGCTGGAGAATGAACTGGCGATATATCTGGATATTTCGGTGTAAGGATATCAGGGAAAAAAAGACAGGGCAGGCCTCAGACAGGATTAGGAGGTGGAGGTCTTAGTGAACGGCCCTGCATCAATATCGATGGTATGAAAAATGGCTAATACCGATCCGGCATCCCGTAAAGTTTTTCCCTTACTTGACATCAGAATCAATTACTGAAATCATTATTTTAAATGAAAAAAGAGTGCTTGCAAATGCAGGCACCCTGTATTCATTATTTACGGCTTTCTTAAACATTGAGTGTGCAAATTAGGCGATCAATTGTTTAACATTGAATTAACAGCCCTAAATTTTAACTTATTTGTTAATTATCTGATAATATTCAACAAATTAGCTTTAAAATCTTGGTGCCCGGAGGCGGAATCGAACCACCGACACGGGGATTTTCAATCCCCTGCTCTACCGACTGAGCTATCCGGGCTAACGGGGACGTATTAAACCGTATTAGTTCCAATCCGTCAACGACTTTCTGCGAAAAAAACGTGAAAAATGGTTGTTGGATGTATTTTTATACTGCTCTGGTGTGATTATTCAACGTTGGCTACTTTTTATCAGCTCAAAGCTCCGTCTTTCCGGCATTTAGCAATGATCAGAATATCCTGAGCCAGTAGTTTTGCCGTAATCACAACCTCAAGTTCTCTTTTCACCAATAGCTTGCTGAGACAGCCTTCAAGGATAAGTTCCATCTGTTTGGCAATCTGTTCACTATCTTCAATATCAATTTGCTGTAATAACCCGATCGTATAGTGAAAAGAATTCTGTTTTTGTAACTCTGCAAGTTGGTGAATCGGATGGTCACTATCAGGAAAAGCGCCACAAGCTGCAATGAACAAACAGCCGGGATAGCGCTGCTCTTGTACTTTTTCCTCTAGCGTATCGTAACGAGCCAATAATTTCTGCTCTGGGCTTAAGGTTTCATCCAGCAAGATGTGACGCTGCCAGGCTTCAATTTGCTGACTATGATAGCGTAGACAATCGTAGAGCAGGGCCTCACGATCAGGCCAGAAATGTTTTATGTGGTTGATATCAATATTGAGGGGAGTTAAAAGTGTCTCCAATGTTGCTGACAGACCATGCTGCTCAAGTAAGTTCAGACTATGACTAAGCACATATTCACGTTGCACAGTTGTTCTCCTTTTAAATAATTTCTGTTTACCCTTCATCTTGCTTTGCTGGTTCCGGTTAGGAGTCTATTGGATATAGATGCTGTAAGTGGCGGTTGAAACGTTCTGCATCCATAAATCCATTAACTCGTGAATCGGATAGTTCTTTTCCTTGAGAGTCAAAAAACAAAATAGTGGGAAGCCCCATCACCTTCAATTTTTGTAGCAGTTCTTTCTGTTTGGGGCTATTTTCTGTGACATTAACCTGTAACAGGAGGAAGTTGCTTAACTGTTTTTGCACCTGTGGGGCGCTGAAGGTATATTTTTCGAACTCTTTACAGGCCACACACCAATCTGCATACAGATCCAACATTATCGGTTGGTGGCGGTTTGCAGCCAGAATTTGGCTCAATTCCTGCCAGTCGCTGACTTGTTGAAATTTCAAATATGCTTGTTGTTGTGCTGTGGCCTGAGTTCCCCATACCCAATCCTGCAAGGGGCGTGACGAGATTAAAGCCAGTGTCAGTAGAATGAGTTGTAGGGTACGTAACCAACCATTTTTGTTGTTGAGTGTTAACACAAAAGCCCAGCTAAAGAAAGCCACACCCAACATGCTCCACAATCTTATTCCCCAGGTTTCACCGAAAACCCTTTCCAGTAAAAAAATTGGCAGTGCAAGAATAATAAAGCCGAATGCTTCTTTAACGTATTGCATCCATGGGCCGCTGCGGGGTAAAAATTTGTGGCCAAATAAAGTAACAGCGATGAGTGGTAACCCCATTCCCAGTGCATAAAGGTAAAGTGTCAGGCCACCAAGCACAGTGTTACCACTTTGAGCGATGTAAAGTAAAATGGCGCTAAGTGGGGCGGTTGTACAGGGAGAGGCAATCAGTCCTGCCAGCATTCCCATAATAAATACCCCCAAATAGGAACCACTTTTCTGCTGGTTACTCCAGTTCACTAGACGCGTTTGAATAGAAGAAGGGAGTTGTAGTGAATATGTTCCAAACATCGATAACGCCAGTAGAATAAACAGTACAGACAGCCCTATCAGAATATAAGGATTTTGTAACGCGGCCTGAAATTGTAAACCTGCCGCAGCGACGATTAACCCCAATACAGTATAAGTAATAGCCATTCCTTGCACATAACTCATCGCCAGCCAGAAAATACGTTTCAGGCTTTCGGGTCTCTGTTGCCCCAAAATAATGCCGGAAATCAATGGGTACATAGGCAGAATGCAAGGCGTAAATGCGATACCAATACCAATCAGTAACGCCCATAACGGTGAAAAGGGAGTCTCATGTGTTTTGGGGAGTGTTTCTTTCTGTAGTGAAGGTTCACTCTGAGAGACATTTGGTGAAGAAGAAGCAATGACAGCACGCAGCGGTACGGTAATTGTTTCCGGGGGATAACAATATCCCGCTTCTGCACAGCCTTGATAAGAGACCTGAAGAGTAGAGTCATTTGTTGCAGCAAGAATGGGGATGTAAATATGTGCTGATTGGAAATAGACCTCGGTTTTGCCAAAAAACTCATCCTCATGAGCTGTCGCTTTGGAAAAATCGATATGACCTATTGTAGCTTGTTGGTTTGGTGTGATGATGAACTGTTTTCTATAGAGGTAATAACCGGGTTTAATGTCCCAGCTCAGTGTGAGTTGGCCCCCTTTCTGCTGAAAATCAAACATGAATGCTTGTTCAGCGGGAAGGTATGAATTTTGTCCGGGGCGTTCAAACAGGGCGTTAGCTGTCATGGGAGAAGTAGCTAATGCACTGAATAGTAGAAACAATATGAGAATACGTTTCATCATAAGATATCTTTTGCCTGCCTGTTTTTTATAGGGTTGATGGGGAAAATTTACCAGAATCAGTACTGTTACCAAAATCAGTGCTATTACCGATGAGATCCACGGCAAAAGGCTGCTTGCCTAATATTAAAACAGTGCGGTGTTTTTTTCAGGAAAGTTTATTGGCAGCAAATATGGGAAAGAAAATATTCAGGGGCTTTTTAAGCCCCTGAGATAACACTAAGCCAGTTTAAAAATTACAGAACCATGTCTCCAAATAGGAAACCGAATGCTACAGCTAATCCAACAGCAATTGTTCCCGGAATGAAGAACGGATGATTGAAAACGAAACGTCCGATCCGGGTGGTGCCGGTATCATCCATTTGCACTGCTGCAACCAGTGTCGGATAGGTTGGCAGAATGAATAGACCGGAAACCGCAGAGAACGAAGCAATCGCAGTCAATGGTGTAACATGTAAAGCCAATGCCATAGGCATCAATGCCTTGGCTGTAACTGCTTGTGAATAGAGTAAAGCAGAGCAAAAGAAGAAAATAACAGCCAATAACCATGGTTGTGCATGGATCAGATTACCCGCAGTTTCTTTGATCCAAGTAATATTGGCCTGAACAAAAGTATCCCCTAGCCATGCGACTCCCAGAATACAGATACAAGCACTCATTCCTGCTTTAAAAGTGCTTGAGTTCAGTATAGCGTCAGTATTGGCGGAGCAGATAACAGTGATAATGGTTGCGACACTTAACATAATAATCAGAATCGCACTGGTGGTGTTCATCAGCGGTTTTTCAATTAATCCCACACTAGGGCTATTGATAACTGCGTAGATAATGACGCCGGTAACACCTAACAAAAACAGCAGAACAGACAGTTTTGCCCTCGGCTTAATTTGGATCTGAGCAGAGCCACGCATTTCTACTAAGCCAGCAGTAAGGCGTTTTTGATAGATAGGGTCGTTAGCCAGTTTGGAATCGAAAAGCCATGAAACAATGAATGACATTAATACGATGGCAAAAAATGTAGCTGGCAGCAGTATCATGAGCAAATGAATATAACTGACACCTTGTTCTTCCATCATTGAGGCCATATAAACTACTGCCGCAGAAATTGGAGAAGCGGTGATCCCTATTTGAGCAGAGACAACAGCGGTTGAGAGCGGGCGGCATGGTTTGATGCCTTGTTCTTTAGCGACCTCCGCAATAACAGGTAATGTTGCCAGTGAGATATTTCCCGTACCCGCAAATAAAGTCAGAAAGTAAGTGACGATAGGCGCAAGGATAGTGATGTACTTTGGATTCCTGCGCAGTAATTTTTCGGTTTGTTGGACGAGATAATCTAATCCTCCAGCCATTTGCATAGCTGATATTGCAGCAATAACAGCCATAATAATTGAAATAACATCGAATGGAATGCTGCCTGGTTTGACACCAATGGCGGCAAGGATCAAAACGCCAATCCCACCTGCAAATCCAATGCCTATTCCCCCTAATCTTGCCCCCAGAAAAATGGCCAGCAGAACAATAACCAATTCTACGGCTAACATGTTGCATACTCCTTCATTTATTTGATTTTATGAAAATCTATGGTTAATAATTTGTGTTTGCTGCCAATTAAAAAGGCACGCTTCCGGTTGGAATAGCGTGCCTTAAAAATTAAGACGAACTCGTTATTATAATCATTTAATTAGTCATCAAAACGTTTTGCTTTATAAGTCGGATGTTTTAGGTTCTCAACAGAGAAAATATCATCTAATTGCGCTTCTGTCAGCAGGCCTCGCTCCAGAACGACTTCCCGGACACTTTTACCCGTTTCTGCACAGATCTTACCTACGATATCACCATTATGGTGACCGATGAATGGGTTCAGATAGGTTACGATACCGATAGAGTTAAAGACAAAGCTTTCGCATACATCTTTATTAGCTGTAATACCATTAACACATTTTTCAACCAGATTGCGGCATGCATTGCTCAGGATCGTAATAGATTCAAACATTGCCTGACCAATTGCTGGCTCCATCACGTTCAATTGTAATTGACCTGCTTCTGCGGCCATGGTAATGCAGGTATCGTTACCAATAACCTTAAAACAAACCTGATTAACAACTTCTGGAACCACTGGGTTCACTTTGGCTGGCATAATAGAAGAGCCTGCCTGCAATTCTGGCAGATTGATTTCGTTCAGACCAGCGCGCGGGCCGGAAGAGAGCAGACGCAGATCGTTACAAATTTTGGACAATTTTACTGCCAGACGTTTCAGTGCTCCATGAACCATCACATAAGCACCACAATCGGAAGTTGCTTCAATCAGGTCTTCTGCGGGTACACAAGGCAGGCCAGTGACTTCTGCCAATTTTTCCACAGCCAGTTTCTGGTAGCCGGGTGCTGTATTCAAACCAGTACCGATAGCAGTTGCTCCGAGGTTGACTTCCAATAACAATTCCGCTGTACGAGTGATATTTTTAGTCTCTTCTTTCAATAAAATAGAGAAAGCACGGAACTCCTGACCCAAAGTCATCGGCACAGCGTCTTGCAACTGAGTACGACCCATTTTCAGAATGTCATCGAACTCAATACCTTTTTTGTCGAAGCCTGCTTTTAATAGTTCAATAGAATCGATCAACTGTATGATTGAGTTGTAGACAGCAATACGGAAACCCGTAGGATAAGCATCGTTGGTTGACTGGCTTCTGTTCAGATGATCATTGGGATTCAGGTACTCATATTCACCTTTCTGATGCCCCATCAGTTCAAGACCTATATTTGCCAATACCTCATTCGTATTCATGTTTAGTGAGGTGCCTGCACCGCCCTGAAAAACATCAACTGGGAACTGATCCATACATTTACCAGTATTGAGCAGCTCATCACAGGCTCTGACAATGATATCTGCAACTTTGGCGGGAATAGTATGGAGCTCTTTGTTTGCCAGTGCTGCCGCTTTTTTCACCATTACCATGCCACGGATGAATTCAGGTACGTCGTTGATGGAGCGGTCACTGATATAGAAGTTTTCAATCGCACGTAGAGTGTGAATACCGTAATAGGCTTCAGCAGGGACTTCACGTTTACCTAACAGGTCTTCTTCGATACGAATGTTGTTTGACATGAGAACCTTCTTAAGATTGGATACGTTTTTACTATTTGTTATGTGTTTGTTTAGATAATGTTGCCGACAGCAATTGCTGTGATATTAGCCAATTACCACTAAATTGCTGGCGCGATCATATTTGGATTTGTTAGAAATGCCTTGAACCTGGATCACTTTATAGTACGATTTTATTTAATGAAATGGCATATGTGTGATTAAGGTCACGGTTACTCAGCTTAAAAGTCAAGCGTGACAAGTATTGAAAACCGTTATTGTTATCCCCACACTATGTTATCTGGCGCGTATCATCTGGAGAGTTATCATTAATGAATATGGTCATAAGGAAGAAGACTGCATTCATAATCGGATGAAAATGCCAATTTATCCCCTTCATCTTTCAGGTTGCCTCAACTAACTGTGCCTCAACTAACTGTGCCTCAACTAAAGGAGAACAACGTGCGCTGGTTTCCACTTATCCTGATATGCCTGCTGGTTTATATTGAATCAGTTCTGTTCGTCCGCATTGCTTCTGAAGTCGGGGTCTTGCTAACCCTATTATTGGTGGTTCTGACTTCTTGTGTTGGTGTTTCCCTTGTCCGTAATCAGGGAATCAAAAATTTTATGGCAATGCAGCAGAAAATTGCTGCCGGAGAAAGCCCAGCGGCAGAAGCCATTAAAAGTGTTTCTTTAGTGATAGCGGGATTCCTGTTAATACTCCCCGGCTTTTTTACCGATTTTCTTGGGTTATTGTTGCTGCTGTCTCCTGTACAAAAATTCCTGACAGCAAAATTACTGCCACATATTACCTTTTACCGCCCGAATATCCGTAGAGGAGATGGTCAGGATAATGATCGTGGGCAAACATTTGAAGGAGAGTATCAGCGCAAGCAAGATGATGCTTCCTATACTATTACTCGTGATGATCAAAAACATGATGACCAAAAACGCCATGATGATAGTTATAACAAGAAGTAATTTCGGCTTATGTTGTCTGAAATTTCAGAGGGTAATAAAAAAGTGAAATATTTTTTGCTATCCCCCCTTGAAGTATTATTTATATGCCCCAACTTGTAGCTTCATGATACTGGTTCTATTGGGTTCTGGTATCAATCCTCTTACCTGATATGGACTTTATTTATAGGAGATCTATCAATGAAAATTCGTCCATTACATGACCGCGTTATTGTCAAGCGTCAAGAAGTTGAATCAAAATCTGCCGGCGGAATTGTTCTGACTGGTTCTGCTGCGGGTAAATCTACCCGTGGTGAAGTTCTGGCTGTTGGCAATGGTCGCATTCTAGAAAGCGGAGATGTGAAAGCGCTGGATGTTAAAGTAGGTGATGTCGTTATTTTTAACGAAGGTTATGGTGTTAAAATAGAGAAGATCGATAACGAAGAAGTGTTGATCATGTCTGAAAGCGATATTCTGGCAATTGTTGAAGCGTAATTGAAAAAACTACGCTTAGATCTTCTTAATTGAACGAATTTAAAGGAAAGACACAATGGCAGCTAAAGACGTAAAATTTGGTAATGATGCTCGCAGCAAAATGTTGCGTGGTGTAAATGTACTGGCTGATGCAGTTAAAGTGACTTTGGGTCCTAAAGGCCGTAATGTTGTTTTGGATAAATCTTTTGGCGCACCTGTAATTACTAAAGATGGTGTTTCTGTAGCACGTGAAATCGAATTGGAAGACAAATTCGAGAACATGGGTGCACAGATGGTTAAAGAAGTTGCCTCTAAAGCTAATGATGCAGCAGGTGACGGTACAACCACTGCAACTGTACTGGCTCAAGCGATCGTCACCGAAGGTCTAAAAGCAGTTGCTGCTGGCATGAACCCAATGGATCTGAAACGTGGTATCGATAAAGCAGTAATTTCTGCGGTTGAAGAGTTGAAGAAACTGTCCGTACCTTGCTCTGATTCCACTTCCATTGCACAGGTTGGTACAATCTCTGCGAACTCCGACGAAACCGTAGGTAAACTGATCGCAGAAGCGATGGATAAAGTCGGTAAAGAAGGTGTAATCACCGTTGAAGAAGGTACTGGTCTGGAAGACGAGCTAGACGTTGTTGAAGGTATGCAGTTCGATCGTGGTTACCTCTCTCCTTATTTCATCAACAAACCAGAAGCAGGTTCTGTTGAGCTGGAAAACCCATACATCCTGTTGGTAGACAAAAAAGTTTCCAACATCCGTGAACTGTTGCCAGTTCTGGAAGGCGTAGCTAAGGCGAGCAAGCCTCTGGCTATCATCGCTGAAGATGTTGAAGGCGAAGCACTGGCCACTCTGGTCGTGAACAACATGCGTGGTATCGTGAAAGTTGCAGCGGTTAAAGCACCAGGTTTCGGTGATCGCCGTAAAGCAATGCTACAGGATATCGCTATTCTGACTAACGGTACTGTGATTTCTGAAGAGATCGGTCTGGAGCTGGAAAAAGCAACTCTGGAAGATCTGGGTCAGGCAAAACGTATCGTTATCAGCAAAGACACGACCACTATCATTGATGGTGTAGGTGAAGCAAGCGCAATTGAAGCGCGTGTTAGCCAAATCCGTCAACAAATCGAAGAGTCAACTTCTGACTATGACCGTGAAAAACTGCAGGAGCGCGTAGCGAAACTGGCAGGCGGTGTTGCTGTGATCAAAGTTGGTGCAGCAACTGAAGTTGAAATGAAAGAAAAACGTGCACGTGTTGATGATGCTCTGCATGCAACTCGCGCAGCAGTAGAAGAAGGTGTTGTTGCTGGTGGTGGTGTTGCTCTGGTTCGCGCAGCGGCAGCTATCGCAGATCTGGTTGGAGACAACGAAGATCAGAACGTAGGTATCCGTGTTGCACTGCGTGCAATGGAAGCACCAATGCGTCAGATCGTAGACAACGCGGGTGAAGAGTCATCTGTTGTTGTGAACAACGTGAAAGCAGGTCAGGGCAACCACGGTTATAACGCTGCAACTGAACAGTACGGCGACATGATCGAAATGGGTATTTTGGATCCAACTAAAGTAACACGTTCTGCACTGCAATTCGCAGCTTCTATTGCTGGTCTGATGATCACGACTGAAGCGATGATCACTGATCTGCCAAAAGATGACAAAGCTGACTTAGGCGCAGCTGGTGGCATGGGCGGTATGGGTGGAATGGGCGGCATGATGTAGTGCTGTTCATCCTGATAATGGAATTACCCGTCCATTAGGATAAAAGTTTGAAGGCGAGCAGAAAATATCTACTCGCCTTTTTACTTTTTACTCTTAATGAAATACAAAAGGGTATATTTATCATTGTGGTATAAGTTCCAACAACCGATGAGGGAAGAAATGCGAATTAAAATTTTGCTCGGAATGTCTGTACTGCTGCTGGCTGGTTGCACAACGAATAATCAATTAACTGCCGCTGGCTCTAATGTACGTTTTGTGGATACTCAGCCGGGGAGCGAATGCCAGCGGTTAGGTGAAGTGACTGGTACTCAGAGCAACTGGTTCAATGGTATTGGTAATGAGAGCAGCTCTATGCGTGGTGCAGCTAATGATTTACGTAATAAAGCGGCTGCAATGGGGGGAAATGTCATTTATGGTGCAAATAGTCCATCAGAAAATCTGTTGGGTAGCTTTGTTCCCCTTGATAGTAAAATGGTTGGACAAGTCTATAAATGTCCTTAGGCATCAGTAAGAAGGCACAGCAAAAGAACATAATGCAGTTTGGGCAATGTCCAGAAAAACGTTTTGTAACACGATAATTGATCGGTTTGTTTGAATTTCTGTGCACTGCCCATTATGAAATGTTTTCGACGGTGAGTTTATTGAATCAGTGATGGCTGAACACCATCTTGATGAATTAATGCTACCCTAAGCCTAAATCCAGTGGTGTTTTACTCGGTTCGCCACCTATTTCCTTTGTCAAACGCGGAACCAAATAGCCGGAGACTTTAGTCAATAGCTCCCTCATAATGGTTTTTGCTTCCTCATCAGTGACAAGAAAATGTGCAGCTCCCTGAACTTTATCCAGCACATGGATATAGTAAGGTAAAATACCCGCATCAAATAACGCATTACTTAACTCTGCCAGAATATCGGCATTGCCATTTACATCACGCAATATGACGCTCTGGTTCAACAGTGTTACTCCCACTTGTTTCAATCGCATCATGCTATTGCGAAAAGTATCATCAATTTCGTTTGCATGGTTAATATGAGTTACCATAATCACTTGCAAATCTGATTGTGCTAAGCGGTTGCATAATGAAAGAGTGA
This sequence comes from Xenorhabdus siamensis, assembly GCF_037996745.1. NCBI lineage: Bacteria > Pseudomonadati > Pseudomonadota > Gammaproteobacteria > Enterobacterales > Morganellaceae > Xenorhabdus > Xenorhabdus siamensis. Next base: position 94,080 of record NZ_JBBMXE010000014.1, read on the forward strand.
TCCTGTCGGGGATGACGACAGGTAAGCGGGTATGAATACGTAATCGCTTAATATGCGGGATGGATTCAAGATGAGTAATTAGCCAATCCAGTTCATGATCTTTCGCCATAAGCGGGTCACCACCAGAGAAGATGATCTCATTCAGTTCAGTATGCTGTTCAATATAATTAAGTGCTGCATGCCAGTTGTTTTTATTACCTTTATTGTCTTGATAAGGGAAATGGCGTCGGAAGCAATAACGGCAATTTACCGCGCAGCCTCCTTTGACCAGTAATAAAGCACGGTTGCGATACTTATGCAGCAATCCGGGAACCACTGGATGTTGTTCATCTAATGGATCAGTGGAAAAACCGGTTGGAGTATCAAACTCTTCTCGTGCAGTCAGAACTTGTAGTAATAAGGGATCCCGCGGATCGCCTTTTTTCATTCGTGATACAAATGCTCTTGGCACGCGCAAAGGAAATAGACGCCGCGCCTCATTGCCTTCATTTAATATGGCGTGCGTGCTCAGGGACAACAATTGCAACAACTCATTGGGATCAGTGATAACATCTGTAAGTTGTTGTAGCCAGACTTCTCTGGCAGGGTGAATTTGGGTTATAATGTGTGCCATTTTTTGGCTAAGCCATTTCGTTAAAAATTAGAGGATCTCCATGGCTACTTATAGTACCAATGAATTCCGTTCAGGTCTTAAAATCATGTTAGATGGCGAGCCGTGCGCTATTCTTGACAGTGAATTTGTTAAACCTGGTAAAGGGCAGGCATTTGCCCGCGTCCGTATTCGTAAGTTGATTTCTGGTAAACTGTTGGAAAAAACTTTTAAATCAACAGACTCTGTTGAAAGTGCAGATGTTATGGATATCAACCTGACTTATCTGTACAACGACGGTGAATTCTGGCATTTCATGAACAACGAAACTTTCGAGCAATTAGCTGCGGATGCAAAAGCCGTTGGTGACAATGCTAAGTGGCTAATCGACCAGGCAGAATGCATTCTGACTCTGTGGGATGGCCGTCCTATCGCTGTTACTCCACCAAACTTTGTTGAACTGGAAATTGTTGACACTGATCCGGGCCTGAAAGGTGATACCGCAGGTACTGGTGGTAAACCAGCGACTCTGAGCACTGGCGCGGTAGTGAAAGTACCTCTGTTTGTACAGATCGGTGAAGTCATTAAAGTTGATACCCGCTCTAACGAATACGTTTCTCGCGTTAAATAATCGCGTATTGTTATTTTAAAAAAACCGTAGCCTCTTCGTCTAGAGGTTGCGGTTTTTTGTTGTTCTCGATTTTGTTACACGTTGCGACTCTCTGATCTAATAGTTATAATCCTGTTGCATTTCTTATCGTTATCTGGGACGACCTGGATAAACGCCATCTGATTGGGGACGGCCCCGCTTTTCATTGGATAATGTTCCATTAGATATAAGGTGAAAAGGCATGTCTTGGTTGATACTGCTCATCGCGGGTTTACTTGAAGTTGTGTGGGCTGTGGGCCTGAAATACACTCAGGGTTTTTCTCGCTTAGTTCCGAGTCTAATTACCATCAGTGCGATGAGTGTCAGCGTAGGGTTACTGGCTTATGCCATGAAAAACTTACCAGCAGGAACTGCCTATGCGGTATGGACAGGAGTTGGGGCTGTAGGTACTGCGATCTTCGGTATCATGGTATTGGGGGAATCTGCGAATTTTGCCAGGATATTGAGTCTTGGCCTGATTATTGTTGGTATTATTGGCCTGAAACTTACCAGTTGACTGTTAGTAAGGTCTGATGATTTGTAAATGAACCCAGCATAATGCTGGGTTTCATCTTTGCTCATTTTTTCTCATAACGAGAAGGCCATATCTCTTCCGGTGTCAGTCCTAGTGCGGCTGCGATAAGACGTTCTCCTTTTGGCCAATGGCGTTGTAGAGCATTGGCAAGCGTTGATGATGCTAACCCGGCAGTACGTGATACTTCTGATAGTGTTGTGCCTCTTTTTTTCAATTCAGCAATGATATCAGCAGAATGCCAATCTTTATTTTCCATTCTTAAGTTCTCCTGTTACCTGTCATTTTTCAATTAAAAAGAAATGAATTAATAGTAGACTATGAGTCACGTATAATAACATAACTAAGATTTAAATGTGACTCATAGTCCGTGGTCGGATAAGTAACATGAATCGATACTTATCGGATGAAAACATCGAACAACATCAAATCCATTTTTGGACAAAGAATTAGATATCTCAGGAAGGAAGCTGGGATGTCGCAGGAGGCTTTTGCCGATAAATGTGGTTTGGATCGAACTTATGTCAGCGGCATTGAACGTGGTGTCAGAAATCCTACCTTAGAAATTATTTATGTCATTGCGAATGGATTGCAAATTGAGTTGAATGAACTGTTCAGTTTTGAGACTTCCATCACTCCTAATTAAAATTTCTACAAATTATCTCATTAGTCATGCTAAGAGACGGTCTAAAACTCTATGGCGTAAAACCACCTTTGGACTTCGTAAACTCCATGCCCAAAGGTGATATTGAATATAGGGCATAATGTTATCAGAGCGCTGTCTCCCCAATATTATTTAGGGCATCAATGACCATCTGCCAAAATTTGTTTTGATCCAGCTTTACGGCAACTTGAGTATGGCAATCTTCTGGGGGAGGAGTGCGAAAGTCAGCGACGGTCATACCTGTCGTTAAAGCGCCTGTCATCTCGATATTTATGGGGACTTTTTGGGTAGTCATAACCGTAGGATCAATGACATAAGCAACTGCGCAGGGATCATGGACTGGAGGATACTTGAAGCCTTGCCATATCCGATAACTTTCTCCATAAAACTCCAGTGCATCCAATACGAACTGAGCTGGACGTGTTTTTATCCGGGCGATTGCCTCAATCACTTCTGGGGTTGCCTGAGCTTGATGGGTAAGATCTAATCCGACCATTGTTAGTGGCCATTTTTCATTAAAAACAATGTGGGCAGCTTCAGGGTCAATCAAGATATTAAATTCAGCAACAGCGCTCCTGTTACCTATATGATAACCACCTCCCATTAATACAACTTCTTTTATTCGTTCGACAATGTGGGGGGCTTTTCGGGCAGCAAGGGCGATATTAGTCAAACCTGCCGTTGGAACTAACGTCACGCTTTTAGGTGGATGTTCCATGATGATATCAATGATTAAATCAACTGCATGCCGGGGATCCAGTTTTATTACAGGCTCAGGTAATTCAGTGCCATCCAGACCGGTTTCTCCATGAATGTCAGGTGCAGTTTTGATCTCCCTTACCAGTGGGCGATGGCATCCCGCAGCAAACGGAACATTGTGGATATTAGCGATATGGGCAATGGAAAGCGCATTACGGGTGACTTTATCTAAGGTTTGGTTACCAACAACAGTCGTCACAGCTAAGAGTTCGATATTGGGATTTCCATGGGCAAGCAGCATGGCAATGGCATCATCGTGACCAGGATCACAATCGAGGATAATTTTCTTAGGAAGCATATTTATTCCTTTTACAGTGCCTAAAAATTATGGTGCTCAAATATACACATCAAGAATAATTCACCATCAGTAAAAATTCTTCTACTGACTATCACAAAATGACATGATAAAAATCATAACTTATTAACAATAACTTTAATTATTGTGATGTAATTAACATACAAATAACAAACAATTTGAGCATTTCTAATACATATGATTCATATATAGAGCGAATATTTGTGGATGAACTTTTCTTATTTTAATTAACTTATTAATAATTTATTTTCGTATCCTTTTGTTATTCCAATTGAATAAAAAATGTTACTGAATAAAAGATTTTAAATAAACGCGATACACGTCCCTGAATAGAAAGCGGTTGGCAGTGCATATCAGGGAAAAGACTGATGCTCACGGGGTGTAATATGAACAATCAGATCGATTCATTAACATACTATGCGGCAACTAAAAAATATGACCTTCGCTTCCCAACATTGACAGAAGATCTGGATGTCGATGTTGTTATCATTGGTGGTGGATTTTCAGGTGTAAATACAGCTCTGGAACTGGCAGAAAAAGGCATTACCAATATCGCGATTTTGGAAGGAATGACTCTGGGATATGGTGGAACGGGGCGCAATGGCGGGCAAGTTATGACTGGCATTGGTCATGATTTGGATCGGATTAAACACCATGTCGGTGAAAAAGGTCTGGAGACAATATTTAAAATCAGCAACATGGGGGCTGGAATTATTCGTGACCGGATCGCCAAATATGATATTAAGGCGGATTTCAGCCGGGGTTATAGTTATCTGGGTTATAACTCCCGACAAGAGAGGACACTGCGTGGCTGGCTGAAAGGATTTCGGGAAGCTAGTCCTGATGAAGAGATTGAACTTTATACTGGCTCAGAAGTTAAGAAAGTCATTGGTTCAAATCTTTACACTTCTGCATTGAAACATATGGGCGGAGGGCATGTTCATTCATTGAACCTATTGTTGGGCGAAGCCAAAGCGGTCACAGAGTATGGTGTCAAAATTTTTGAAAATAGCCAGGTTTTGAGTGTGGAATATGGCCCAAGGGTTACCGTTCGTACAGCAATAGGCTCTGTGCGGGCAAACAAAATGCTATGGGCGTGCAATGCTTTTCTGAATGGTCTTGAACCAACTATTTATAAAAAAACGATTAATACTTACGCATTCCAGTTAATGACAGAAGAACTCTCAGATGAACTGATAGAAAAAATCAGCCCGATCCGTGGAGCATATAGTGATATCAACCCTGTTATCAATTATTACCGGGTCACCAAAGAGAACCGATTGCTATTTGGTAGTGCGACAAGATATTTCGAATATATTCCTTCGGATTTAAAAGAATGGAACCGCAAGCGGATGCTGGATGTTTATCCCTACCTGAAAGATGTGAAAATTGAATTAGCATGGGGTGGACCTATGAATTGTAGCGCCAATCTCTTCCCGCAAATAGGCTCTTTACCAAAACATAACAACGTGTTCTATGTCCAAGGTTATTCGGGTTTTGGTGTAACGCCAAGCCATATTATCTGCAAGATACTGGCAGAAGGAATGAGTGAAGGCTCTGAGCGCTATTCACTGCTAAGTTCTATCCCACATCTTAATATTATCGGCAAAGATAAATTGAGGCATTTGCTTCTTTCTGCCGGAAAGATTTGGCATCAAGCGTCAGGCTATTGGAAAGGGCGCCGTTAATGTTATTGATTTTTGGATTTTCACTATCTTTTGCACATGAACTTTTTTGCACAATTAATTCTGAAAGGTAAAAGTCATGATAAAGCCGTTATTGTTAGATAAAGCACTTCCTGAATTAATACCGATTGGTAGTGTCACCAATCTTGGCTCTATTGTTGTAGAAGGCGATCCACAGGCAAGCGGTGCAATGATCCACGGAGAGCCAACGGATAACCTGACTTGCGGTATTTTTGCCTGTACTAAAGGGAAATTTAAGATGGTTTATCCCTTCGATGAAATGGCAACTGTTTATGAAGGCTCCGTGAAACTGACGGATGTTAAAACGGGAGTTATGGTCGAATACCACAAAGGTAACTCATGGTTTGCGGCGAAAGGCACTGAAGTCTTGTGGGAAATCACCAGTGAACGCTTCGTTAAACACTATATGGCGTGTGTCAATGCTCAGGTTTCAGACTGACAAGAGGGAAATGTAATGAGTGAAATCACTTTGCTAGAGTCCGTTACAGCTTTTTTGCAACGTTCTCATGGCCATTATATCAATGGACAAGCTGTTCGTGGTCAGGAAGGCAAAACCTTTTCGGTCGTCAATCCAGCATCTAATGAGGTGATTGCTACCGTCAACCAGGGAAGCCAGACAGAAGCTAATGCTGCTATGGAGGCTGCATCAACGGCTTTTCATGGTTCATGGGCACAAACTTCTCCTATGGAACGTGGCAACTGCCTGATTCGATTGGCAGATTTACTGCAAAAACATAGTGAAGAACTTGCCCAGCTTGAAAGTCTGTGTTCAGGAAAAACCATTCAGTTATCACGTATGCTGGAAGTTGGTGCTTCTGCTGAATACTTGCGCTACTTTGCCGGTTGGTCGAGTAAAATAAGCGGTGAAACGCTGAATGTTTCATTGCCATCGTTCAAAGGGGAGCAATATACCGCCTTTACCCGCCGTGAACCTGTTGGTGTGGTAGTCGGGATTATTCCATGGAATTTCTCGATTATGATCGCCAGTTGGAAACTGGGGGCGGCATTGGCTTGTGGTTGTACGATTGTTCTGAAACCCAGTGAATATACCCCCTTAACTATGCTGCGTGTAGCAGAACTGGCGAAAGAAGCTGGAATTCCTGATGGTGTGATCAACATTGTCAACGGTTCTGGTGCTGGTGTGGGTGCGGAACTACTCGCCCATCCACTATGTGCTAAGGTGACTTTTACCGGATCAGTCCCTGTTGGCATGTCGATTGGTAAATCTGCCATGGAGCATGGTCGTTTGCTCCGTACAACGCTGGAATTGGGTGGCAAAAATGCAGCCGCTTTCCTGCCAGATATGCCGGTCGAGAAAATTGTTGAAGGAGTATTAGAAGCTGGTTATATGAATCAGGGGCAAATTTGTGCGGCGGCAGAATGTTTCTATATTCCCTCTGTTCACATGGATGCGGTTTTGAAATTACTTTCTGAACGCTTGTCTGCGATGAAGATTGGCTCTCCCCTTGATGAAACAACAGAGATGGGACCTTTGGCAAACAAAGAGCATTACGAAAAAATTCTGTCCCTATTTGAAAAAGCACGTCAGGAAGGAAATGAAATCATATATGGTGGACATGCACTGGAAGGGAAAGGTTTTTTTGTTATGCCAACCGTGATCCGGGCGAAAAGTGCCGAAGATACGTTAATGAAAGAAGAAACGTTCGGCCCGATAGGGGCTTTCCTCAGTTATGATAATGAGGAAGAACTGATTGCCATGATGAATGCAACGCCATTCGGCCTATCTGCCAGTTTATGGACAAACGACTTAAGTAAGGCAATGCGCATGATCCCACGTATCCGGGCGGGTATTTTATGGATTAACATGCACACGTTCCTTGATCCCGCAGTTCCATTTGGTGGTATGAAATCTTCAGGAATTGGTCGTGAGTTTGGTAAGGCATTCATTGAGCATTACACAGAACTCAAATCGGTCATGATGCGGTACTGATAGCAACAGGCACTTATATCTAACGAATTTCAGGTTGTTTCACTGAGTGAAAACGAGGCAACCTGAAAAATATCGAACATAGTCGCTGGGCTGTTTCTTACAATTTGCAGGGATGTCTATAGTTACAATACATATTGTAAGAAATTGTCATAAATATGTTATTAGCCTTTCACAATAATGTCATATTAAGTGTTCACTATTCGGGGAATAAATTCATATTCATGGTGTTTTGTTGAATTTTCCTGAAAGAAAGGAACACGCTATGCTTTATCGCCACATACCCTCCCGTAATTACACAAAAAACTTGCTATCTCTTACTATTACCATATTTATTATCGCTATAGTGATGTCAGGAACCTGTTTATCTGCCCAAGCCAATAATGCAGATAACATCATGGCAGAACCCCGTTTAGCTCATGGAGATATCACCCAGTTTGGTGGTGCCCGCCGTCTTGCCGAAGACCAAACGAATGCTCTTAAGGCAGCATTGAATAATAAGAAAGCGAAGAATGTTATTCTGTTTATTGGTGATGGTATGGGGGATTCTGAAATCACATTAGCCCGCAATTATTCACAAGGCGCTGGTGGTTTTTTTAAGGGAATCGATGCACTGCCTTTTACTGGTCAATACACTCATTACTCTCTGAATAAAGAAACAAAGAAACCAAATTATGTCACGGATTCTGCGGCTTCTGCCACTGCATGGTCAACAGGGACGAAAACCTATAATGGTGCGTTGGGCATTGATGTTTTTGGTAAAGCACATCAGTCATTACTGGAGTTAGCAAAGAAAAACGGAAAAGCGACAGGAAATGTTACGACTGCCGAAATTCAGGATGCTACACCAGCCGCGCTGTATGCTCATGTCACAAACCGTAAATGCTATGGGCCACAAGAAACCCCGGAAAAATGCCCTATTGATGCTTTAGAAAACGGTGGTAAAGGTTCTATCACAGAACAGCTTTTAGTTGTGCGTCCCGATATTACTTTGGGGGGAGGCGCTAAAAGTTTTGAGCAACAATCGTTATCCGGCGTCAATAAAGGAAAAATTCTGAAGCAACAAGCCCTGGAACAAGGGTATCAATGGGTAACAGATATAAAGTCATTAAATGGTATTCAAGAGGCCAATCAGAAAAAACCCCTGTTGGGATTGTTCAATGATGGAAATATGGATGTGATCTGGGAAGGGCCAAAAGCGGTTTATCATGGCAACATTAATGAAGCACCAGTGAAGTGTAAAATTAACACTAATCGCAATTCCGCTGAACCCACATTGGCACAACTGACCGAAAAAGCGATTGATTTATTGAAAACCAATAAGAACGGATTCTTCTTACAGGTGGAAAGTGCTTCGATTGATAAACAAGATCATAAAGCTAACCCTTGTGCCCAAATTGGGGAAACAGTGGCATTAGATGAAGCTGTACAAGCGGGTTTGAAATTTGCGAAGCAACATGGAGACACCTTAGTTATTGTTACGGCTGATCATGCCCATTCCAGCCAGATTATCGAACCCGATGTTAAATCCCCCGGACTGACCCGCTCATTGATTACCAAAGATGGTGCAGTCATCACTGTAAGCTATGGCAATTCAGAAGAAGACGAACAAAATCATACCGGAACACAATTACGTGTTGCCGCTTATGGCCCTTATGCAGCCAATGTTGTTGGTTTAACTGATCAAACTGATTTGTTCTTTACCATACGTAATGCGATGGGATTGAAATATTAGTCCAGAGATAAAATACATTATCAAGCCACCAAGAAGTCACAAATCAAATAGCCATTGCCCTTCCCAAGTGGGTGGGCAATACCAACATGTTGATTTTTGTATCAATCATGCTTTCTCTCGATAAGGAATGATTGCTGTTGTACTCGTTTTGATCGGTGTTGCAGCTTGCGTTGTTTAGGTCACTTTCATTTTCGAGAGTAATGAGGTGTATTACAGGGACAAAACCCCAAAGAGAACGGAGAAAAAACGGGAGAGGACGAAACAAATAAGATGAGCAGATAAATATTAACAGTGGTGCGAAGGGGGGGACTTGAACCCCCACGTCCGTAAGGACACTAACACCTGAAGCTAGCGCGTCTACCAATTCCGCCACCCTCGCAGGTACTGCTATTTATCTGCTTTGTTTAACTGATTTATCCAGTTGATTCGTTTAACCGATAGCTATCTGATTTGGTGCGAAGGGGGGGACTTGAACCCCCACGTTCGTAAGAACACTAACACCTGAAGCTAGCGCGTCTACCAATTCCGCCACCCTCGCAAATTCAGATACTATTTAAACAGAAAACCACTTAAACAGATAACATGGAGGCGCATTCTAGAGATTTTACGGCCGACGTCAATCATTATTTATCGAGAGAAAGTATGATTGATGGAAAAATCAACATGTTGGTATTGCCCACCCACTTGGGAAGGGCAATGGCTATTTGATTTGTTATTTCTTGGTGGCTTGATAAATTTTGAATTTACCTGTCTGAGCAATCACTTCGTGTCTACCAAAAGCGCTATCCAGCAGCGCAGGGTAAGGTAAAAAAGCATTTGCTACGATCCGGAGCTTACCACCAGATCTTAGATAGTTAGGTGCCATGCGGATCATATCGTCAGCCGCTGACAGACTTGTCTTCAGGCCTTCATGGAATGGCGGATTGGAAATGATCCAGTCGAATTTTTCTTCGATAGCGGAGTAAACATTACTGGTAATGACGTTCCCTTCCAGTTTATTTGCTTTCAATGTCGCTTTACTGGAGGTGATAGCGGCTGCATTGACATCACTGAGTGTCAGTGACAAGCCGGGGTTATTTTTACCCAACACCGTTGCTAAGACACCAGAGCCACAAGCGATATCCAGCAGGCTGCCAGAAATCGGTGTATCAAACGTAGAGAGCAGAAGACGGCTGCCAACATCCAGATCATCCTGACTGAATACGCCGGGCAATGTATTGATGGTGACATCGCCGACTTGATAACTGTTCCACCAATTGTTCTGATCAAATTGAACCTGTTGCTCCAGTTGACCGTAAAAAAGGCTACAACGGCGGGCACTGTCTATTTTATGGAAAGTGGCAATACCTTCCATCAGCTTATCAACGCTACGGACACCACTGCGATTTTCGCCGACAATAAAAACATCGGTTCCGACAGGCAGGATGGAAAACAGACTGCGGAGTTGGAAACGTGCTTCATGCTTGCTTTTTGGCCAGTAATAAATCAGCGTATCACATCCTTTGACAAATATGCTGTCCGCCGTAAGACCAAACGAGGCATTATCACCCAGTGTGCGGATCAGCGACTGCCAGTGATGATATTGATTAGTATGTACTCGCACACTTGCAGCTTCAATTTCCGTCGCCAGAGTATCCTGAAGGTCACCAGCAAAAAGCAGATGATGGGAGCGGAATTGCTCTTGATGGCGCAGGATAACCTCACTGGCCGGTGTTAATACTGACATCTATGATTAGCTCCTTATAAATCTTTATTTAGTAATCATTATCTGTGGGCAAATCTGAGATGCCGTGTTGATTGGCGCAGAGATAAGCCCTCTGATAATATACCTTTCGTCTTTCAAGTCGCAGTTTTGTTGGCTGTAACTTGAAATCTACTAGGTATATATTACCTGTTATTTTTTATGGCAGATGGAATAAAACACGATGACAAAGCGTGACAGATCACTTACTCGATTGGGCATTACCCAATGGGTTTTGCGTAGCCCTGCGACCCTGCGAGGTGAATTATCTGTCCTCATCCCTGACTCAACCCGTCTGTTGATCATTAGCCATGATAACATTGACTTAAGTCATTCATTATTTGCTGATATTTTCACAACCATGGGGATTAATGTCTCATCAGTTTATTGCATCACGACAAAAGACGTTGAGTTACTTTCGGAATCAATCCACTGCCCATGCTGGCTGTTGGGGGTTGATATTACCTTATCAATACAAGGGATTTCTTTGAGAAGCCCTGCATTAAATGATTTATCCCTTGATGGGGATGCAAAACGCGCTCTTTGGCAACAAATTTACCATTATGAAGAATATTTCTCTATTAACTCCCGTTGATCTTCCCGTTGCATTTCAAATAGAACAGGCCAGCCATGCTTTTCCCTGGAGTGAAAAAACTTTTTACTCTAATCAGGGAGAACGTTATCTCAATTACAAAATCACGCTTAATGACCAGATAATTGGTTTTGCAATAGTGCAGTGTGTTTTGGATGAAGCAACACTCTTTAATATAGCTATTCATCCTGAATATCAGTCACAGGGGCATGGGAAAACATTGCTGAAATACTTGATTGATGTATTGCCTCACAAACAGATCAATACACTATGGCTTGAAGTACGACGTTCAAACAGGTCGGCGATTCGTTTGTATGAAGACTTGGGATTTAACGAAGTTTCCATTCGCAAAAACTATTACCCAACCGCGACAGGAAAAGAAGACGCAATCATTATGGCATTGCCGTTATTTGGAGAGTAACGGAGTTTCATACCATCTTGAGTATCATGAGTTGTTTATAACGCCAAGTTCAGCGAAAATAAGCACCAATCACGATTAACATGCCGGATTCGAAGATGAAGCGTCATTCTGTGCTTCACAAATGGTAGCTATCCGCGCGTAGACGAGAAGATTTCAATTAATGTCAAATTCCTCATTCTTGCAAGAAGTCGCGAAGCGAAGAACCTTTGCAATAATTTCTCACCCCGATGCCGGTAAAACGACTATTACTGAAAAGGTATTGCTGTTCGGACAGGCGATTCAGAAAGCGGGTACGGTAAAAGGCCGGGGTTCCAATCAGCACGCTAAATCAGACTGGATGGAGATGGAAAAGCAACGTGGTATCTCCATTACCACCTCGGTGATGCAATTCCCTTATAGTGATTGTCTGGTTAACTTACTGGATACTCCGGGGCATGAGGATTTCTCCGAAGATACTTACCGTACGTTGACTGCGGTTGACTGCTGTTTGATGGTAATTGACGCTGCAAAAGGTGTTGAAGATCGTACCCGTAAACTGATGGAAGTCACCCGTCTGCGTGATACGCCGATCCTGACATTCATGAATAAACTCGACCGTGATATCCGCGATCCGATGGAATTGATGGATGAAGTGGAAAACGAGTTGAATATCGCCTGTAGCCCAATCACATGGCCGATTGGCTGTGGTAAATCATTTAAAGGGGTTTATCATCTCTATCAGGATGAAATTTATCTGTATCAATCTGGTCAGGGGCATACGATTCAGGAAGTCCGGGCTATTAAAGGGCTGGATAACCCTGAGCTGGATGCGGCAGTTGGTGAAGATCTGGCTAATCAGTTACGTGAAGAGTTGGAACTGGTCAAAGGTGCATCACACGAATTCGATTTGGATGCCTTCTTACAAGGTGAATTAACCCCGGTATTTTTCGGTACTGCACTCGGTAATTTTGGTGTTGATCACATGCTGGATGGCCTTGTTAAATGGGCACCGATGCCAATGCCTCGTCAGACTGATGCGCGTGAAGTTACTGCAAAAGAAGAAAAATTCACGGGTTTTGTTTTCAAAATTCAGGCCAATATGGACCCGAAACACCGTGACCGTGTGGCATTTTTGCGGGTTGTTTCTGGTAAATACGAAAAAGGCATGAAACTGCGTCAGGTGCGCACTAAAAAAGATGTGGTTATCTCCGATGCGCTGACCTTTATGGCCGGAGATCGTTCCCATGTCGAAGATGCATATCCGGGAGATATTATTGGCCTGCACAACCATGGTACGATTCAGATTGGTGATACCTTTACTCAAGGTGAAGAGCTGAAATTCACAGGCATTCCAAACTTTGCCCCTGAATTGTTCCGCCGTATTCGGTTGCGTGATCCACTGAAACAAAAACAATTGTTGAAAGGTCTTGTTCAGTTATCAGAAGAAGGCGCAGTACAGGTATTTCGCCCATTAACCAATAATGACCTGATCGTTGGGGCAGTGGGTGTACTTCAGTTTGATGTCGTTGTTGCTCGTTTGAAGAGTGAATATAACGTTGAAGCGCTGTATGAACCTGTCAATGTTTCTACTGCACGTTGGGTAGAATGTAATGATGTCAAGAAACTGGAAGAGTTCAAACGCAAGAATGAGCAAAATCTGGCACTTGATGGTGGCGATAACCTGACTTATATTGCACCAACTATGGTTAATTTAAATCTGACCAGTGAGCGTTATCCTGATATTGTTTTCCGTAAGACGCGGGAACACTAATATTTTTTTGGGCTAACAAATAGTTGGCCCTTTTAAATTTGTTACTCCATTCTAAAATATATTGGTTATGTTTTATTTAATGCATAATTTTCTGGCTTAAGAAAATATACGTTATTTATTGTAAAGCCCATTTCATCCCCGTAATTTGATGATATATCATCTTTTGACAATTTGGCTTAGTTAAGGGAAGGTAGTAGGATGAAAAAATCACCGTTCACACACTCACTCCTGGCCGTTATTTTAGGTTCGGTTTTAGGCTTGGTATTGATAAATGGCAGCGTATCAGCCGCAGAAACATCTTCAGGCAATACTACAGAAGGTAATTCTTTAGAAAAGAAAACATTAGAAGATAAAACTTTAGAAAATATGGGCCAGAAAATTGATAATTCAATCAAGAATGCAGAGGAAAAAATTGATAATTCACTGAAACAAGTAGGTAGTTCTATTGATGATAGTGTGATTACTGCCAAAATAAAAGAAAAGTTGTTGGAATATAAAGGGATTAATAGTAACACTATTTCAGTGAAAACGGAAAAAGGCGTAGTTTATCTTTCCGGTTTTGTCAAAAATGAAGAACAGGTTAAGCGGGTGATCAAAGTTGCCCATCAAGTAGATGGTGTTAAGTTTGTAAACAGTACGTTAACTATCAAAAAATAATGCGTATTTTGATGGAGTGGCAGATAATAGGCCACTCTTTTTGTTTCTATTCTCAAATAAAATCCAACCTGATTAAGCGAGTCATTTTTCAAGAAGCATAAATAATATGTGCTGTCTATTCAGAAAGTAAGCAAATGCTTGCCTGTTTGTGAATTAATCTTCATTATTTAATGCAAGTTTTATAAGCACATTGTTCTTACAACCACAATTGTTTTTACAAGTACACTGTTTTTTTACAAGCACTTTGTTTGCATAACAATATACTGATAGATAGTCATATGCCCAAAGGATGTCAAGAGGCGTCGCAGCCAACAAAGAGACAACTTGAAAAACGAAGGGTATAACTCAAATTGCATTTTGAAACTGACATTGATTTTTTAGGGGGGGCTATGGGGAAACATATTCCGATTACGCTGGGTAATATAGAGCCGTTAGCTTATACATCACGGATCAAACCGGGAAAAATTGCACTTGTCTGTGAAGGTGGTGGGCAGCGGGGAATTTTTACCGCAGGTGTGTTGGATGAATTTCTCCGGCTTGACTTCAACCCATTCGAATTGTTTCTTGGTACTTCCGCAGGTGCCCAGAACCTTTCTGCTTATATCTGTGGTCAGAGAGGATATGCCCGTAAGGTAATTAAAAATTACACAACTAATACTACCTTTTTTAATCCGTTGCGCTTTGTCCGGGGTGGGCATCTCATCGATCTGGATTGGTATATTGATATCGTTTCTAAAAAATCACCTTTGAATATCCCTATTGCGATGCGACATTTTGATGCAGGGCGTGAATTCTATATGTGCGCCTGTCGAGCCGATGATTTTGAAGCTAATTATTTACATCCTGAGGAAAAAAATTGGATGGAGATCATAAAGGCTTCCAGCGCTATTCCTGGCTTTTATCGTAATGGCGTGACGCTTGATGGCACTGTTTATCAAGATGGTGGCATTTGTGATGCTATCCCAGTAGAAGAGGCTTATCGCCGTGGTGCAGATACCATTGTGGTGGTCAGGACAGTACCTTCACAGCTCTATTACACGCAACAGTGGATTAAACGAATAGAGCGCTGGCTGGAAAGCAGTAGCTCACAAAAGATGATTCAGATGTTGAAGCTGCATGCTAAAAGTTACTATCGAACACAGCAATTTATTGAAAATCCGCCAGATGATGTGCAGGTATTCGAAATTTATCCACCAGCACCCTTGGCCACAATGGCACTGGGAAGCAGGATCAGTGCATTGGATAAGGATTATCACCTGGGGCGGCGCTGTGGGCGGTATTTTCTGGCCACCATCGGACATACTTTTGTCGGAGGTAAATTTGGTGTGGCAGAACGTAAAAGTTATGGTGTTTGTCGCAACGGTTTAAATCATGATGGAATGAACCGTAATGTTTTCAGGCACAATGGCTTTTTGGACAATATGAATCGCCCGGAGATTGAGGGAACAGAGGTCAATGATATTACCTCGACTCCACGGACAGGTTACCATGATGGATAAGTAGATGTTTATCGATACACATTGCCATTTTGATTTTCCCCCTTTTACTGGCGATGAAACAGCAAGTTTAGCGCGCGCCAGACAAACAGGGGTAGAAAAAATCATTGTCCCGACAGTCAGTCAGTTGAATTTTCAACGTGTTGCCGATCTGGCTGCTACCTATGACTCAATTTATGCTGCGTTTGGGTTACATCCTTTATATATCAATGAACATCATGACGTGCATCTGGATGCGCTGGAACAGAAACTCAAGGAAAAACAGGCTAACTGTGTAGCGGTAGGTGAAATCGGGCTTGATCTGTATATGCCGGAACCTCAGTTTGAGAAGCAAAAAGGCCTCTTAGCAGCGCAGCTCATGCTGGCCAGCAAGTATGAATTGCCTGTGATACTTCACTCTCGCAAAAGCCACGACCAATTGGCAGCAATGTTACGGAAACACAGTGTGCCACGTACTGGTGTGATCCATGGCTTTGCCGGAAGTTTGTCTCAGGCACAGGCTTTTATTCGTTTGGGTTTTTACATTGGTGTTGGTGGAACTATTACTTATGAGAGAGCAAAAAAGACGCGAGATACGATTGCACGATTACCACTGTCATCTCTTGTATTAGAAACGGATGCACCTGATATGCCCTTATCAGGGTTTCAGGGGCAACCAAACCGACCAGAAAGAGTTGCTCAGGTTTTTTCTGCATTGTGTAAGTTGCGTTCTGAATCTGTAGATGAAATTTCCGGCAAAATTTATCAAAATAGCGTGACATTGTTTGCATTAAGCTAGTTTCTATTGAATAAAAATCAGGCCATTTTTGTCAGACAAAAGATGGACTTCCGTTTTAAATAAATATTAATAATATTAAACTGGCATTATCTTCTTATTTCTCCCTTTTTTTCCGCAAGATTATCTAATCCCTGAGAAATAATGTGACTATATGTGATGTATGTCTCATTTTCTGTTTTTATATTACTTTTT
Source organism: Xenorhabdus siamensis (assembly GCF_037996745.1). NCBI lineage: Bacteria > Pseudomonadati > Pseudomonadota > Gammaproteobacteria > Enterobacterales > Morganellaceae > Xenorhabdus > Xenorhabdus siamensis. The sequence continues at coordinate 110,605 of NZ_JBBMXE010000014.1, forward strand.
GCTGTATTAATTTGTGATGTTAGTTGCTTGTTCTTTTTTACTACTAGGTATAATCGCCTCCACACACAGTGTCAGTAGGAACTTACAAAATAACTGACATATTTTTAATTCATTTAGTGAACAGGGATTCTTCCAATGCAACTCATTATGAGCCTGATAGGGATGGTAGTGCTGATTTTTATCGCAGTACTTTTCTCCAGTAATTACCGAGCTATTAAAATCCGCACTGTCCTCGGCGCCTTTCTTATTCAGGTAGCTATTGGGGCATTTGTACTTTATGTGCCGGCAGGTAAAGACATTCTGGGTGGAATGTCAAAAGGTGTTTCCAATGTAATCGGATATGGTCAGAAGGGAACTGATTTCATCTTCGGTGGATTGGTTTCTGACAAAATGTTTGAACTGTTTGGCGGCGGTGGCTTTATCTTTGCTCTGCGCGTTCTGCCAGTCATTGTTTTCTTCTCTTCTCTGATTGCAGTTCTGTATTACATCGGTGTTATGCAGCTTATCATTAAAGTTCTTGGTGGTGGCTTGCAAAAAGTGTTGGGAACATCACGTACAGAGTCTCTGTCCGCAACAGCGAATATTTTCGTAGGTCAGACAGAAGCCCCTCTGGTTGTTCGTCCTTATATCGCGACCATGACTCAATCTGAGTTGTTTGCTGTTATGTGTGGTGGTCTGGCTTCTGTAGCAGGCTCTGTATTAGCAGGCTACGCATCCATGGGTGTTCCATTGGAATACCTGATCGCGGCTTCATTCATGGCAGCACCGGGTGGCCTTTTGTTTGCAAAATTGATGGTGCCAGAAACTGAAAAAACACACGATACTGTTGATGCAATGTCTCTGGTTACTGCGGAAGAGCGTCCGGCTAATATTATTGATGCGGCGGCATCTGGTGCGGCATCCGGTATGCAACTGGCTCTGAATGTAGGTGCAATGTTGTTGGCATTTACTGCATTGATTGCTTTGTTGAATGGTATGCTAGGTGGCATCGGTGGTTGGTTCAGTTATCCTCAATTGTCAATGGAATTGATTCTGGGTTGGGTGTTTGCGCCAATTGCTTATCTGATTGGTATACCGTGGCATGAAGCAACAGTTGCAGGTTCTTTTATTGGACAGAAACTGGTTGTTAATGAATTCGTTGCATTCATGAGCTTTGGTGAATATCTGAAACCAGATGACGTAGTTAAGGCAGCAGGTCTGCAAGTACTTTCTGATCACACCAAAGCGATTATTTCTTTCGCATTGTGTGGTTTTGCTAATTTGTCTTCTGTTGCCGTTCTGCTCGGTGGTCTGGGGGGGATGGCACCAAACCGCCGCGGTGACATTGCGCGCTTCGGTCTGAAAGCCGTATTGGCTGGTTCACTCTCTAACCTGATGAGTGCCACAATTGCCGGATTTTTCTTCTCTCTGTAATAGTTAGAGAAATCTAATTAGAAAACATCTACTAAATGAGATGCAGGTGGGTTGACCTCACCTGCATTTTATTTTTCTCAAGGTCAATTATCACGATTAACATCACAATAAAATGATTATCATTGCAATTCTCATTTAATTAATGTGAGTTTACACACGCCTTATTGTGCGTTTACATGTTCAAATAATGATGTTCTAAGATTTCATGGAGTAAGCTAATGCCTGCCGGTGCAGTATAATCTAAATAAAATCAGACTAAAGAACCACGTGCGGAGAAAAGGAACTCTGTTGTTGCTGGGAAATATAATCATCGCAACATCTTCAAGGAACCAAGTCCGCTCGCCAACATAAGAACTGACTCATCATTCAGGACAATTATTCAACATAAGCGTTTCAAGAAAGTGTGAACTGATTGAATCACAATAATACCGTTGGAGAGTTTTATGACCGATTTAACCGCAGTTGCTCAGCGTGCGCTGAGTTTGATGGATTTAACCACACTCAATGATGACGATACTAATGAAAAGGTAATGGCACTTTGTCATCAGGCGAACAGCCCGGCAGGGCATACCGCAGCTATCTGTATCTACCCACGTTTTATTCCGGTTGCACGTAAGGTATTAAGTGAACAAGGAACACCTGACGTTCGTATTGCCACTGTTACCAACTTCCCGCATGGTAATGACGATATTGATATCGCACTGGCGGAAACCCGTGCAGCCATTGCTTATGGTGCTGACGAAGTGGACGTTGTTTTCCCTTATCGTGCCCTGATAGCGGGTAACGAACAAATCGGTTTTGATTTGGTTAAAGCCTGCAAGGCTGCCTGCGCTGGAGCTGGTGTCTGGCTAAAAGTTATTATTGAAACTGGCGAACTGAAAGAGGTTGATCTGATCCGTAAAGCATCTGAAATATCAATTAAAGCGGGAGCAGATTTTATTAAAACATCAACCGGAAAAGTACCCGTGAATGCGACACTGGAAAGTGCAGAGATCATGCTCAGCGTTATCCGTGATATGGGGGTAGGAGATACTGTTGGATTTAAACCTGCGGGCGGTGTGCGTACCACAGAAGAAGCAGCACAGTATCTGGCTCTGGCAGATAGAATCATGGGTGATAAATGGGTAGACTCCCGCCATTTCCGTTTTGGTGCTTCCAGTTTATTGGGGAGCTTATTGACAACGTTAGGGCACCAGGGACAAAAACAAAGCAGTGGTTATTGATAACCCATATTTAGAACCATCATTGATTGAAAACAATCGTTATTGAGATCAATAACAACATATGAAGGTTCGCTAAGATAAGGTGCATTACTGCCATTCTTTTCAGATAATAATGATGATTGGGAGGTAGCTTTGTTTCTGGCACAGGAAATTATCCGCAAAAAGAGAGAGGGTTATCCACTGAGTGAAGAGGAAATCCGTTTCTTTATTAATGGCGTGTGTAATAACACAGTATCCGAAGGGCAAATCGCTGCATTAGCAATGACCATTTATTTCCGGGATATGACGATGGAGGAACGTATTGCTTTAACATTGGCAGTACGTGATTCCGGTACAGTTCTGGATTGGAATAAATTGAACTTGCATGGCCCAGTTGTCGATAAACATTCGACGGGCGGGGTTGGTGATGTAACATCCCTGATGTTAGGGCCGATGGTAGCAGCATGTGGAGGTTATGTCCCGATGATCTCAGGGCGCGGATTGGGGCATACCGGAGGAACGTTGGATAAATTAGAATCCATTCCCGGTTTTGACATTTTCCCTGATGAACATCGTTTCCGTGACATTATCCGGGATGTTGGCATTGCGATTATCGGTCAGACCCATTCATTGGCACCTGCGGATAAGCGTTTTTATGCAACACGTGATATTACTGCTACTGTTGACTCTATTCCACTGATTACCGCCTCTATTCTGGGCAAAAAACTGGCTGAGGGATTGGATGCTTTGGTCATGGATGTGAAAGTAGGTTCCGGGGCATTTATGCCAACTTATGAGCAATCGGAACAACTGGCAGAATCCATCGTCGCGGTAGCTAATGGCGCGGGTTGCAAAACGACAGCATTGTTAACCGATATGAATCAGGTGCTGGCATCCAGTGCGGGTAATGCACTGGAAGTACGTGAAGCGGTTCAGTTTTTGACGGGAGAATACCGTAATCCCCGGCTATTTGAAGTCACTATGGCATTGGCTGCTGAAATGCTGGTATCAGGTAAATTGGCAGAAAACCGTGAAGCTGCATATTGTAAGTTACAGGCGGTTCTCGACAGTGGTAAAGCAGCGGAAGTTTTTGGACGTATGGTTGCTGCACAAAAAGGGCCTGCCGATTTTGTCGAAAACTATGCTCATTATTTGCCAACGGCCTCTTTCAGCAGACCTGTATTTGCTGAAAAGTGTGTTATTGAAGAACAATGCATTGTGACAGAGATGGATACCCGGGCTTTGGGAATGGCCGTGGTGACGTTAGGGGGTGGCCGTCGCAAGGTCACGGATACGATTAATTATAGTGTGGGGCTGAGTGATATTATTGCACTTGGTTCAGAAGTTAACACAGATACCCCTCTGATGACGATCCATGCCAATAGTGAAAATGAGTGGCATGCAGCGGCGGAGGCTGTGCGTAAGTCGTTTGTTCTACAACATAAAGTGTTACAACAGGCGGATGCTTCACAAAAGACGAATGTTTTGGCAGCATCGAATGTAGGAACGAAAGTCGCCACACAGATGGTTTATCGTCATATTAGTTGATAAACCGACATAGGCACTGAAAATAGATTTTAATAGCTGGCAGTTTCCGCATTGATAGCGTGAATTGACGCAGGAGAAAATTATGAAACGTACATTCATCATGGTATTGGATTCCTTTGGCATTGGTGCGAGTGCAGATGCAGACAGATTTGGTGACAAAGGATCTAACACCTTAGGACATATTGCGGAGCAATGTGCCCGTGGTGAAGCTGATATCGGCCGTCAGGGATTATTGAAGTTGCCGAATCTGAGCCGCTTGGGGCTAGGTAAAGCGGCAGAAGAATCCAGCGGAACTTTCCCGATTGGTTTAGATAAAGATGCCGACATTATTGGTGCCTATGGCTATGCAAGTGAACTTTCTTCTGGTAAAGACACGCCATCAGGTCATTGGGAAATTGCTGGTGTTCCGGTTTTGTTCGATTGGGGCTATTTTCAGGATTTAGAAAACAGCTTTCCGCAGGAATTACTGGATAAACTGGTTGAGCGCGCTAATCTCCCAGGGTATTTGGGCAATTGCCACTCTTCCGGTACAGTTATTCTGGACAGATTGGGAGAAGAGCACATGGAAACCGGTAAGCCGATTTTCTATACCTCTGCGGATTCCGTTTTCCAGATTGCCTGCCATGAAGAAACATTCGGTTTGGATAAGCTGTATGAATTATGTGAGATCGCCCGCGAAGAACTGAATCTCGGTGGTTATAACATCGGTCGTGTTATTGCCCGTCCGTTTGTGGGTGATAAAGCGGGTAACTTCCAGCGTACCGGTAATCGCCATGATTTGGCGGTTGAGCCTCCTGCCCCAACCATTCTGAAGAAACTGGTTGATGAAAAACAGGGGGAAGTGGTTTCCATCGGCAAGATAGCCGATATTTACGCTAATGTTGGTATCACCAAAAAAGTGAAGGCAACAGGGATTGATGCTCTGTTTGATGCTTCATTGGTTGAAATGGAACAGGCTGGGGATAACACAATCGTGTTTACCAATTTTGTTGATTTCGACTCATCTTATGGTCATCGCCGTGATGTGGCAGGTTATGCGGCAGCGCTTGAACTATTCGACCGCCGCTTGCCGGAGATGCTGAAACGGGTTAAAGAAGATGACATTCTGATCCTGACGGCTGACCACGGTTGTGACCCGACCTGGCCAGGCACAGATCATACTCGTGAGCACATTCCAGTGCTGGTTTATGGGCCAAAAGTGAAACCTGGCTCATTGGGGCATCGTGAAACATTTGCAGACATTGGTCAGACAGTGGCGAAATATTTCAACCTGACGCCAATGGATTATGGTAAAGCGATGTTCTGATTTTTCCGGGGACGTCATTGGCTGCCCCGATATTTACCTATTTTTAATTACTCAATAAAAACAAGGAATAAATTTATGGCTACCCCACATATTAATGCTGAGATGGGCGATTTTGCTGATGTTGTTCTAATGCCAGGTGACCCACTACGTGCAAAATACATTGCGGAAACCTTTTTAGAAGATGCCCGTCAGGTTAACAATGTTCGTGGTATGTTGGGTTTCACCGGTACTTATAAAGGCCGCCGCATTTCAGTGATGGGTCACGGTATGGGCATTCCATCCTGCTCCATCTATGCGAAAGAGCTGATCACCGAGTTTGGTGTCAAAAAGATTATCCGTATTGGCTCCTGTGGTGCAGTGAGTAAAGACATTAAAATTCGTGATGTTGTGATTGGTATGGGGGCTTGTACTGACTCCAAAGTCAATCGTGTGCGTTTTAAAGATCATGATTTCGCGGCAATCGCTGATTTTGATTTGGTTCGTAATGCCGTTGATGCCGCTAAAGCGAAAAATATTAACACACGTGTTGGCAATATCTTCTCTATAGATCTGTTCTATACCCCAGATACACAATTGTTCGATATAATGGAAAAATACGGCATTCTGGGTGTTGAAATGGAAGCGGCAGGTATTTACGGTGTTGCGGCTGAATTTGGTGCAAAAGCACTGACGATCTGTACTGTTTCAGACCATATTCGCACAGGTGAACAAATGACTGCTGAAGAGCGTCAAACAACTTTCAATGACATGATTGAAATTGCACTTGAATCTGTTTTGTTGGGTGATAATTAAAAAAGCCTAAGTAATTTTATCCTCTGATTAAAAATAAAAGCTCTTCTCAACAATGGGAAGAGCTTTTTTGTTGCTCAAATTAATACCTTATTTAAACAGATTGTTTAAAAATAACTCTCATCTATTTATTCAGTTGCCATTTTATTCCACATTAATACACCTGTAAAAAGAGTGGAGAAATCAATCTAACAAAAAGTAAATGTTTTAAATAAAAATAATAATTTAATTATATTATAATTAGTTTGTTAATTTTATGTTTTTGATAAATAGTTTGTTTTTATTTTGATATAAGCCATGAGGACAATAGTAAAAACTATATTTAATAATTATTTTGATATAATCATATGACTATTTTTTTCGGAAAGATAAAGTCGCTCAATAAAAACACACAAACTAAGATTCTGAACTATTCATCTTTGTTCGATACAATTTAGGAAAATAACCCAAATTCACAAAATTGACAGTAAAATATACTACTGCTTATGGGGACTTTTTGATAAAAACTCATATTTCATACGCAGTTAAGGAGCATTACCAGTTTTATCGGCTGAAATTTGACTTAAGGATTTTTGTGTAGAATGATACCGCCGGTTTGGTTTATTTGAATCAGTCAAGCTATCTGTCAAAAAACTAAATAGTCATTATCCTAAGTATCAGAAATTAATTTCTGTACTTCGGTTTCTCTTTATATATAAGTCTGTCATTTTTTAATTAAAAGGTATAAATTCGATTATGAAAATGAATAAATTGGCAATGATTTTAGGTTTTGGTGTGGCTTTAACAGCAGGTGCTGCAAATGCGGCTAACCAAGGTAATGGTACGGTTACATTTACTGGTTCTATCATTGATGCACCTTGTTCAATTAAAAATACCAATATTGCAGTTGATATGGGGGCTGTTTCCAGCCACATCTTGAAAAAACAAGGGCGTTCAGAATCTAAACATTTCAAAATTGAATTAGAAAACTGCACTATACAGACTCTGAAAGGTGTAGAAACGACTTTCACTGGCTCTATGGCTAGTGGTGAGCCAGGTTATTTAGGTATTGAAGGAACAGCGAAAGGTGCGGCAATTGCTATTACTGATGCTGGTAATAACAGATTGCCTCTGGGAACAGCAAGTAAACTATTATCTCTGCACGAAGGTAACAATGATTTACAATTTGCAGCGTACCTGCAAGGTATTAATTTAAGTGATGAGAAAGGTGAGAGCTTAGTTGTCCCTGGTAACTTCACTGCTATTGCTAACTTTACATTAAATTATCAGTAATATTTTTACTGACTGATAATTTTGGTAATTAAACATCAGGAAATTCATGCTACTGATTTACCGGGTTTCTTGATGTGTCTTTAGGGTATTTCTGGGAACTAATATGCTAGCAGGACATGATTAGAATATTCTATAATGTGCTTTGTCTTATTGATATAAATCAATATTATTGTCAAATTAGTCAGCAGAGTATGGCATTAATAGAATTATTCCCATAGAAGTAATTTGAAATACCCTTTTTTATTGATTTAATCTATGGTGTTCTCTATTGGTGGTATTCGGAAAATAAAGATATTTTGCCATGTTAAGTAATTTTTAATGGCTACCGATGGTGACATGTTTCCTCTACTTCCCGCTGTACGGTAATTCAGTGAATCACAAACAGAGAACGTAATATATTACGGATAAGCAGGACATGTGGTTACTCCTGCAATCCCCGGTATCTGTAGGATCCTTAAGTGAGAGCGATGAACTTTAATGATGCGATCTATTAGGCGATAGTCCTATACGCATACAGACTTGGCAGTATCAGACAACAGCTAATTTCAAATTGGGTTATTAACGATTCATTGCTCAGAGGATGTTATGGCTTTGTTTTCAGATTCTATGAATCATTATTTTTCTTCTATTAATAAAAAAAAGAACAGTAATAGGATAAACACCTTTAATAAAAAATACGTGATTAATAAAAAGAAGATAACGAATAAAATACAAATAGAACACTTAATATCCGGAATTAAACCTCTTTCTGTTTTGATACTGTTTGCAGTGTCCGGTATTCAGATCGCTTATTCTAAGCCAATTGAATTCAACATTGATGCGCTGGATATCAGTGAACGTAGCAATATTAATTTAGAACAGTTCTCTCGGGCAGGCTATATCATGCCGGGGAATTATATGATGGCTGTTCGGATGAATAAGCAGGAATTTCCAGATACTTATTCTATCGATTTTATTGCTTCGGCTGATGATTCGAAAGGTAGTGAAGCCTGTATATCTCCCGAATTAATCAAACAAATTGCTCTTAAACCAAAGTGGGCTGAAAAATTAGGTTGGCAGAATGAAGGAAAATGTCTTGATCTCAATACACTACCGGGTATGTCAGCAAGGGGGGATCTGGCCACTTATACGTTGTATCTGATTGTTCCTAAAAGCTATCTGGAATATGACTTGCCGGATTGGGATCCTCCTTCCCGCTGGGATGAGGGGATAACCGGATTATTGTTTGACTATAACGTTAATGCGCAAACATCGAAACCGACTCATGATCGTAATAACCAACAAATAAGTGCTAACGGAACAGCGGGCATGAATTTGGGTGCATGGCGTTTTCGGGCTGACTGGCAGGCCAGATATCATCGTTTCAAGACCAAACATGATAAAGCAGATAACTCACATCGAACCGGTGGCAAAGAACGCCGTGACTGGGATTGGAGCCGATACTACCTGTATCGTGCACTTCCCCGTTTAGAAGCAAAGTTGACGTTGGGAGAGGATTACCTCAATTCTAACCTCTTTGATAGCTTCCGTTATACCGGTATCAGTTTGGTGACTGATGAGAACATGTTGCCACCGAACTTACGCGGCTATGCCCCTGAGGTTACTGGTGTTGCGAGAACCAATGCCAAGGTGACGATTAGTCAGATGGGGAGAGTATTGTATGAAACTCAGGTTGCGTCAGGGCCATTCCGAATTCAGGATCTCAGTGATGCAGTTTCAGGCGCTTTGGATGTCAGAGTTGAAGAGCAGGATGGAAGTGTACAGCAGTTTCAGGTTAACACTGCAACGATCCCTTACCTGACACGTCCGGGACGTGTGCAATACAAGTTGGTTGGTGGACAATCTACCAATGATAAGCATCGTCGTGAAGGGCCGGCCTTCGGTCTCGGAGAATTCTCCTGGGGGATCAATAACGGCTGGTCATTGTATGGTGGTTTTTTGGGAGCAGGTGACTACAACGCTTTATCACTGGGGGTTGGTCGTGACTTGATGGTGTTGGGTGCATTGTCGTTTGACGTGACGGAGTCAAGAGCAAAATTGCCGGGAGAGAAAAAAACCTTTACCGGGGGATCTTATCGTTTCAGTTATTCGAAACGTTTTGATCAATACAACAGTCAGGTGACTTTTGCCGGGTATCGTTTCTCTGAACGTAACTTTATGAATATGGGGCAATATATCGATCGCCGCTATCGCAACGTTTCTTCCGATAGTGGAAAAGAGATGTATACCGTGATGTTTAATAAACAGTTTACAGATATTGGCCTCAGTGCTTACCTCAACTATAGCCATCAGACCTACTGGAATCGGTCAGCAAACGATTACTATAACGTATCTCTGACTAAGTATATTGATATTGGGCGTTATAAAAATATCAGTGTGAACCTGTCAGCTTACCGTAACAACTTTGATAATAAAAAAGATGACGGTATGTACCTGAATCTTTCTATTCCATGGGGAGAAAGTAGCACCTTTAGCTATAACGGAATGGCCAATCGTCAGGGAAATTCCCATTTGATAGGTTATTTTGAGCGTATTGATGATCGCAATAATTATCGCATATCAGCCGGTACGAATATTCGTGGTAAGGCATCAGCAAATGGTTATTACACCCACTATGGTGATCGGGCATTGCTGACTGCCAGCGCCAGTTATCAGGATGGTGGCAATACTACCGCAGCACTCGGCTTGCAGGGGGGAGTTACTGTCACTGCCAATGGTGCAGCTTTGCATCGTACTAATATGCCTGGTGCAACCCGCCTGATGGTGGATACAGAAGGTGTTGGCAATGTTCCTGTCCGGGCATTCGGTTCGTCAGTATATACCAACCATTTTGGTAAAGCTGTGCTGGTAGATGTAAACAATTACTACCGTAATACCGCAAATATTGACTTAGACAAATTACCGGACGATGTAGAGGCATTGCGCTCTGTTCAATTGGCAACATTGACAGAAGGTGCGATTGGTTATCGTAAATTTCAGGTCATATCAGGGCTCAAGGCTATGACAACTATTCGTTTGCCTGATGGTTCATCTCCACCTTTTGGGGCATCTATCGTAAATGCAAACCAACGGGAAATCGGGATTGTCAATGATGACGGATATGCCTATCTGACCGGAATGAACAAAGGTGAAAAACTGAAAGTGCATTGGGATGGACGTGCTCAATGTGAGATTACCGTGCCAGATGAAATTTCGGCAGATTATTTAACTGCATTTTTGCTACCTTGTCAGTTTTTAAAAGATGAAGATAAATAAAATGTAATAAAAAAATCCATTTAATTGATCTTTAATAGAGTATTGCATTGCTTTATTTGGCATAGGTATACCGATATTAGTCGGCACCAACAATATAAATATGATCTTTTTTGAGTATAAGCAGATGACACTATGAAACTAAAAAAAATTCTAATGATGGCGGCCATAACGGTAACAAGTTTAATGTCAGTGCATCAAACAATGGCGGCGATAGCATTGGATCGTACCCGCATTATTTTTAATGGGAATGAAAAATCTGTCAGCCTGAATATTGAAAATCAACATCTTGATTTGCCGCATTTAGCACAGGCATGGCTTGAAGATGATAAGGGAAATAAGATCAACAGCCCACTCGTCGTTATTCCCCCTGTGCAGCGTGTTGAAGCTGGAGCGAAGAGCCAAATCAAGATCCAGACACTGCCAGCAGTGACCCAGTTGCCACAAGATAGAGAAAGTGTGTTTTATTTCAACGTTCGTGAAATACCACCGCGCAGTGAGAAACCAAATGTCTTGCAAATAGCTTTACAAACGAAAATCAAATTGTTCTACCGCCCGGAAGCAATTATCGCCCGTCGTATTGATCATGATAACCCATGGCAGGAAAAACTGACCTTAAGCCGTCAGGGAAACCAATATGTGGTGAACAATCCAACACCTTATTACATCACGATTTCAGAAGCTTCAAATAAGGTAAATGGTAAAAGTGTAGACGGTTTTAAACCCTTAATGCTGGCGCCCAAAAGCAGTGACAAACTGGGAGGAACGGTTAGTTCATTCGGTAATCAACCGGTACTGACTTATGTTAATGATTATGGTGGACGCCCACAGTTAACATTCAAATGTAGTGATAATACTTGTGTAGTGACGAAGATTGTAGATGCAGGAAATTGATTAGCTCTTGGTAGCCATATCCCGTCATAAACAGCTTGATGGGATCATAAAGCAGATTTCACCAGATCGTAACGGATTTTGGGATAAATGATAATGAATTTGTTAAGTATGAAGCTCTTTCACTACGCACTGAAAACATTGGTGCCACCGGTATTATTTCTGCTGGGGATTGGCAGTCAGCAAGGTGCTTATGCAAAAGATAACCTACGCCAAAATGTCAGAATCACGATGACTGTACTCGCTCCCCCTTGTGTGATTAAACCGGAAGATAAAGTTATAGAAGTTAATTTTGGCAACATTATCAACCGGGATCTTTATCTGCATCACCGAACGCCAAGCCAACAGCTCCGGCTACATTTGGAAGAATGTGATCCCAGGGTGGCCCAGACAGTGAAAATCAGGTTTGTCGGACAGGAAAGCAGAGAGCAGCCCGGATTATTAGCATTCGGTCATGGCAGCAGTGCTTCAGGTGCAGCCATTGGTATGGAAAAACTGGATGGTACACCACTCCCTTTTAATAAAACGGCTCAATTTAGACTCTCTGATACGAGCAGTAACAATGTAATCCCGTTTCAGGCATATGTAAAAGCTGATCCTAGTGCGCTGCTGCAAAACAAGATTGGTGTAGGAGAGTTCAATGCAATGGCAACTTTTGAGCTCAGTTATGAATAGCGATTTCGGCTTCTTTTTTACCCCATGATATTCAACCTGAGTTTGATGTTATTTAGGGAAATAAAATTATGCACCATATTAAAAAATCGTTGATGAAGTTCGCAGCATTGTTGCTTTTCCTTAGTGCTCCATATGCCTATGGTGGAGCTTATGTTATGCCAGTGAATACTATTATATCGGGTAAACGAATTATCACTACCATGGAGATTATTGAATGGACAGAAGAAGAGGGGATCGGCAATCCTTGCTATGGTAATGAGCCATGTTATGTTGGCCCTGATGTTCAATATAGTAACAACCAGCCGGGCATGTATGGTTCCTGTATTGAGGCAAATGTATGCCTGAATGACGCACATAAGTACCGGACAACCGCAGAAGTCATGCGAGCCTACAAAAGACAGATCGGAATTCCTATACGGGTGACATTTCCTATTATTAGCGCAGATGCCGAGTGTATAGGTTTGTTTTACACCAAGCAGATATCATCAGGTTATGGTATCGCAATGAAATTTCCTAACTCCACTTGCAACAAATTACCACCTATAAATCAAAGCTGTGAAATCAGCATACCTTCTGAAATTGCCTACGGGGAATTAAAAGCTTCAGAAGTTAATAACGCCACTCGCTCAATTAATGGGCAATTCAAATGTGCACTTCGTAGCAACAAGATAATGTTGCAAGTCAAATCCATTAATAGTGAGCCAAAAATTTATCTCGATACTAATAAGCAAATTTACTCGACATTGCAGATTGATGGAAGGGATGCGACAGATGGCGTGCATGTTATCGCCCAGGGGAAAAATATTCCCTCGAATTTTACCCTGACATCAATATTGCACACATTAACACAACCAAAAGCCGGTAAGTATGAAGGTACAGCAGTTGTTTTATTAACCTATTTATAAATTGAGAGTAAAGAGATTATGCGAGTCAGTATGCTGGTAGGTAAAAGGATCCAAATGAAGCGAAAAGAGCTTGGGATAACAGCAGCAGAGCTGGCGGACAGAATTGGCGTCAGCCATCAGCAGTTATCACGTTATGAACGGGGAACTAACCGAATTAGTCTGGAGCAGCTAGTTGTTGTCTCTATTACCCTGAAAACACCGGCAAGCTGGTTTCTGGAAGATTGTTTTATTAAGCCCGCACCTCAAATGAAAAACCAACATACCTGTGTGGCTGAAACAATATTAGATTTATATTGAACAAAAAGTATTAATTAAAAAGACAGTTATTAATTTTGTATAAAAGCCATCTCAAAACAGGGATGGCTTTTTCTTTATCAGAATATTTACAGATGGGATGAACTCTCAGACTAATATGGATATGAGCCACATTAACCCCTTACAAAAAACTAATTGATTGTTGTATTTTGAAAATAAAATTAAGTTTATTTGCCGTTATTTTGTTGTTCAATTGTAATTAACCCCAATTCCGCTTAAGCTATTACTGAAATATCTTCTTCTGAGTAGAAAATTTTCAGTGATGGCTTTTTCTCTTTAAGGCAGTAAGCAATCAATCCCGTTAAAATGGTTAACAAAAAACCGGTTATACTTCGGTGACGAGAATGTTCTAATTGAGAGCCGTTTTTTAATTGTCCATTAATCGTTTCAATGATAAAACGCTTTTTAAGCATAACCTTATCCCACTCAGCCAGTGCAAGCGCTTTCATGTTGCGGCGCTTTTTCGTGATAAAGGTGATATCCGTTTTAGCTAAATCATCCGCCAATTCCTGACTCAGATATCCTTTGTCGCCGTAAAGAGAACCCGTGAGATCTTTTGATAATTCGCGTACAGGCTCCCTATCATCCACATTACCCGGGGTCACTTTAAGCGCTAAAATTTCGCCCAGATGGTTAATAATCAGGTGTAATTTGAACCCATAGAACCATCCCATTGAGGTTTTTCCGCGTTGCGCTATGCCCTGAAAGACCTTATGACGAGGAATACGGATGTTATGACAAACGCGCAAACTCGTGGAGTCGATAAAAGCAATGCCTGTCGGTTTTCCTTTTAATTGAGTCAGATAACTGGATAAGGGGACCAAAACGGACGGGGCAACGCTGATAAAACGGGTATAACTGAGCAAGGAGGGGAAGTCGCGGTGATGGTATTGCCAGATATGCTCCAAATAAAAGTTTTTAAAATCACGGTAATGCGACCGCTGAAAGCAGAATTCAGGTTAATTAAATATGCGGATTTCAAACTATACATAAAATTATAGCGGATAGTGTATAGCCATTACTGATCCCCAGATAGACAACCGTCACCGTGACATCACGCGATCTGGCTACATTGAGTTCCTGCCCCAATAAAGAGAAATAACCATCCAGAGCAGTAAGTTCAATTACACCAGATTCACCGAATCGGGATTCGACAGCGTTATAAGTTGTATTTTTAACCACATGAGTTTTATGCAGTTTAGTAACAAATTGATAAACAATGAGGATATCGATATAAACATAATATTATAATGCTTTATATATAATCTACATTAGCTGAAATGGCATTCAATAATTTACTGTTATGTGATAACAGGTCATAAGTGTTGGGTTTCTTATGTGAATATAAAATCCAAATGGAGAAGAATATTAATTAAAATATTAACGCGAAAACATGACTTATTTTAATTATCGAAACAATTATCAATAGATCAAATAAAGGAAATATCAAATTCAAACTTAATTTAGAGGATAGGATCCTATCCCTTAATTCTTGGTCATGAACCCAATAGTTAGATTGCTTGTGAAACATAATAGTTACACTCAATGAATGTTCCTATCACCTTATCGTGTATTGCTTCGGATTTAGAATACCCTATCGTTTTTCGATTCAGCCTATTTATCCGGATACGGAGGGTGAGATGAGTTCTCTCAATACGTTGGGTAAATTTCTTTCCTGTGAGGTGTTTTTCCTCAGGAAGGCAATCGTAAACGGCATCATTATCTGTACAGGATCGGATGCTGAAAGGGGCAGGAGTGCCAGCAGTTTTTTCAACGTTTTCCTGCTGCGAGCCCCAAACACATGCGCCACTATCCGCTTCCTATTCGGCTCCCAAGCATACCAGAGCCAGCGCTGATTTTTCTTATTACCGATAAATGACTACTGTTCGTCTATTTCACAGACAATCTGAATATCACTGCCTGCAAGCGGCACGGCCTGAGCCCGCCTTCTATGAAGGCGGGCTTTATTTCTCCCCAAAGTGGTATAATAACATACCTAAAAATCAATAAGGCAGAACCAAAACCTATTTCTGACCATCTTCACAGGAGATGGTTATTCAATTAAGAATAAAAAAATCATTCGAGAAATAATGTTTTTAATTCCCATAACAAATTATATTTATATTCACTAAGTAACAACTAAGCTTTCTCATTAAGAATTATTTTATGCTTTAAAATTTGATACATAGATTCTTGGATTAAAAATTCAACCAAACAATCCACTTAACAATAAGTAGTAGAAATTACATATCATAAAAACGTCCATCTCACTATATATGCGCCAGCATCCAGTTTAATCGCAATTTTATTTAATCTAAAAAGTTCACTAGATTGTTTTTTAAGTTCATCAGGAGATAATTTATCTTGCATTGAAACATTGAAACTATGTGTTATTGAATCTTTGATTTCATCTGTGAATGCAGAATAAATTTCAGTACTTATTTTAGACATAACAATCACCTTATTTAAAAGTTAATGTAATAGATATTTTACGCATCAACTAGCCAATTAAAGAATTAATTATAATCTTCATTAAGTTATAATTAATCGAATAAACTCAATTACCCATATACTTTCAATATAAAATTAAAATCATAAAAAAACTTCATTAATAAAACATAAAAACTAATGCTTAAGGTTAGTTTTTTCGATTATATTAGTGACAACACATCATATATCCAGATAAATAACTCTCTATTATAGTTATCTCTTTAAACCCATTGAGTATATCACTGGACATACGTTCCTATTTCCCATTAACCAGTAGTTGCTTTATCTTCTGATATTCAGTCTAATTTTGCCTGCTATTTTCTAAACCAAAATATATAGAAAAAATGACAAAGATATTTATCTTGATTTATTTTTATAACTTCACAAAAAATATCATACTCGACATACAAATAACGAATACCTTATTCGAATTTCCTTGGCATTTTACACCATTATCTTTATGTATAGATATCTCCATTTAATATATAGGATAAATCCACACATGCTTAACTTTGATAATTTCCTAAGATATAAATATGAACCAAGCTTGTATAATAATCAATTTCTCTCATCTAATTATAGACATTATCTAACAATGGGTAGATTATTCACTCATCAATATGTTTATCATTGTTATTTAGATTTACTTCCGACAAATTATCCCACCTATCTTAATTTAAAAATCATTAATACATATGCATTTGCAAAAATAAACTTTGGCTCAATAATTGAAAATTATGTTTTAATAGGACCACTATTATGTCATGTTAAAATTTAACAGATTAAATTAATTATAACCAATTAATTTCAAACTCAAACTACTTATTTCATTCTCCATATATACAAGATCATATTTTACCGTACCAAATAGTCTTTTCTCTATATTTTAAAATATTAGTACACATTGGAGTAATTTCAACAATAAATTATGAAATACACATGGAATTTTAAAAAAACAAATTAATAATAATTTTATTATTTTTTATCATTTAATTGAATTTAAAAATAATTTAAAAAAATTAACATAATCTTATTACTACAGCCGTGACCCGCATTATATCATGATGGCTCTCTTCTCTATCCTAACCCCTAGGGAGGTGTCACATGACATCACCTATCAACACCTGGGAACAGGAACTGTTGGCTGCCCCATTCCCGTCTGGCTCCACTGTTTCATCCTGCGGGACCTCAACAACGTTGATCTGGGCGATGTGCAAGGGAGTCTAACTCAGTTTTGTCCAGAAGCAAGTTAGAGATAACACATGAATAATCGGCTAAGGTTTGCTCGCACTCCAATGACCAAAGCGGGCAGACCGTATGTGATCCAATACAGCTTATTCGCCCTCAATATTCTGGTAATACACCAGCCGGATATAGCGTTCTCACGCATCGCCATGCCCTAAATCCATCGACACCAGTGTGCCAGTGCTTCCCGCTCCCGCCCGCCTGTCAGGCATGAGTAAATTTGCCGATGGAGGCGTTTACGGCCAATGACATCATGGATATTTATCGTTGTCGCTGGCAAATAGAACTGTTGTTCAAAGAGCTAAAATCCCACACAAACTGGCACGGGTTTGCGACAAGGAAAGAAACGTTAGCACGGGGCTTATCTGGCTCAGGCCAATAATAGGAAACTGGCTTCAAAGAGCCTGGACGGAAACGTATCTTTGGCTGGAAAAAGCGCAAGCATATTTATACCGGAACGCTATCAAAACGCAACAAAGAAAATCGTGTAGAAACAAGATATTGGATGCGTTTTTTGAAAGGCATAATTCTTAAGATCCTGTATATGATAACGCCCAAAGAAAGTATTTAGAGAGCCCACCAAGATAACTAAAGAAAGAAATTTAATTAATCAACACATCAAAACACACAAATAAGAAAAACATCAAAAGAATGCACTACGAATTGTTATTCAACCTAATTTATTAAAAATAATAATCAATATTTAAAAAATAACAAAAAATACAAATAAATTAATATTAGTAACTTAATTGGCAATTTTTACTTGCATATTCTATAAATTATCTATACTTAGTTCAGCTAATAAACATTAAAGGTATAAATCATGGTAACAAAAAAAGCGCTTCTAATGACGTTGGCTACGTCTTGCTTTATATATGGTTCATTTGCCAATGCAAATTCACATACTATAGGAATAGGATATGCGAAAAGTAAGATAGCCAAAGTAACAAAACTTCAGGGAGCTAATATTTACTATCGCTATGAATGGGATTCTCCAATCAGTATTGTTGGAACATTCACCTATATGAGAGGAGATGATTCGTTACCCAGTTTTCTGGATTATTACAGATCACGAGCCGTGCAGAGCGGGATAACACAATTACCAGATCCAAGAAAAAAAATACCATTAAAAGACGCACTAAAGGAATACTCTGGTCCAGTAACTGAAAAACCTGATGCAAAATACTTTTCCCTGATGCTGGGACCTGCCTATCGTATAAACGATTATGTAAGTATATACGGTTTACTAGGGATTTCACATACATCGTTCAATGCAAAACGATGGACAGATAGTTATTATCTCAATCACCCTTTTATAGTTAACTCAGAAGACCTAAGTCTTCGGGGAATAAATCAAAATAACTATCAGCAGGCGGGAAAACATGTGTCTATTCGGGTTCCTCAAAAGACAAATAATATTGCCTATGGTGCCGGTATTGAAATCAATCCCGTTAAAAATATCAGCCTTTATTTCAATTATGAAGGCTCCATAACGAAATACCAGAGAATGACAACTGACCCCTTTTCATATGAGGCCTTTGCTAACGGCAGAAATGGACCATATGATACAAAATCAGCCAAAACTAAGTTAATACACGGATTTAACATTGGTATAGGATATAAGTTCTAATTAGAAAAACATAAATCACTATGTGAATAAAATAAACAATAGTTTTTTCATATTTTATAAATCACGCTTTATTCAGCTTTATGTATGGTTCATTAGCTAATGCTGATACACATACCATAGCTGCTGGGTATGCAAGAGGCAAGATAACCAAACCTGCTGATAAGATTAATCTCAATGGATTTAACATTCATTATCGCTATGAATGGGACTCCCCAGTCAGCATAATTGGTCAGTTCACTTATATGCAGGGTCGTGGTGGCAGGAGTTTTCGGTTTAATAATTATCCAAGTGGTGATACGACTGTTATTGCACCTACATATTTTGAGGCAAGAAATTCATATAAAGCAAAATATTTCTCCCTAATGGCAGGCCCAGCTTACCGCATAAATGATTATCTGAGCATTTATGGTCTGCTTGGTATTTCTCATGTAACATATCATATAAGTGCCCCCTTTGGAGTGAGTGATAATATTAATAATATAGATCCTACGACTGGACAAGTAGCAACGTGGAGAGGCCTCGGATGGAATTCTTACAATGAAAATATCGATAACAAGCATAATACTAAATTTTCTCTACGCACTAATAATATTGCCTATGGTGCTGGTATTGAAATTAATCCTGTCAAAAATATCACTCTTTACCTCGCTTATGAAGGTACGCTGTCAAAATTTACTGACACAGTTCCATATGGTGAGGGAACAAACAATTATATTAATGGATTTAATGTTGGTATAGGATATAGATTTTAAATAAAAAAAATAGCAATGTTTTAAATTTAATTTGAACAGAAGGAAGGTATTACTCAAATATTACATGTCATTGAATATTGATTAGTACCTTCCTTTTTTCATTCGATGAACACTCTGCTCCACTTTTCAAGTTACTTTTACAACGGAGGAAGCTCAGACAATGGCCAGCGAGCTTTAACAGTCACACCTAGAGCGCCTTTGGTAACGCTTTTCAAGCGGATCATCCCTGTTAATGCAATCATTGCTCCATTATCAGTACAAAATTCAGGGCGGGCATAAAACACTTCACTACGCAATTTTTCCATCGTATTTTGCATACTAATGCGTAATGCCCGGTTTGCACTAACCCCTCCCGCCATAACTAATCGTTTAAAACCAGTCTGCTCTAGTGCCCGTTTGCATTTTATTGTCAGCGTATCAACAACAGCATTTTCAAAGGCATAAGCAATGTCTGCTTTAGCCTGTTCATCTTGTTCAGCATCATCACCAAGAATGTGCTTATGAATCGTATTGGCTGCGAAAGTTTTCAAACCTGAGAAACTAAAATCCAGTCCCGGACGATCTGTCATTGGACGAGGGAAAACAAAACGACCTGCCTTACCTTTCTGTGCCATGCGGGAAAGAGCCGGGCCGCCAGGATAATCCAGTCCCAATAATTTTGCCGTCTTATCGAAAGCTTCACCTGCGGCATCATCAATGGATTCACCCAATAATTTATATTCACCAATACCAGTCACACTGATGAGCTGAGTATGTCCACCAGAAACCAGTAATGCAACAAAAGGAAATTCAGGTCTATTTTCCTCTAACATAGGTGCCAATAAATGGCCTTCCATATGATGAACAGGAATGGCGGGAACATCCCACGCGAAAGCCAATGAACGGCCAATAGTTGCTCCAACCATCAATGCCCCTACTAAGCCCGGACCTGCGGTATAAGCAACAGCGTCAATATCTTTACTCGTTAAACTCGCCTCCTTCAAGGCCGCCTGAATCAGCGGAACCGTTTTACGGATGTGATCACGGGATGCAAGCTCAGGCACAACCCCTCCATAATCAGCATGTAGTTTTACCTGACTGTACAATTGATTGGCTAGCAGACCGGATTTGTCATCATAAATTGCGATTCCAGTTTCATCGCAGGACGTTTCTATACCTAAGACTCGCATTGTACTTGCACTCACCACTATAATTAAAGCAAACGCCAGTGTATCACTATCTACTTACAACCACTATTCACATCAACTCAGTTATAATCGTCTCCATTTACATGCTGACTCTTTCTTCTGTTTAGTCTATAATCAGACTCCTACTTGAATATCCTGTGTGGTTAATGTTAATAACGTCAGCATTAGATTGTTCGTTTTACGTCCAAAAAAAACAAACTATAATCTGTGGCGTTGTATGTTTCAATTTTCCTCGGCACTTTACAAAGCCGTGTTCATTGAAGTAAAATTCCGCACCATTTTTAAAGACGGCTGGCACTATCACGCCAGCGACAAACCCGATTTCTATTGAGGTGAGAGGCACATGCCAGTAATTAAAGTACGTGAAAACGAGCCATTTGACGTAGCTCTGCGTCGCTTCAAGCGTTCTTGCGAAAAAGCAGGCGTATTAGCAGAAGTTCGTCGTCGTGAATTCTATGAAAAACCAACGACTGAACGTAAACGTGCTAAAGCATCTGCAGTTAAGCGCCATGCTAAAAAGCTGGCTCGTGAAAACGCACGCCGCACTCGTTTGTATTAATCTTTGCGGTCTATCCGCATAGTGGTTATATTGACAAACTACTGCAGTTAAAGGCCGTGCTTTCCCAGAGAAAGCGCGGCTTATTCTCGTTCATCAACAGGCGTAAAAGGGCTTATGGCTGGACGAATTCCACGCGCATTTATCAATGACTTATTAGCTAGAACCGATATCATTGATCTTATCGATGTCAGAGTGCCTCTTAAAAAGAAAGGTAAAAACCATCAGGCGTGTTGTCCTTTTCATAACGAAAAAACTCCTTCATTTACTGTTAATGGCGATAAACAGTTCTATCATTGCTTCGGTTGTGGGGCGCATGGTAATGCCATTGATTTTTTAATGAATTATGACAGGTTAGACTTTGTCGAATCCATTGAAGAGCTGGCTGCTATGCACGGGCTGGAAGTCCCTTATGAAGCAAGTTCTGGCGGCGGTCATATTGAGCGCCACCAACGACAAAATCTCTATCAGTTGATGGATAAACTAAACAGTTTCTATCAACATTCACTGACAATACCAAACGGACAGGCAGCCCGGCAATATCTGGCCAGGCGCGGACTCAGTGAAGAAATCATTCAGCGTTTTGCAATCGGCTTCGCTCCAGCGGGGTGGGATAATGCCCTGAAACGGTTTGCCCATAACGCCGAAGACCACAAGCAGTTAAACGACGCCGGAATGCTGGTCACGAATGACAATGGTCGTACTTATGACCGTTTTCGTGAACGTATTATGTTCCCTATCCGTGATCGCCGGGGTCGCGTTATTGCATTCGGTGGCAGAGTACTGGGAGATACACTTCCCAAATACCTCAATTCACCGGAAACAGAGATTTTTCATAAAGGCCGCCAGTTATATGGCCTTTATGAAGCACAGCAAAACCACAATTCCCTTTCAAGGCTATTGGTGGTTGAAGGTTATATGGATGTTGTCGCGCTGGCTCAGTTTGGCATTGATTATGCCGTGGCTTCGCTAGGAACATCCACAACTGCCGAGCACATTCAGTTACTTTTCCGGACAACCGATAACGTCATCTGTTGTTACGATGGAGACCGTGCAGGTCGTGATGCTGCATGGAGAACACTGGAAACAGCACTACCCTATCTGAATGATGGCCGGCAATTACGTTTTATGTTCTTGCCTGATGGTGAAGATCCGGATTCACTGATCCGTAAAGAAGAGCGTGAATCTTTTGAACAGAGAATGGAAAAGGCACAAACCTTATCTGAGTTTCTGTTCGATTCACTGCTACCACAGGTTGATTTGAGTACCCCGGAAGGTGCAACCAAGCTTAATTCACTTGCTATGCCATTGATTAGTCAGGTTCCGGGAGAAGCGTTGCGGCTCTATCTGCTTAAAGAACTTGGGAAACTACTGGGCATACCTGATACGACACAATTGGAACGATCTCTGGCAAAACTTGTCAAAAAAGATACCAATACATATCAGGCGCTAAAACTGAAACCAACAACAATGCGCATACTTATCGCATTGCTGGTGCAAAATCCGCATTTAGCGACATTAGTTCCTTCATTACAGGGAATGTTTTCTGCTCAGATAGCGGGATTACCGTTATTTATAGAGCTCGTCGACACATGCCTTGCCCAACCAGGCTTAACAACCGGGCAGCTTTTGGAGCAATATCGCGACAATAAGTACGCAAAACAGCTTGAAAAACTCGCCGCATGGAACGATATACAGATAGAAGAAATTGCTGAAAAAACGTTTAGTGATGCGTTGAATCATCTTTTTGCATCAGCTCTGGATGAGCGTTTCAATTTTTTGATTGCCAAAGAGAGAACAGAAGGACTGACCCCAGAAGAACGTGAAGAAGTCCGGTTAATCACAGAATCCGGAGCCAAAAGATAATAAATGTTATTTCAATTAGGGCTGTGTTACCTGACAGATCTGATCCAATTCTATATGTGTAACATGGTTTGATAAAATTAATTTTCTGAAACTGAGTGGCTGAAGACAGCCAAGTAAAACAGACTCTGAATTAAAATTCGGATCATAGATACAAAATTTACGGCTTAAATGCCGAATGAGGTAGGGAGATAACCCTACGATTGCCGCTATTGAGGGCAGTGGCAATATAACGAAAATGCCCCTAAATGTTATTGTTGGCATAATTTGTTTCGCCGACCGACACCAACCAATACTCTGAAGTGTGGATACCGTCTTATGGAGCAAAACCCGCAGTCACAGCTAAAGCTACTTGTCACACGAGGTAAGGAGCAAGGCTATCTGACCTATGCTGAGGTCAATGACCATCTGCCGGAAGATATCGTCGATTCTGATCAGATAGAAGATATCATCCAAATGATCAATGACATGGGCATCCAGGTAATGGAAGAGGCACCTGATGCCGATGATCTCATGTTGGCAGAAAACACAAACGACACCGATGAAGATGCTGTAGAAGCAGCAGCGCAAGTGTTATCCAGTGTCGAGTCAGAAATCGGTCGTACTACCGATCCGGTTCGCATGTACATGCGTGAAATGGGTACAGTTGAGCTACTGACTCGCGAAGGTGAGATTGACATTGCAAAACGCATTGAAGATGGCATCAACCAAGTACAGTGCTCCGTTGCCGAATACCCTGAAGCTATTACCTACCTGTTAGAGCAGTATGACCTTGTTGAAGCAGGTGAAAGCCGCCTGTCTGATTTAATCACAGGATTCGTTGATCCTAATGCAGAAGAAGATCTTGCACCGACAGCTACTCACGTTGGTTCTGAACTTCCTCAGGAAGAGCTTAATGATTCTGACGATGATGACGATGACGATGACGATACTGACAGTGAAGACGATAACAGCATCGATCCAGAACTGGCTCGCCAGAAATTTCTGGAGCTGCGTGAACAACATGAAACTACCCGTCAGACAATCAAAAAATACGGTCGCAGCCATCCAAATACTGCAGCGGAAATTTTAAAACTGTCCGAAGTATTCAAGCAATTCCGTCTTGTACCAAAACAGTTTGATTACTTGGTTAATAATATGCGTTCCATGATGGATCGCGTACGTCTTCAAGAACGTCAAATCATGAAGATGTGTATTGAACAGAGCAAAATGCCGAAGAAAAACTTCATCACTCTGTTTTCTGGTAATGAAACGAATGATACATGGTTTACTGCTGCAAAAGCGATGAACAAACCATGGTCTGATAAACTGCTGGAAGTTGAAGAAGAGGTCATGCGTAGCCTGCAAAAGCTGCGTCAGATTGAAGAAGAAACCGGCTTAACTATTGATCAAGTCAAAGATATCAACCGTCGCATGTCAATCGGTGAAGCAAAAGCCCGCCGTGCGAAGAAAGAAATGGTTGAAGCAAACTTACGTCTGGTTATTTCGATTGCCAAGAAATATACCAACCGTGGTCTGCAATTCCTTGACCTGATCCAGGAAGGTAATATCGGCCTGATGAAAGCGGTTGATAAGTTTGAATACCGTCGTGGTTATAAGTTCTCAACTTATGCTACATGGTGGATCCGTCAGGCTATTACCCGTTCTATTGCGGATCAGGCCCGTACCATCCGTATTCCTGTACATATGATTGAGACGATCAACAAACTCAATCGTATTTCCCGTCAGATGCTACAGGAAATGGGACGTGAACCATCACCGGAAGAGCTGGCAGAACGTATGCTGATGCCAGAAGATAAGATCCGCAAGGTACTAAAAATTGCCAAAGAACCCATTTCCATGGAAACACCAGTTGGAGATGATGAAGATTCACATCTCGGTGATTTCATTGAAGATACCACATTGGAGCTGCCGCTGGATTCTGCCACTTCAGAAAGCCTGCGTTCTGCTACCCACGATGTGTTGGCAGGCTTAACTGCACGTGAAGCGAAAGTTCTGCGTATGCGTTTTGGTATCGATATGAACACTGACCATACACTGGAAGAAGTTGGTAAACAATTTGACGTAACCCGTGAGCGAATTCGTCAGATTGAGGCTAAGGCTTTGCGCAAACTGCGTCATCCAAGCCGTTCAGAAGTACTGCGCAGCTTCCTTGACGACTAATCAAGGGCTCTGCTGAAAAACCTGAAAAGCGTCTGTTCCGGCAGACGCTTTTTTATTATTCATACGTAGCCTTCTTTTCACGAATAAATCCCTGACATTCAAATAATGGTTTAAAACCGATGCGACGATATAAGCCATTTCCATCACGCGAAGCCTCCAGATAACACATAGTCGCGTTATGCAGCTTAGCTTCTTTCAGTACATAATTAATCAAAGCAGAAGCATATCCCCTTCTCTTCTTTTCCTTCACTGTACCGATATCATCAAGACGGATGATATTGTCCAGCCTTGATAAAGTTAGGGTACAGATTGGCTGATCATCTACATACAGGGCGTAATGTTGCAGACATTTTCCAGCATTCAATGCCATCTGATGACATTGCTGATACTGTCCGGAAATAAAATGACCTATTTCAAATGCACTTTCTACCGGAATAGCCCAATCAATCAAACAATGGTCAACACACCGGATTTCATATCCTTCAACACCCTCATCCGCCATATGCCAATTCATCAAATCGAGCTGCATGACGGTAGTTATGCTATCAGGATCAAACACAAACCCAGCCTGCTGGATAACCGCTAAAACCTGACTACCTGGCACTGCGGTAACAATCAAAAACGGAACATTCGTTTTCTCATCAAGTAACCGAATCCCTGTTTTTAGCTCTTCTGCGGTTTGTTTATGTTCATCTACCACCAGCAAAAAATTTAATGCATCAGTTTCAACACCTGTTACATAGGCTCGAACCCCAGTGCCGATATGTTGATACATTCGGCTGATAGACGAGAAGAAATAATCTTCCAGTTTTCGATGGGCCAAAACAGCCTCTGATAAGCTGTATATGCTCATATTTGAATTACGAAAATATTTTTACAGGAAAACATAAGAACGGTTTCAAATTAAAAAAACACAAAACATAACCAACAAATATTTTTATGTTCAAACAATAATCAAGACACAATAAATAACCAGAGAAATTTATCAAAAAAGCAATCAGTATCACTAAAAAATATTTTATAGTGACTATAAATAGTTTAAATACATTAAAAGGCACTGATTTTTGTCTATAAAACGCGCATATGAATTTTGAGGACTAGACCTAGTGCCACACAGTACCGTATAATCCTCCCACTTCAACGGCCCCTTAGCTCAGTGGTTAGAGCAGGCGACTCATAATCGCTTGGTCGCTGGTTCAAGTCCAGCAGGGGCCACCAAATTTAAGCTGTAAAATCAGCAAGATAGACCACTCAAACACGAGTGGTTTTTTTATGTCTATTAGTCGGTGTCCCTTTTTTGTCCCCTGAGAAAAATTTAGTGCCCCTGCGCTACGTTCGCTGACATATAAAGCAAGATTGTTTTTCAACCAAACAAACCAAACCGGAAAAAAAATTCTGCCACGGAAAATATCTTTACCGATTCAATTGATTTCAGTTTCCTTATCAGCACAAAACCGCATGGCTACTCTATTCTAAAATGTTCGCTAGCTTGCCACCGTGATCTAACCTCCCACGTAAAATACAATTTTCTCTTTAATATCATTGCATTGAAATTTTTCTCCGCGATCCTCCCTTGATCCAAAAACTGAAATTTCCTGAAAATCTTTTCACTCCTTTCAGTTTGGGATTTTTCCCACACCGCCAGTTATGGTGCGCTCTGGCTATTCCCTTTGTAGGATTTGAAAACTGAAATAATTTTTTGATCTAAAACGTGCAGGCGGGTGCGGTGTAGTGCGTTTTACGTCAGGTTGACGTTTATTTCGTGGGGATTGTGCGGCGTGAGCGCGATGCAGTAACGCAAATCCAAATGAACCGTAGCCGAGAGTGAATTGAGGAGGGAACGGTGCTGTGTACGTCTGGTAGCGTTTTTGAGGGTACGCTAGAAATGTTAAAGGCCACAGAGTGGTTAACCCGATGGCCTTATCTACGTTTCCGTTATTTCTTACAGAAATGCACGGATCAATTCTAAAAGCGCAACTAACGCCTTGAGAACGATGATAGCAGTGTCAATAAAGGCCTTGAATGCTTTCATCCGCTGACTCCTATTTAAGGAGCGCGATTTCCCCAACCTTTGCCTTTACACTGCCTGTCCGGTTGGTTCTCATCAGTGTTAGTTGAAGAGTAACGCGCTCTGACCGAGGCACTGAACCAGCACCACCTGTATTCAGTCAGGGCTTTGATAAGTCCTGTAAAACTTACAAGACACCGAATTCCATTTCCTTACTCTTTTAAGGTTAAGGTCATTACGCTTATTCAACTAACAGCCGTAGATTATAGGATGATTTTCAGATGATTCAATCAATTAAAATAATGAGTCAGTAAATACAAAAAAACCAACGGGTGAGGTTGGCTTTTTTGTATTTCCCTTAAGAAGGGATATCTGTTTTGTGCTAACCAAGGTTGGTAGCCTCGGTCAAAGCGCGTTACTCTTCAACTAACATCATCAGTCTAATACCTATAGCATTAAATATCAACCTATGGTATGGCGTACAAAATATCACACAAATAAACGATATTCAGCCAATCACAGGCGAATACTTCTGTTTCAGCTCATCCGATTTATGGGCTGTACCTTTAATGGCGCTGGCGTTCTCCGGGGTGCCTGTGTTGTGATGGGTATGGACGGCGGTCAGTTCGGCCAGTTCCCTGACCACATCCAGCGTCTCTAACATCAATGTCATGACGTTCAGTTGCTGGCTGCCCACCCAGACGACAGGGGCAACAATTTCCTGTTTAACGCCTGCAATGCTCTGTTTCAGCAGGCCGATTTTCTCAATCAGCGTTTGCCCCACTTCTACATTGGCATCTTTCCCCACACTGGCAAGGTAATTGCTGGATGCGGCCAAACTGTAATCACCATCAGCCACCTGCTGAACAGCCCCTGCCAGTAGGGTTGATGTACCTAACACCAGCGTTTTATCTGTGGCCTGAATCGTGGTATCCCGTGCCACCACGGTGCGGGTTTCGGTGTCGGCCTTGATTTCACGGTGCATGGACGATTCATTAATCGTCTGGTCAGTCTGGCGTATCCAGCTCCCTTCCTGCGTCACGCGCTGCGAGACTTCCGCCCGCTGTTGCTGCAATTGTTCACCGGGTTTGATATCCGGCAGGGTATTGCCCTGACTTAGGGTCTGGCGGATAAACGGCTTATCCGGTCGCCCGCCTTCAAAGGCAATTTCAACCACGGTGCCAACAGGCGGATACTGGAACATACCCGATTCAGCACCTGCCATTGGCAAGGGGAGCGGTACGGCACGATAAACCGGGGCAGCGGCGTCTTTGCCGTTATCATCCAGCAATTGCACATCGACCGCATAGCGCGGGCGGAACGGATCAGAAATATCGCCGCTGACGGTGTTTTCGGTGTGTGCTTCAATACGGGCGAATTTGGGCAGGTGTGTGCCCGCCGATAATTCCGGGTAAGCGGCATCAATCTGACGCTGAACAGGGGTTTTATTCTCCGTCTGACCTTTCGGCTGCCACGTGATGCTCATGTTTTCATTCATCAGATTGACTTTGGTCAGCCGCTGCTGATTGACCACAAAGCCGGGGCGCAAGGATTGGATCATGGGAATGGTCATGGTATTGCCTGCCGACTGGCTCTGGCTGAATTCATTCGGGATTTCGACAGGCTTTTCAGCAAACATCGAATGTGCCCAACTACCCAGATACACCGAACCATCTGGTAACTGGTGCCAGAGATAATCGTCAATGGCAAAAAGCGGGCCCAGACTGCCCAATAACTGGCAGCCCGTGCCATTATGGGTATAGTGCGGGATGGGTTTATCAGTATAGGGGGCATCTGGTAGCGTGAACGTCAGGCCACTGTGTTCCTGCAACCACGCTACCATCTGGCGTAACGTCGGGTGCTGAAACGAACACGGCCACGGGCGATCAAACACGCCGACCAGTTCACGCACAAACAGGCGTTGGTAACCGTTCTGGGCAGGCTGTGAACGTTCCACATACCCCGTAAACCAGCGCAGCACCAAATCTGTATAGCCCACATCAAGGCGCACCAGTTTCCCGGTGTAATCGGTGGTCGTCTCTGCCGTGATAAAGCCCCGGCCACAGGCGGACAATTCCAGCATGAGATTGGCATCGACCACATGAACCTTATCGCCAGATAAGTAGAGTCGCTGGATGGATTTCATTCGCTTGCGTCTCCGATACCGTCGTTAATCGGTTTCAATACCTTGCGTTCAAACCAGCTTAACTTTTCCGGGTCTTCCCCGGCTTTCGAGCCACCCTGTCCGGTTTGTTTTTTCGCCTGAATAGAGTCGGTTGCACGGGCATCGCGTTTTTCTGCCACCGATAAATGCTCCCGCAAGGTAAACGTCACCTGCCATGCCTGTTTGCCGTCCACCTTACTGGCATCAATCGTACCCGTAAAAGTACCAATACGAAAATTGATAGCCTGTGCGGTCAGGTTGGCCACCCGGTAGCGTTTCAGGTTGCCATTGTCTTTGGCTTCCGCCAAAGCAAACAGGCGCGACAGGGTTTTCTGTTCAGAAAAGGGAATAATGCCCGTGATGCGCAGTTCTTTCGGCTTGATGCCCTGTTCAGCCACGGCGGTACTGGAAGACTGGCCGCTCTGGTCTTGATCCTGAAACATCACCGACGGCGTGACGGTCAGGCTTTTTAACGGGATAGCCTCGCCATCAAGGGCGAGGGTGATAATCTGGCTCATGGAGCATCCTTTCTAATGGGCTGATATTGTCTCCGGCAAACAGGATCGCCAGCGTGTAAACGGCGTCCGGTTCGGGGATGTTCTTACGTAACTTTTCTGCCACATGTGCGCCGTTCCCTTTCCCAGAGAACGCCCAGACCGTGGCCGATTTTTCCGTCAGCCCGCTCATGGCATCGGTGACTTGCTGCAAGGCCGACTGCCGGGCAGCGGTCAACGCGGTTAACTGAGATTTTAGCCCCGCGATACTGCTGCCTGCGCTGGCCTGTGCTTTGGCTTTGGCAATCAGTTGCGCATTCACCGCCAGACGGCTGGTCACAGTGGATAGCGGTTGCGGCAGCGGTAGCCCACCGCCCAGCTTGCCCGGCAATTGCATTTTTGTTGTTGCCAGACTTTCCGCCGTCTTTGCCATGCGTTTGACCTGTGCCAGCACAGGCAGCGGCAGCACCGCCGCAAACTGTGCAAGCTGCTGCATAAATTCAGCATGGGTTTTGGCGCACACCATCAGCACCAGACTGTTAATATTGCCTGCCCTCGTGAGTTTATTGGCCAGCGTGTCAATGGCGTTCGCCGGGCTTAGGTAACTGCCGCTGTCGGTTTGTTGCCCGATGCCGTAGAGAAACGGATGCACGGGCACAATGGCGGCAGAGAGCCCCGATAAATTCGGGGACAGTTGCATTCTTTTACGCTGCCAGTGCATTATTCGGGCTGCTCCGGCCAGTCAATGTCTGGGGCAGTGGAACAATCTGTTCGGTTCAGCAGCACACGGTAAATTCGCCATTTTATCAATGCGTATTTTTCCAAATCAGTGGCAATCTCTAAATCAACGGCATCCTGACAAATGCCAATTTTCTCAGCAGCTTTCTTCAGTAACTGCTGTTTTACAGCTTCGGCCTGTTGTTGTAGCTCTTCGGGCGTTGGTGGCGGAACCTCTTTCAGTTTGGGCAATCCGTTAGCACTCGCAATAATCAATTTTCCGTTTTTCTGGCCCTCAAACAGTTGCTGGTACAGCTCATTACTAATTGGTTGAAGATCATCTGGGTAATTTCCTGATTCCTGCGGTCTGTAAAAAAAACCTTTTAATGATGCACTGTAAAAATAATCATCATTACCAATAGGTTTTGTTTTATTATTTTTCATTTTATTATTTATCCTTATTTCCCTATCGCCCACCATGCAATAGGAAAGTTATTCACTTCACCCACATCATTTTTCGTCGCGGCAAAAAACTCTGTTCTGCTGATAGGATAACCAAACGCATTATCTATACGACTTCCTTGCCCATTTGTATTAGTGACCAATCATATACAGGATCTTAAAAATTAAGCCTTGCAAAACACGCTTCCAATGTCTTGTTTTTACATGACTTTCTTTGTCGGGTTTTGAAGGCATTCCGGCATAAATAATCCTTGGCTTTTTCCAGCCAAAAACAGGTTTCCGACCATGCCCTTTGTAGCAGGTTTTCAATTATTGGCCGCAACCAGATATCCGTATTTTGCGCCGCTTTAAGTAAGGAAACCTCCGGAAATAATCGTCTTGCCATTGTCCGTCTGACCAGTAAGGTGAGCAGACTTGACCAGATAAGTCCGGTGACTAACGAGTCTTTCCGGGTGGCAAAACCTTGCCAGTTTGTGTGGGATTTCAACTCCTTAAATAACAGCTCGACCTGCCATCGACAGCGATAAATATCCATCACATCATTAGGTGTAAATTCTTCCGCTGGTAAATTCGTCAGCCAA
Source organism: Xenorhabdus siamensis (assembly GCF_037996745.1). Taxonomy (NCBI): domain Bacteria; kingdom Pseudomonadati; phylum Pseudomonadota; class Gammaproteobacteria; order Enterobacterales; family Morganellaceae; genus Xenorhabdus; species Xenorhabdus siamensis. The sequence continues at coordinate 142,485 of NZ_JBBMXE010000014.1, forward strand.
ATACAAAACCGTTTTTCCTCCTTAAGCCAACGGCGGATAATGCGAAATTCATAACCGTTACGCTGACAATGCAAATCTAACACTTCAGAGCGGTGAATTCTGCACGTGACCGTTTTTAACCTTTTTCCTGCCAGTTTAGGTAACAATTTTCCTTGTCCATTGTGGGCGGCGACAATCAGGGGATTGAGGGATTTTTTCCCTCTGACAATAAATGAAGCATCTGAATGCGAGAGTTGTTCAAAATAGTCAAAATCAGGATACCCCGCATCAGCAAGCAGAAGTTGTCCCTTCAATTCGGCCGGAGCAGGCAAATAAGCGCGTTCCGCTGCGGTATCTGCTGTGACGGTCATTGCTGTTGGTGTTTGACTGAATAATGACATGGTTATATGACATTCAACGGCGGCAGCGGTTGTTTTGAAGCGATAAGGAAAGACTTCAGCGAGAGCAGGATGAACCTGAAATGAGCTGCCATCTTGTAAAATAACATTTTGGAATTTAGCTAATTTTTGGGGTATCGCTACTTGTTTTTCAACCCACTGAGCCATAAAAAATCGGACGATGATTTTAATAAACGCCTCAAAAGCCGGTTTGCGTAATTGATTATAAAAAGGCCGGTAACTGACTTGCTGGGCGTCGGGGCATAGGCCGTTATACTTCTGATGTAATTGGGCAATGGCGTTAATTTTACCGGTACTGAGTGCAGAAATCAGACTGAGGATCAACGTGCGTGGCTCAATATTTCTGACACGTTGGGTGAACCCACAGCCAAAGGCTATTTTATTCAAAGAAACGTCACTGAATAATTGCATTAACTGGTGTTTTATAGCAATAATCGTCATAGGCTTCATCCGTGGTTTTTGATATTTGTTTGGCGACGATAATCAGATCATAAATGAAGCCTTTTTTCTATCTAAAATATACGGTTACTGCTTAAGATCCTGTATATGAGTGACCAATACTGCAAAACATTTTTCGTCAAACGCTCTTGGAAAATTAAAGTTTCGGTTACCACCCGATGCCGATCCCCACTGCATAATTAACCCCGTTGATTCATCCTTAAACCAACCATCATCACCCAATACGGCTGAATTTTTTCTCGCTAAGTTGTTATTAATCCAGTGACTTAACCAACCACCCCATGTTGAACCCGAAATATCACCCCATGAAGTGTACCCTGCACTACCTGCAACAAAACCGCCCTCAGCACTGATTGTTCCCTTAGCCGAAATATTTTTCTGGGCAACAACATCCCCTTTGGCTGAAATAGTCTTATTGGCTGTAATATTTCCTTGCGTTGCAATGTCGCCATCACGAGTGTTGAAATAAATTGAGGTGACGTTATTTGGATTATCACATGTCGTTTTAAAACCTACGCCAAACCATGAGCGGATCTCAATGTTATTCCCCTCGAAACTTGCCGCATCCCGTGAGCCAACTTCCAGACTCCCACTACCCAATATCAAAGATTGTGTAATCAGCTTTCTTGTCGTCACATCGCCATTAACTCCGCCACCAGTACGCGTATCAAGTGAATTAAGTGCCCTTTCTTTCGTTTCCCGTAAACCAATATTGTCAATAAACGCATTTTTATCAGGAATATCTGTCCCGTTCAGGTGTATCGCCAAACGACGATTAGCATTATCATTCACCGCATTGAGTGCTGGGTTAGTCGCATAATCCCCTTTTGGCTGTTTCTCATTCAAGCCATCAGATAATGCCACTTTCGTCGCATAGTCCTGTTTAACTCTGTCAAGCTCACCATTCAATGCAGCAATATCCCGATCATTCAATGACCCGGCCGGGCGTAAATCCTGCACATTCCCATCACCATCAATACTGGCAACAGCAAACATATAATGCGGATAGCCCGCGGTATCCAGATAGTTTTTCAATTCATCAGACGCCGTAATCTTCACTACGGTTTTCCACTGACTCACCAAATTACCCTGATAGCTAAAATCCGCATATACACGGGTATTGCGCAGGCTGTTTAACGTCTGGTCAAATTCCAGCATCCCGCGAAGCCCGCCAACATAGGCCAGCCCCTTTTTCACAACGTACTGTTCGCCCTGACGTACCACGGCAAAGCCGTCACCGAAGAATGCGGCCTCGCCGTAACTGTCGGTATTAATCAGACGCTGCATTTCGTCAATGCCCGTCAAACGCGCGGTAAAATCAATCTGCCATGTTTCCGCTGTGGTGGTGATCGCGGTTTCTGTCGCCGCGCCGTCAAACTCCAGCAGGAAAGAGCGGGTTAACACATTGCCCTGTAAGCCGTTGGCGGTTTTGATTTTCTTCTGGGTCAGCGCATGGGTGATCATGCCAATCACACCGGACGCCTTATTAATAAGACCAATCCAGTTAAAATCAAAATTGCCCACTTCCGTCCCTAATGTGACGCTGTAAGCCACCGCGTTCTCACTGGCCAGTCCGGTTTTATTGACTGCCTGACGGTGTACGATTTGGCTTTGCGCAGGCAATTTCTCATCGCGGCTGATGGGTTGAGCGGGATCTAAATCCGGTAGATACGCGAAAACAAATTCATCCAGTACCACAGGATTGCCTGCGGCCACTTGCTGAGTCTTCCATTTTTCAAAGTCTGTCGTGATCACTGAAGACATACTATTTCCTTATAATGACGCACCGTAGGTGATATTCGGTGCTGAACTTTCCTTGAGGCGGGCACTGTCACAGACGGCAACGCCTGCGATATGCCCCACTTTCAATAATAATGGCTGTGTCGGGATGGCAGCGGCATAAGTGTAATATTCAGCACCCACGCTACCCACCCGCATTAACAGTTGGTTTTTGGCTATCACTTCAAAACGGTAACGGCGGCAGGTGCGGCCATACTGGCGGATGATATTCATCAGCAAATCGGGGTTAGCCGCTATCTGGCTATCACTGAGACGCAGGATAATCACATCCCAGTCAATGTCCGGCTGACGCTCCAGCAATTCCACATAGCCCACGCCCAGCCGCTCAAAAATGGCAATAAACCCGGCGATACTGCCGGCATCTTTGGCGTTGATAAACGCGTACTTCACCCGCTTGCGAAACAGGGGCAGCGGTTCGCCGTTAAAACGCTGGATATCCCGCTGATAGGCCAGTACCGATAACAGCGACTCAGTACAGGTTTCGGCGTCCAGTTGAGCCAGTGGCCATGTCAGCCAACCGTAAACCTGTGCCCAGAATACCCGTGCTGCATTGAGCAGTTTGGCGGGTTCGCCCTTATCCATCCATGAGGGCAGGGCCAGTCGCTTAAGGCGTTCCGTAAACTCAGACATTCTTTACCTCCACTGAGAGCGTTTTCAGCCTCGGCACACTTAAGTCACTGAGAATATCCCTCAGTGAAAAGGTCAGGGATTCAATCTCACTGAATTCACGGTGAATTTCCCGCCCTAAGTTGGAAAAGGAAAAACGCGAGTACGGCCACGTTTTCTTCACCGCATACTGACTGTTTTCCCGGAATGCGCAGCGGATCAGGTTTTCCACATCCCGTTTCAGGGTCGCTATCTGCTCCTGATTGTAGTTCGCCAGACTGACCACAAACAGCGTGACCGATAAATCATGCTGGGTTTCCGGCATCGGCAGGCACTGCATATCATCGCCATGCCCGTGATGGCCCTGATTGGTGATGTAATCGTTGACCGCTTCAATAAAGGGCTGACTGGTTACGCCGGAATCTAACAACAGATAGGCATTGGCTGTACCAGCCTCACGAGGCGCGTCATGCAGAAAGAAGATGCGATCAATGCTTAAGCCCGCCACTGCCGCAATCATGCCCCGATAAACCGCATCGGTATGATAGTTACCGACGAGGTTATATTGGTTGCGGCAGCGGTCGCGTAAATCATCATCGGATTCCGCATCCGCACCGGGGGTTAACAGCCAGCCTTCTTCATTCTGTACCCGTGCAATGCCGGACACGGCTACAGGCAGGATACGAAAATAACCGGGTGCAAGATTAAAGGCACCGCCTGCGGCATCGGCCGCGACAGGCAACAAGGCACTGCTGACCCCTTCGGCTATCACGACACTTTCCGTGGTGCTGACCCGGTAAATTTCGCCGTTAAGACGCTCGGTCTGGATCACCGTTCCTGCTGGCACCGTCACTGCCGAAACCCCCGCCGCTTTATAAAAACGGATCACGCCCTGTGCGGCAGAAGCAGGCTTGCGTTTCAGGTTGACGCCCCAGGCGAACATATCCAGCCATGAACCCGATGCCGTGGCTAAGTACATATTTTTCAGCGTCACGTTGATTAATGCATCTTTGAGCCACAACACCGGGCGCGTGACAAGGGTGTTAATCAGTCGCCAGAACGGGGACATACGCGAGGTGTTGGTAACCAGCCCCGCCTCATCGACCACGTTGGCAAACGCCTTGCTGATATCGGCCTCCGTGGTTGGCATCCCGCTGTCACGCAGTACCTTTTCATAATCCATCGTTGGTTTAGTGTCCATTTTCCACACTCACATCAATACGGCCAAAATCGTAGGTTTCTGCCGTGATCCATAATTTGGTCGGTGATTCTTCATTGATGCTGACGGTGCCCGGAATAATCCGTTCATCATTTTCGATTAGAATCACCATTTGAGTCTGAATATCCGCGCGTAATGTCGGACTGCGTTCAGCAATTAAGTTTGTTGCCAAGCCACTTTCAATAATCGCGTGAACACAATCCTGTCCAATAGAGACTCGGTTATTACAGAAATGCGGTTCATTCCCAGAATTAAGCGTGAAATCACGCTCACTAATTAACAAATCAATATATTTAGGCTCATCCATAGGCCACGTGTTCCCATTCCGTAAATTGATCCGGCGTCATGCTATTGGAAACATTGAATGTCACACTTTCAATACGGCGGCTGTTATCATTAATAGTCTGTGAATTTGATGTCACTGACTTCATCAGCCCCTGCCTTCCAATCCCTTGCGTTTTCCCGCCAGTTAAAACATTCCCGGTTTCAAGTGGCTTAATCGCGTTGACAGGCTGAACGAGCGCTTGCGGCTGGTCCTGCAACAATCCATTGGATTGAGCCAACATCTTTTGTGTTTTTTCTCCGATGCCTGTATTAGGCACAGCGGCTTTGGTTACAGGTTCAACGAGAGTCTTCTGCACTTCCATTGTTTCAATACTCACGCCCGGAATGTGGTTTAACTTCTCAACAATGCTGTTATAGATCCCCGCGAATGACGTTTTCAGCCAGTCCCATAATCCGCTGAACAAATTGCTGACACTGTCCACCATATTGGAAAAAGTATCGGCCAGTGAAAAGCTGCTGAACCAGTTACACAGGTTATTCCAGCCCTCAGCAATCCAGTCCCAGACCGCGCCAAAAATGCCTCCGACCCATTTCACATAAGCTGCCACAACCTTAAAGGCAGCAGTGTTCATAATGGCGGCTTTAATGGCATCCCAGTGCTTAATCAACAGGTAAATGCCAACAGCCAGCAAGGCAATCGCAGCGATAATCAGTAATATGGGCCATGACATAAAGCTGAATGACAACCCCGCCAAGAAAGCGGCAATCCTGATCGCCACTAAAACCCCGCGCAATATGCGCAAGGTGGCATTCCAGACGATAATCGCCCCGTTACACAGCCATACTGCCGCCGTCCACAGTTTCATCACCAGCGTACAGGCAACCCAGATCCCTTTAAGCCCCAACCAAATAAACCGGGACACCCCCATCACTATATTGGCGACAGCCCCCACAACGGCAAAGTTCATAATCACAAGCGTGATATACCCAACCCAACGAGCGATATTGGGGAACAATTTCATCCAGCGCACCAATACCTGGCTGGTATCGGCGAGTCGGTTAACCAGGGGTTTTATAACAGGCAATAATGCTGAACCAATCAGAATATGCAGGTTTTGCCAGATTGCCTGTAGCCGTTCCCACGGATCAGCCATCTGTGCTGCCATTTCGCGGGTACGTTCCATCCCATCATTTGCACCTAATGCAGCCATGTTCTTGTTTAACACATCAACATCGTTGAAAAGCGCTTTGACTACTACAGCAGAGTCACCAAATGCCGCTTCAATCTCAGCCTGAGCTTTCAGATTACCTTCGATGCTTGTGCCATATTTGGCCTGAAGTTGTTGCAGCATTTCCGGCATGGAAAGCATCTGGCCGGAAGCATTAACAAAACTCAGTCCCAGACTTTTCGCACCACCCGTTGCGACGGATAAGAATGTCTCATAAGCGCGGCTGGCATCGCCTCCCAACGTACTCTGTAACTGCCCCAATACAGCCAACTGTTCATCTATCCCCACACCAAAATCTGTTCCTGCTTTACGGGTATTTTCCAGCATCTGTGTCATTTCGGGCATACTGGTGCCGAATGTCTGCGCCATAAAAACAGCCTTGCCTGATAGCTCCTCAGCAAATTGAAGATGTCCTACTGACTCGGCATGATCGGAGAACAGATCAAACATTTTCCCCATATAATTTGCCGCATCTGTTGAGCTAGTTTTCAAAGCAACGGCGGTGGTATTGGCAATTTTGGTCATCTGGGGCAATTCCGTTTGCTCCAGCCCTTGTACTGCCTTGTTAATTTCCGTCGCTGATTTCACAAACTCAATGGCTGATTTGCCATATTGTGAGCTAAAGGTGACAGAATCTTTGGCGATTTTTGCCATAACGCTGCTATCAATTCCCTGTAATGAGGCTGATTGCAGGGCATCATCCATTTGAATGGCTGGCTCTAGGAAGCTATGCGTTGACCAGAACGAGTCAGCGATTGTTTTCCCACCCGCCGAAATTTTGCCAAATGCCTTTTGTGATTCCTCTGTAACGCCAGAGACTGCATTTTTTATACGATCAAGTGGTTCTGTAACCTTATTGATTAGATTTAATATAAAATCGAGCTGACTCATGGCTCACCTTTTAATGCCAATGCAATTCCATTTGCAGTTGCAATACGCGTATATTCCCAATATCGATTATCTAACCAAATTGCACGGGCTAAATTTTCCGTATCATCATTTTCATTTGGTAAATAATGACGACGCAAAGTTAAGGCTTGCTCGAATAAGCTATTGTCGATAGCCCTAACCCGTGCATTTAGTTTTTTATTTCAATTTCCAGTTTTGGTGCATATTCGGAATTAATTTTTTCAACCAACTGCATTGCTGCACCCGGAATTTGTAACAGTTCATCAAGAGCAGGTTTAGAAGCAGACTGAACAATACGTCGCAAGTAAGTTACAATCGGCACAATTTTATTGTCCATTGTCATGTCATTAATCATGTTATTGTAAGCGACAATATTTGGCTCAAATTTAATTTCATTTCCACTCACCATTAAAGTAATAATTTTATTTTCTTTGGTCATGATTTAATTCCTTTCTTTTATTTTATCCACTAATAATTTATTCGATTATTTTGATAAACATCGTCCCTGATGCAATGAGCGCCTTAATTACACGGATGTAATAAAAGTTTTCTCATACTCTTCCATAAATATCTGTGTTTACCCGATCAGATTCCGGGTTAATTCTGCTTCGAGATAGGGAATACCATTAATACGCACAAAATCAGGTGAAGTGACAACAAATTTAATTTTATGTGTCATCACGCTACCACCTTTAGGGTCAACATCCAGAATATCACTCACGATCAGTTTGCAACCGTAAGCTTCGACTTTCATTTCCTCATTTCCTGCTTTGGCATACCACATCAGATCAACAGGCTGAATACCGCGCCATGAACCCGCAGCACGCGCTTTCGCTGTCACGATATCCAAATACTTAGTACTGAGTTCAATTTCACCTTCTGCTGTTACATCACCGGAGATATAACCATCCGGTATGCCCTGTGTTTGAGCAGCGGCTGTATTGTCAGTAACGGACAAACTGACCTTTTCCGCATGAACCAGATCCCCATCCATATTAAAATCGACCGACTGGCCGGAAATACGCTGGCTCATTTAATTCCCTCCCAAATCCAGCAACAAACTCGCCGTGATCCCTTTCGGGCATTCGTAAGTGCGAATCGTGATATAAATTTCTACCGTGTTTTTATTGCGCCATGTGATAACAATGTCACCATCCTGAGGTGATTTCACTTCACCCGGAAATGTCACACCATTAATTTCCGTACTACGGGACATTTCACGTAAAGTACGGGCGAAATACGCCTGATGCGTTGCGATGCTGCCCGGTGTACTGTTTAGACTGCGATCAGCAATTTTAGCGATGGCCTGCAAACGAATACGGCGTGCGACCTTATCCACAACACGCAGATTTTCGATACTCTGGTAATCTCCGCCTTCCACATCCAATGTGCGGCCATCTGACCAATACATACCATCGTAATCGGGATACCACATTGGCACACTGAAACGTAATTTTTCCAATGCTTGTAGTGTTGCTAAATCAATCGGCTTCCCTGCACCATCGAGGGGAAAATCTGTTGATCCCAGATCCATCAATGGCCCTGTCTGAACTCGTGCCGGGCTGTCAGCCACAGTTACAGCACGATTGCACAGACGGCCAGCCAGTACACCGGCTTCATTGCCCCACAGAGATGGCACTAATTGAATCGATGAAACTGCTTCTCCTTTTTGCAGATCAGCCAGACGAGTAACATAATCCGACCAGGTTTCTTTCGGCTGTGTTCCTTCAACAGCCAAAATAGCCCACTGCCAACGCCCAAATTTAGCAATAGTATTTGCCCGCAAAGTCTGCGCAGCCTTGATAACGGCTTTAGTTGCACCAACTGTCAGCACATATCCTTCTACACTGGCAACACGTTGTGCTGCTGTTACCACTTCAACAAAGGCCAGTTCATCTGCCGACTCCGGCAAAACATGGACATACCCCGACCAGTTTTGTCCTGCGTTTGCCATCGCCGCCAATATGTTACGTTTCAAAACGGTATTTGTTGTACCCAATACAGAATCAAAATCCGTCTGAGTATTTACAGAGATCGTTTTACCTGTGTTGGTTTTTCCCGTCCCAATAAAGAGCAATACGCGCTCTATTTCCTTGGTTTCGCCTTGCAGTTGGTTAACTTGGTTAACCTGCACATGTGGCCACATAATTTATTCCTTTATTTATGTTTTATTTGTTCAAGGTTGCAGATGTGTCTTGCATTCCTTAAATTTGCCCATTAATCATCGTCAGATTTATCCAACAGGTGTTCCTGATTCGTCCACAATATGAATAATACCGTTTTCAGCAAACCAGATTTCAGGGGTTGCCAGCAGCCAACGCTTGCCATCAAAGGGGACAATACCGTTTTTATCCTCACGCATAATCACAGGTTCTGACAGTGATAACGACACGACAACAATGGCCGTTTCTTCATTCACTTTGACAGTCATAGTTGGACATTCCTGTCCCTGATTGCGATCCCTCAATTCATCATTTTGTTCTGTCAGCCAGGCGTTGATTAACAGTGAGATATATCGGGGATCATATTCTCTGTGTGGAAAATTCTCCCACTTAATCACTGCCTTATACTTTTGGATAAACATCTGGTATTGTCCCAACCCTAAATCCCGTTGAGCCTGAATAAAGCGGATTTCTCCCATTTCACTGGTAAATTCCGTTTTACACGTGAGTTCTGGTAGGTTTTCCCGTAAAAATGTTGTTAATTGCTGTAACTTATTCATTTCATACATCTCGCTTTCAGTTTCAATCTTTTCATTCTTTACGGGTAAAAAAACTACGGGTAAAAAGCTGCCTTAGCTCATAAACGGGTGGCAATCCTTCGCCGATGCGTTCTCACACATAACCCCTTCCGTTTGAATCAAATGTATTATTGCGGATCTATTAAAATGCTGCGAAGGGTTTGGTTTAGTTCTGATAAATTCGGATATAACTCAATAGCCGATTCAAATCGAAATCATCTGCAATTTAAGATGCTTCTTTCTTGATAATCTGATTCTCCCCATAGCGTCATTATCCGATAAAGCAATTATTGATGATTAAACAACCAAACAAAGTAGAGATGAGATGTAAGTATTGAGATGTAAGTATGAAGAAATTGAGGCTATTTGACTGGAGTGATAGGGGTGACTGAATTCACCCCAGGGGTATGAGTTCGATAAAATATGACTTTCTATCAAGCAGCAGAGCTGACTTTCAACAAATCTAATGCTGCTTGGCGTTGTTGGGGATTAAGGTTGTTGATCACAGTCTGCAATAACTTATCGCCAGTTTTAGCACTGGGGCTTAAGGTATGCGAAAAAGTCAGATTCATGACGAATCGATAACCACATTCAATGTCAGAACACATACAGTAAAGATCGGCAATTTCAGGGTGTTTTCGATTGGTTTTACTGATAGCAGCCTTAGCACCACATTCAGGGCAAATAATCTTTAATACGCGCATCTTATTTATTTCCAAAGAATTTATTTTCAGAGATTTCAACTTGTTGCGTATTTTACCCCAAACGGATGTGTTCTTATTTAATAGGGATATGTGATATCACTGATACATCAGATGCTTTCCAATTCCAGCCACAGCAACGCATCACCGGGGCTAACGGTGTTACCTGGCTGGCAACTGATACGCTTGATCCGCCCAGTATGTGGGGCATAAATGACCAGCTCCATCTTCATAGCTTCTACAATGATCAGCGGCTGTCTTTTTGTCACTTCATCACCGAGTTTGACTAATATCTTCCAGATATTTCCACTCATATCCGCACTGACTTGTACTCCACTTTCATTGATATCAGCCCTTTGAGGTTGTTCCTCAATGTTCGAAACAGAGCTTTCCTCCTCCTGTTGCCAATGTTTTATCTCCTTTTCGAAAGCCACTGCCTGTCGTCGTTTAAAACAGGCAATATCTTTGGCATTTTCTTGCAAAAATCGCAGGTGTTCGGCAAAGTCAAACTGAGTTTCTTCAACACGGATGGCGGTACGTCCTTCTCGAAAATCTTCGCGCAACTGCACCAACTCTTGCTCACTGACAGGATAGAAACGTACTTGATCGAAAAAACGCAGCAACCACGGTTTATCTTTAGCAAACTGCTCGTTTTTCAGAAATTTGTTCCAGATAGGCAAGGTTCGTCCCACTAGCTGATAACCGCCTGGGGAATCCATGCCGTATATACACATGTACATACCACCAATACCCACGGTTCCTTCCGCGGTAAAGGTTCGTGCCGGATTGTATTTCGAACTTAACAAGCAATGTCTGGGATCGATCGGAACCGCACACGGTGCCCCCAGGTATACATCTCCCAGACCAAGGATCAGGTAACTGGCATTGAATATAATATGGCGTACTGCTTCTCGATCCGGCAATCCATTAATGCGCTGAATAAAATCAACATTATTAGGTAACCAAGGTGCACGGTTACGCACAGTATCCTGATAACGACTGACAGCACCAAGTGTTGCGCTGTCTTCAAATGTCATCGGCAAATGTATAATGCGTGATGGTACTTTCATCGTACTGACATCACCAAGTTGCTCCTCTAAAGACAGTAATAAAGCCACAAGTCTCTGCTGATCAATTTGCCGATTGTCATAACGGATTTGCAGGGAGCGTACACCAGGAGCAATTTCTTTGATCCCCGCCTCTGCTAAGTCATGTAGTTTATCCATCAGTAAGTGGATTCGCAGACGTAATGCCAGATCCAGAACATTCTCGCCATATTCAATCAAAATATAGCTGTCACCCGCCTGACGATAAACAACAGCTGGCGTAGAATCAGTGGCTACCATTGCTGCCAGTACAGCACCACACCTTTTCTCTTCAGATATCGATAGCGGTGTGTCTGATACTGCGGTTTGATTGGGTAACGAGACTGATTTCAGCGTAGTCATGACACGATTTTGCTGTTCTTCTAAAGCGACAGCTTCCTCAATAGTAATGGAATAGAACCGGATGCGATCCCCCGGTTTTACTTGCCCGACTTTCCACAGTTCAGCTTTAGCTATAGTTACCGGACAAACAAAACCGCCAAGGCTAGGCCCGTCACGGGTGAGGATGACGGGGAAGTCTCCGGTAAAATTGATGGAACCGATGGCATATTCGCAATCATGAATATTCGAAGGATGTAACCCTGCTTCACCACCATCGGGACGAGTCCAGACAGGCTTCGGGCCAATCAAGCGCACACCTAAACGATTCGAGTTGTAATGTACCTGCCATTCACTGGAGAAAAACTCATCAATGTAGTCCTGTGCAAAAAAATCAGGTGCACCGTGCGGCCCATGAAGTACCCCGATATGCCATGTTTCGCCATAGGCAGGGATCAACGCGGGATCAAGTGCCTGTGGGGCACTTACAGGTGCAGGTGTTGTACAGGCAGGTAATGACGGCTGTGAGATTGGAAGCATATCGGCAATTTTTAAAGTACGGCCAGCATGTCCGCCAAATTGTCCAAGCACAAAGGTAGAACGGCTTGCGAGGTAACAAGGCACATCAAAACCATTTCTGACAGCAAGGTATGTCCGGCAGCCAGATTGTGTTCGGCCAAGCGCCAGAACTGTCCGGTTTTGACATACAGTGGCTGCCAATAAGGCACTGCTTTCCCGTCTAACAGAGCCGGGCAATCTGCCCCGGTCAGTGCAATTAACGCGTCGCAATGAAATTGTAACGTTGGCCCCTCTAACGTAAACTCCAACCCGGCGGCAGATTCATGATTGCCGACTATACGGTTAGCCAGCCGGAAAGCAAAGTCATCCATCGGACCGGATGGTGGTACACCTATATCCCAATAACCCAATCGACCGGGATAATCCTGAATACTGCTCCAGGTTCCCGGTTGCAGAACTTCAATAGCATTTGCGTGTGGCACAAAATTATCGAGCATCCGAGTCCAGACCTGCCCTTTTTGAAATGGTTCGCTGGTTGTAATCTGGCGCAGATATTCCAGATTGGTGGTAATACCGTGCAACTGGCAGCAATCTAATGCCTTTCGCAGTTTGTTCAGGGCCTTATCGCGGTTTTCTCCATAAACGATCATTTTGGCAATCATCGGATCGTAAAATGCAGAAACTTCACTGCCCGTACTCACGCCACTATCAATACGTATACCTTCAATACGTTCACCTGCAATTTGTACATCAGCGGGAAATTTAACTTCTGTTAGTACGCCCGGACTGGGCTGAAAATTCTTCAGCGGGTTTTCTGCATACAGGCGAACTTCAATGGCAGTACCGACTGGTGCGCGATTTAAATACTGCCAATCGATTGGCAGATCAGCAGCAACCCGTAACATACATTCCACTAAATCGAGTCCTGTGACACACTCAGTTACAGGATGTTCAACTTGCAGACGGGTATTGACTTCAAGGAAGTAGAATTCACCCTGTTCAACATCGTAAATGTACTCCACCGTCCCTGCACTGCGATAATTAACTAACTTGCCCAATTGTACTGCGGAAGCCAGTAACGCCGTGCGGGTCTGTTCTGACAGGTTAGGAGCAGGGGCTTCCTCCACAACCTTTTGATTGCGACGCTGCAAAGAACAATCACGCTCTCCCAGCGCCACGACATTGCCTTTACCATCACCAAATATCTGTATTTCAATATGACGAGCCTGCCTGATACATCGTTCCAGAAATACACCAGCATCACTGAAAAACTGCTCTCCAAGATGACGTACGCTCTCCCATGCCTGACGCAGTTCATTGATATCATTACAGCAACTAAGGCCAATGCCACCACCACCCGCAGTACTTTTCAGCATGACAGGATATCCGATAGCCTCAACCGCACTGAATGCCTCATCCAGTGAGTTAAGCAACCCCGTTCCCGGTGTCATCGGTACACCCGCTTCTGCGGCCAATTCACGAGCCCGGTGTTTCAGACCAAATTCGGCAATTTGCTGTGATGTCGGGCCAACAAAGACAATACCTGCTTTTTCACACGCTTTTGCAAACAACACACTTTCAGACAGAAACCCATACCCCGGCCAGATCGCTTCCGCATTACTCTGTTGCGCAGCATCAATAATTTTATCGATGCACAAGTAACTCTCACAGGCTTTTTCCCCATGTAACGGCAATGCAATATCTGCTGCTTTGACATGTTGTGAATTTTTATCTGCATCTGAATACACAGCTACACTAACAATACCGAGGCGTTTCAGAGTGCGGATCGCACGACAGGCGATTTCACCACGGTTAGCAATCAATACAGTCTTAAACATCTGTCGCCTCCTGGTTGATGATCCAATTACGCCAGCCACCAAATTCTGTGATATCGGTTGCACCATTCAGTGCTATCGGTTCACAGATAAAACCTTTTACCCATCGTCCATCCGATAACTCCAATGAACCGATGCCAAGTGGAGGAAGAACTTCGGCAACAAATGCACCAAAATAAGCCAGTGGAATATCCCAAAGCTCAATACTTATCGCAGCACCTTCAACACTACGCACTAATCCAGGTTTAGCGGGGTGGGTATTGGCGAGCGCATAAAGCCGATAACAACTGGCTGTCTGAGTGGTTTCAACAAATACGGCCTTACGATCAATTAATTGGTAATTCAGTGACATGCCCCGAAGATGGGCACCAACCACCGCTATACGAATATGTTGTTCCGACGGCGATAATTCTGTTCCAGCTCCAGTAAATGTTTTTCCTTTTGTCTCAATAGGTAATGCACCAAGAGCTAATGCCCCTAGAGGCAATGTAAGGTGCTGTTGCCAACGGAGCCCGAAGGATGCAAGTGCACGATCATGCCAGGCAGGCGCAAGTAAGGTAATACCTGCTGGCAGCCCATCAGACCGGAATGGTGCAGGTAAAGCGAGTGCGGCGAGATCTGCCAGATTGGTAAAATTGGTATAAGTGCCAAATTCTGAGTTATAGCGAATCGGTTCCTGCTTAATTTCTTCAATGGTTCTGATTGTAGGCGTGGTCGGAACGACAAGAGCATCAAACTTAGTCAACGTCTGTTGGATCTCCCGTGCCAATTCCGCCCGCAGATATTCCGCCTTAAATGCCTCGACAGCACTGTAATTCTCACCACTGGCTATAATTTGGTGTACCACCGACTCCATTTTTTCCGGGGAATTTAGCATTTCACCAACTACAGCCGTGCGTTCAGCAACCCATGCTCCCTGATAGAGTTGTTCAGCCAGTTGTTTGAATGCTGATAAATCAATGGGATGCAGTGTGACACCGATGGCTTGTAACTCGTTCAAAGCATTCAGCCATGCAGCTTCGGCAATGGAGTCATTACAAAATGTAGGATTCTCAGGGATGGCAAAGAGAGGATTATCCGGTAATGTTGCAGGAGCTGAAGCCGGGTTGATGCGGGAATAAGCATCATTTTCGTCAAATCCACCAGCAAGACAGGCAATATTGAAAGCATCTTCCACGGTCAGAGCAAAAACAGACAAAGTATCATTGAGCCGACAAGCAGGTACAACGCCTTTCCCAGAAAGCCAACCTTTGGTCGGTTTTAAGCCAACAATATTATTGAAACCCGCAGGCACCCGCCCAGAACCTGCGGTATCGGTTCCAAGTGCAAATGGCACCAATCCTCTGGCAACGACAGATGCAGAGCCAGAGCTGGAACCTCCGCTGACATAACTTGCATTGAAACTATTTTTTACTGCGCCAAAGGGTGAACGGGTTCCAACTAAACCGGTAGCAAATTGATCCAGATTGGTTTTTCCCACGACAATCGCTCCTGCCGCTTTTAATCTGGCAACCGCAGTAGCATCATCGTCAGCGATATATTCAAAAGCCGGGCAAGCAGCAGTGGTCGGCCAGTCAGCAACATCAATGTTGTCCTTAACAGCAAACGGAATGCCAAACAAAGGAAAGGCGTCAGGATTGCGCTGGTAAGCAGGTAGAAGTTGATCAATCTGAATTTGTAATTGCGCCGAAGTCGCAAGATAGATCCAGGCATTATCATCAGGTAAAAAAGAATCCAGATGCTGTTGCAATAATGCAGAAATGGATGCTGCATTTTGTCGTATCCGGTCTTGCCAATCTTTTAAGGTATAACCTGTTACTGGTGCCATACTGTGAAACTCCAATTGGTATGATTGGATTTACACAGCAATACACATGCCAAATAATATATGTGCTAATATTCAAATAATTAACTTGAACAAGTGTATTAGCAAGCAACGGCTTGCACAATAATGGTTCATGCGATGAACGATAATGGTGCTTCTTTTGAGTTCAAGCTATTAACGATAAAAAATTTAAGATTCATCATTAGCAATATACCCTATGAATTTTAAAATACATCGCGACGGCAAGGGAGCGAATAAAAATAATGCAAATTGATGAAGTAATATTTAATTTATCAATTAAATAATAAAAGCCATCGAAATTTGATTACTAATTTTATTACTATTTAAAAAAATAAAATAGATTAAAATGGACATTATTATTTTGGTTGTCAATATAACATTAAACAATGGTACGGGTACTGATTTTAAGTCAATCCGTTGAACGGAAACGCAGCGGAGAAGAAAGTGTGCGTCTTGTTGAGCATATTTTAAATAATGTCGATATTCCTAGACAGTATCGTCATAAAATATTTAACCAAAGAGCGAGACAGCGGATCTTAACGGCAGCAAGAAATGAGGCACTCTTTTTGGTGTAACGGATCACTATACCACGCCAGCGTTTAAGGTGGAGAAAAGCATTTTCATTGAGCCCCCTTTTGTACGCCCCATACCCTCATTGCCCCCTTCTGCCCCTGCGGTATGGGGATGAACATTAATGTGACTGGCGTCAATCATCAGCCATTCGAAATCCGGTTCAGAGATGAGTTCTTCAAGCAATCCTTCCCAGACGCCTTTGTCACGCCACCGACAAAAACGGCGATGCGTATTTTTCCAATCGCTATAATCGGGAGGTAAATCTCGCCAGGGGGCGCCTGTCCGTAAAATCCAGAATACCGCATTAATAAATAGTCGATTATCATAAGCGACACGTCCCCAAGCGCCCTGACGTCTTGGTAGGTGAGGCTCAAGTAAACGCCAAACACGATCAGAGATATCGTGACGACGGTGTGCGGGTGTGCTCATAGTGAAGTCATCCATTCGTGTAATAAAGGATTATTATGACATAAATTAATTCTGTCGATATCATCCAAGACATAGAACCATTTATCATCTACTTTATTCATAAATCTTTTCATTCATCAGTATTAGTTTTTCTCATTGTATCTCTCTGATAGAAAGGGCTATAGTCCGCACAACTCAAAATTCTTGAGCAACTTATCTACTGCTTAAATCACCAAGATATATACCAGTCCTTGGCATATATCATTATTGCTATTCGGCAAGATCTTGATGAGAAGCAGCGCATATCTGGCTGATTTTTTTATGTGGAGACGACAGTAGTGAAACTGCTGCGCAAAAATGACAGTGCATTTGTACCTGTCGCGGGCTTGACTGTATTTGCGATTGCTTCTGGTTACTTGATGAGCTTAATTCCATTATCGATGGCAAGTTTCAGCATCGATACTGGTTATGCTAGCTGGTTAGCCAGTGCTTATTACATAGGTTTATTAATAGGCTCAATAATGATTGAACCTGTCATTGCCAAAATAGGGCATCGTTTTTCATTTGTCAGTTTTTTATTGCTTTTAGCTGTAACGGTTGTGGTATTACCTTTTTTTCCCAATAAAGAAATCTGGTTACTTGTTCGTTGCATAGCGGGAATTGCCGTTGCCGGTATTTTTGTGGTGGTTGAATCTTGGTTATTGATTGGCGATAGTCCCAAAGCGCGCGCCAGGCGTCTGGGGCTTTATATGACATCACTCTATGGGGGAACAACATTCGGTCAACTGGGCATCGGTTTTATTGGTACGCAGGGAATCATACCTTTCGCCGCTATTCTGGCTCTGCTACTGATTGCCACTCTACCCCCGTTATTTGTACGTCATGGACAACCACCGATACTGAACCACCAACGATTATCACTGAAAAAAATCACCCGCTTCAGTAAGCCTGCAATTGTCGGCTGTATGACATCAGGAATTGTGATGGGCACTATCTACGGCCTGATGCCGCTATCATTAAGCCAAAGTAAGTTTAATACTGAACAGGTTGGGGTATTAATGGCTGCCATTATTCTGGGTGGGATGGTAATTCAGCCAATTATCAGCAAGCTGTCTATTATAATAAGTAAGACACTGTTATTAGCAATGGCTTCGCTACTCGGTGTATTCGCTATAGGCATGACGTATCTTTCTGAAAGTTACCTGATCATGATTGTGGCACTGGCCCTTTTAGGAATGTCTTCTTTTGCCCTCTACCCAATTGCTATCACGCTTGCTTGTGACAAACTTGATTCATCCTATATTGTCGCAGCGACACAAGTTATGTTGTTAAGTTATAGCATCGGCTCTGCTATCGGCCCATTAGGAGCAGGCAGTTTTATGTTTCAACACAATGCGATTCAGCACAGCGGGACTATGCAAAACAATGGGTTAATGAACTTCTTCTTCCTTGTCTTACTGACCACTGCGGTTTATATGCTGCTGGCAGGTCTTTGCCGCAAAGATCGTGTATTGGCAAGTTAACTTATTAATGTAGAGGTAATTAATGCAGATACAGAAAGCCACCGAAGATGATTTCGCGACACTTATCCAGATCTGGGAAGCCTCTGTCCGGGCGACTCATAATTTTCTGCCTCAGGGTATGATCGACGAATTACGTCCATTAATCCAGAACAATTACTTACCCAATCTGGTCGTATATAAGGCAGTGAATGAACAACATGTCACTGTGGGTTTTGTTGGTATCGATCAAAATCGAGTTGAAATGCTATTTGTGTCACCACAAACACGCGGTAAAGGGATTGGCAAGATGTTGTTAACATTTGCAATCAATGAATTGCAGATTGAAGAACTGGATGTGAACGAGCAAAACCAACAGGGTGTTGACTTCTACCAGCATATGGGGTTTAAAACTTTTTCCCGCTCAGAGATTGATGAGCAAGGAAATCCATTTCCGTTACTACATATGAAGCTTGCTTAACATCTATACCCAATGGATTTCAAGTTGCATCGCGGCGGCAAGGGAATGAGGAATTCGTCGGGAACGAATTCGCCCAGCCAAAGGCTGGGCGCTGGTGAGAGGCAATGTGAAAGACAAAGGGGATATCTCCTGGAATGATATTTAATATTTCATAGATAATCACTTATCAACATAGATTTGATTATCAATATAACACTACATATCATTAGCAAATAATGACAAAAATAAAAACATAAAGTTATGGCTAACGAATTAACTTATTCAATGTTCATTGAACAAAAAATAAAACAAAGTAATACTGATAAAATAGAAAAATGAAAATTTAACTGAAAATCAACATAGTAAAGTTAAATTAATCTGTTTTTAATACGTTTTGATATATCCAATAGAAAAATGGTAAAATAATGCGCTGTCTATTATTTTGGATTTTACAATCAATGAAATATCTACAACAATCTAAAACTACAACATATTCAGGCGTGAAGCTGTTTACCGATCTTGTCGGACAGCGTGTTTCTCCCGGAGTATATTGGGATTCATCCAGTTATCGTGCAAAGTTCGCTTTACGTAGCTTTTTTACGCCTATCTCTACACTTAAGCTACTGGATAGAATTGCTAATACTCCAATTTATCTGGATATTTTAAAGAAACAGCCTAGCTTACCTTGTAAATTACATCGCCCGTATCTGAGTATTAACTTCAAGCGTAATCAGATTGTCGGTGCACTTAGTGATCATTATAGAATTTTATTTCAACAGTTAACACCCACTGTTATTAATAAGATATTTAATACTAATTCTTATTTACTGGCAACTATCCAGGGGAAAAATGAATCATTTAATGTATATATAGATTCTTTGGACAACCTGAATAAAGAAGGTGAACTTGCGCTATATATGACTACAGAAAAAAATGTCACTTTGGCAAAATGTGCATTCACCTTATTAACGGTTAATGGTAAACAAACATTGTTTATTGGCGTATTACAAGGCCCTGCCAAAAGGGATAATTCTTTGGATGTTATCCGTAATGCCACTAAAGAGTGTTATGGCCTGTTTCCTAAGCGTTTATTGATCGAATCTATTTGTCGTTTTGCTGAACATACGAATTGTGAACAAATCTTAGCTGTCAGTAATGAAACACATATTTATCGTAGTATCCGCTACTGGCATAAGAAAAAACACCTGATGGTAGCGGATTATAATGCTTTTTGGGAGTCTCTGAATGGCATCAGGAAAGAGAATAATGATTTCCATCTGCCATCCAATATCGAAAGAAAATCATTGGATGAAATCCCCAGTAAGAAACGCGCGGAATACCGTCGCCGTTATCAACTACTGGATGATTTAGATAGCCACATTAAAGCTTCTCTCACCAATTAGCCATCATTAGGAAGTCGTTCCTGATGTGATGCTTAGCGGGGCTTCGCCATTAGCCAGATAAGATGGTTTTTTATGGCAGGCCATTCGCTACGAAGAATGCTATATACGCAAGTATCCCGCATTGAACCATCCCTTGTTCGTAAATGGCAACGCAGAATACCATCCAATTTTGCGCCTAAACGCTCAATTGCCCTGCGACTCTGGTGATTCAGGAAGTGAGTTCTGAATTCCACAGCAACACAATCCATTTTTTCAAACGCATATTCCAGTAACAAAAATTTTGCCTCTGTATTAATAGGCGTACGTTGAACTGATTTTGCATACCATGTCGAGCCAATCTCCAGTCTGGGAAGATTGGCATCGATATTCATATAGGCCGTCATTCCAATTGCTATATTCCTTTGATTATCAATAACGGTAAAAGGCAACATCTTTCCCTGCGCATGAAGAGCTAAACGACGCTCAATTTCTGTTTGTACCCCATCCGGCGCTGGTACATTGGTATACCACAATTGATGTAATTGTCCGTCTTCAATGGCACGCGCGAATTCATCATGTCGTTCCTGCGTCAAAGGCATTAAAGTGACATTCTTTCCGGTCAGAGTGATCCATTCGGTTATGTTTTGCATCGTATTACTGTCTCTATAGAAAAACTATTTTCCATTCAATGCAGAGTAGCTGAAAAAGTTACCCTTATCTTAAATAACCATTAAGTTACAACGAAATATTTTTTATTGATATGACCTTCGTTTTTTACATTACTACTTTGTTGACGATATCTTGAAATCTGTTGGGTATAGATGATTTCATGATATCTGTCACAATCAATTAACAAAGTGATTCCAATCGGGCTGGAACCCTCTAAATTTGATAGCAATCTCATCCGACCACTTAGCTAACAGCTAAGTCATATTGAAAACAATAATACTGTGTGAGTCGCCAAATTATTCGATGGAGAATGTAATGAGCAATTACCCTCATCTGTTTACCCCGCTGGATTTAGGCTTTACTACCTTAAAAAACCGTGTCTTGATGGGCTCAATGCACACAGGACTTGAAGAACATCCTGATGGAGCCGGGCGATTGGCCCAATTCTACGCAGAGCGGGCTGCTGGTGGTGTGGCATTGATAGTCACAGGCGGTATCTCCCCCAATCCACAGGGCGTTGTTGCAGCAGGAGCAAGCATTCTAAATAGTGAAGATGCTTTACCCCATCATAGGATCATTACCGATTCAGTCCATCAGGCTGGCGGTAAGATTGCAATGCAAATCTTGCATACCGGGCGTTATAGCTATCAGAAAAACCTCGTTGCTCCTTCAACCATTCAGGCTCCGATCAACCCCTTTATGCCTAAAGAAATGTCCGAAGCGGATATCCAACAGACTATCAGGGACTTTGCTCACTGCGCTCAGCTCGCACAACAGGCAGGTTATGATGGCGTTGAGATCATGGGTTCAGAAGGCTACCTCATCAATCAGTTTCTGGTTGTCCGTACTAATCATCGTCAGGACAAATGGGGAGGAAGTTTTGAAAACCGTATGCGCTTTGCCGTGGATATTGTCAAAGCAGTACGCGCTATTGTCGGAAAACGCTTCATTATTATCTATCGCCTTTCTATGCTGGATTTAGTGGAAGATGGCTCCAGTTGGCAGGAAGTCGAACAATTAGCACTGGCGATTGAACAAGCTGGTGCTTCCATCATCAATACCGGTATCGGCTGGCATGAAGCCCGTATTCCAACAATCGCCACAATGGTGCCCAGAGCCGGATTTAGTTGGATCACCAAAAAGCTGATGGGGAAAGTCAGTATTCCCTTGATCACAACGAATCGTATTAATGATCCCCATGTTGCAGAACAAATCCTTAGTGAAGGCTGCGCAGATATGGTTTCTATGGCTCGCCCTTTCCTGGCAGATGCTGAGTTTATTTTAAAAGCCGAACAGAACCGTGCAGATGAAATCAACACTTGTATTGGCTGTAATCAGGCGTGTCTGGACAGAATATTTGTCGGGAAACTGACTTCATGTCTGGTGAATCCACGAGCCTGCCATGAAACAGAACTTATCGCCGAATCGGTAAAACAGCCCAAAACTATCGCAGTAATTGGTGCCGGACCGGCTGGCTTATCCTTCTCGGTCACTGCCGCCAGTCGCGGACATCATGTCACGTTATTTGAACGAGAAAATAAAATTGGCGGGCAGTTTAATATTGCCAAACAAATTCCCGGCAAAGAAGAATTCCATGAAACACTGCGCTACTTTGAGCGCCAATTGGCATTGAATGGTGTTGAAGTAAAACTGAATCATACCGCAACAGCAGACCAGCTTGCTTCGTTTGAAGAAGTGGTCATTGCCACCGGTATCACGCCACGGACACCGAATATTGATGGTATTGAACATGAAAAAGTGCTGACTTATCTGGATGTATTAAAACATAAACGTGATGTTGGCCCATGTGTTGCCATTATTGGTGCTGGCGGTATTGGCTTTGATACAGCGGAATATCTGAGCCAGAGTGGACAGAGTAGTAGCCTGAGTAGCCACGCATTCAGTCAAGAATGGGGTATCGACCAGACGCTTTCCCATCGTGGTGGATTACAGCCAGAAGGTGCTCACATGGAACCCTCACCACGAAAAATCTATCTATTGCAGCGCAAGGATTCCAAAGTCGGGGAAGGTTTAGGTAAAACTACCGGTTGGGTTCATCGGGCCAGTTTACTGATGCGGGGGGTCACTATGTTAAACAGTGTGCAATACCTGAAAATTGATGATCAAGGGCTGCATATCCTGCGCGATGGTGAGCAACAATGCCTTGAGGTGGATAACGTAATTATCTGTGCAGGTCAGGAACCATCGAAAGAGCTTTACCAACCTCTGCAAGCAATGGGTAAAAACGTGTATTTGATTGGCGGAGCCGATGTCGCCGCCGAATTGGATGCCCGCAGGGCAATTGATCAGGGAACTCGACTGGCAATTAAGATTTAATAAAAAATAAAAGGCTAATAGAGGAACGGTGATAACAAACGAACGATTCATTATCACCGTCTTATTTCTGCGACTGATACAAATTAACGCTCTGCTAACTGTTCCGATGTTTGTCTTGCTTCTTCTGCCTGACACACCGCAGCCGTAAAAAGTACGTCTGTTGAGGAGTTCAGCCCCGTTTCAGCCGAATCTTGCAATACACCAATAATCAAACCTACTGCCACAACCTGCATAGCAATCTCATTGGAGATACCGAACATGCTACATGCCAACGGGATCAACAATAGTGATCCCCCCGCCACACCTGATGCGCCACATGCTGCAATTGCTGAGACGACACTTAACAGTATTGCCATTGGGATATCAACAGCTATGCCCAGGGTATTTACCGCTGCCAGCGTCAATACGGTAATAGTTACAGCAGCTCCCCCCATATTGATCGTTGCTCCCAAAGGAATTGAAACAGAATAAGTATCCTCATCCAGATTCATACGACGGCACATTGCCATGTTAACCGGAATATTAGCTGCTGAACTACGGGTAAAGAATGCAGTTACGCCA
This sequence comes from Xenorhabdus siamensis, assembly GCF_037996745.1. Taxonomy (NCBI): domain Bacteria; kingdom Pseudomonadati; phylum Pseudomonadota; class Gammaproteobacteria; order Enterobacterales; family Morganellaceae; genus Xenorhabdus; species Xenorhabdus siamensis. The sequence goes on from NZ_JBBMXE010000014.1 coordinate 166,344, forward strand.
CTTTCACGTAAGCAGGCAAAAACTAAAGGATAAGGATTACGGCGTATTTTCCAATAGACAATCAATGGGTTAACAACCAGTGCAACAACAATCATACAACCTAGTAGTACAACCAACAGTTGTGCATAGCCAAACAACGTTTCGAATCCTGTTGTAGCTATAGTGGAGGCAACCAAGCCGAAAATACCAAGGGGAGCCAGACGAATAACAACACGAACAACCAGAGTCACGGCTTCGGCCAGATCCTGCACCATTGATTTAGTTGATTCCTTTGCATGGCGTAACGCGATACCCAGACCAATCGACCATGCCAGAATACCAACATAATTACCTTTCAATATCGCATCAATCGGGTTAGCAACGATGTTGAGCAACACTCCTCTTAGTACTTCAACAATATTTTCCGGTGGTGACATCTGAGCATCATTAGTCGCCAGGATTAATGTCGATGGAAACAGTATGCTGCCGATAACAGCTACCAATGCGGAGAAGAAAGTTCCGGCAATATAGAGAATCAAAATCGGTCGGATATTGGTTTTCTGACCTTTTTTATGGTTTGCAATAGAAGACATTACCAGAACCCACACCAGGACTGGTGCAACAGCTTTCAAAGCACCAACAAAGAGCGTTCCCAATAGACTGACTGATTGCGCGGCAGAAGGCATTGTCCAGGCCAGTAATACCCCTGCAACTAAACCGATGATAATTTGAGTGACGAGGCTTCCTCGTACAATATATTGCACAAAGCCTTTTTGTTGTTTTTCCATAATCTATCCATTTGATATTGTTTGATATTTAGGCTTAATAAGCCTGTTGTTTTTATGTTTGCTTTTCCAGTATAGAAAAGTACAAAGAACTAAAAAGAATAATTAATAAAAATATACAACTAGCTCAATAATTGATAACAAAATCGTCACATTTGTGTGATCAAAACGACAGATTCACTGTTTGATCAGATATTGACGAAATAAAAAGAAAAACAAAAAACTAAAGTTTTTATTTAAATTCAAACAGTTAAATAAATTATTTATTTTTGAGACAATAATTGTGATCTGCATTAGCGCCAATATTATTGCTAGATTAATTTCGCGATCAGCCGATAAACGATGAATTTTGTATCTGGAAAAATCGGGCATTCAGGCAGGTGGAAGAGTAAATAAGTAAATAGTGCGGTTTTATGAAAACCTCATAAAACAATTAATCAATTGATATATCTGGGAGATTTTATTTTCCTCCCCCTTATTAATGTTCAATTGATCACCAAAATTTTCTGTTTCACTACCGATGATTTTGTTAGAGTGTCACTATTACTTATTAATGCCTTTTGAAAAAGTATTTAAAGGTACTTTATTGACAATCTTAATATAATGCTTTGTATTCTCTTGCTATATAATAGAAATACACCATAAATACACCATAAAAGTAAGATGTAATCCTTAACCCGCGTTTTAGGAACATTTGATGGAAATTGTAACAGACCTCATTTATGCACTGTGGCACCAAGATTATGAAACACTCGCTAACCCGTCATTGGTATGGGTAATCTACCTCCTGCTCTTCACAATCCTGTTTCTGGAAAATGGCGTGTTACCCGCCGCATTTTTGCCAGGTGACAGCTTACTCATATTGGTTGGCGTCCTGGTAGCCCAAGATGCAATGTCGTTTCCCACCACGTTAATCATCCTTACTATCGGTGCAAGCCTCGGCTGTTGGGTAGGTTATCTTCAAGGAAGGTGGCTTGGTAATACCAAATTGGTCCGGGGCTGGCTGTCACATCTTCCTTCACATTATCATCAACGTGCTCATAATCTGTTCCACCGTCATGGGCTATCAGCCCTGCTAATTGGCCGCTTTCTTGCGTTTGTCAGAACGTTGCTACCTACATTAGCAGGTCTTGCAGGATTGGATAATGCACGTTTTCAGGTGTTCAACTGGTTAAGTGGTTTCTTGTGGGTAATTATTCTGACGACGCTGGGCTATGCGCTCGGTAAAAGCCCTTTGTTCCACCAATACGAACAATTCCTTATGAATTTTCTGGTGTTATTACCCGTAGCTCTGTTACTCATTGGCTTAATTGGCAGCCTGACGTTCATCTGGCGTAAGAAACGCACAAATAACTCTATCCAATAATTCCAAATTCAATAACTCTAACTTTCACATCGCCCTGTAGCATTACGGCAGGTAACTTGTTACAGGGGCTTTCTCCCGCTTGATAATCATTTAGGATTAATCTGCCATATTAGATGACAATTTTTCACCATTCAGACTTTAAACTCTGCATAAAAACGTCTATGTTAGAAATTCATCCACCGTATATTATGAGGAGAGTTCTATGCCAAAGATGAAAAACTCTGAAGAATTACGTGCTGAATTGCAATCCCTTGCGGATACGTTGGAAGAAGTTTTAAACAGCTCCGAGGATAAGTCCAAAGCTGAGTTGGAAAAATTACGCAGCAAAGCAGAAAAAATGGTGAAAGATGCCCGCACAGCTTTTGGTGATGCCAGTGATAAACTGACAAATCAGACAAAAGAAATAGCAAGCTGTACAGACAGTTATGTCCGTGACAATCCCTGGACTAGCGTAGGTATCGGTGCCGCCGTGGGTATCATATTGGGCGTATTACTGGCAAGACGCTGAAATGACCCAATCATCCCATTCACAAGGTCCGGGAAAAGGAATTTTTAATACCTTACGGCGAGTGGTCACGCTGGTTGTCGGTATGGTTGAGACTCGTATCCAGCTTGCAACCGTTGAGTTGGAAGAGGGGGCAGCCACACTGGTACAATTATTGTTGCTGGTAGGGTTCACGCTGCTATTTGCAGCCCTTGGCATAATATGTCTGTTAATGCTGGTCTTTCTGGCTGTCGATCCGGCCTACCGGGCTACAATCATAGCCATTGCAGCAGGAACTCTGCTACTTCTCGCCGTGTTTGGCACAATTTGGACTATCAGGAAATCCCGCCAGCTAACTTTTCTTAATGCAACTCGTGAGCAACTCAGAATAGATCGCAAGATGTTGGAGAATGACCATGAATAAATCACGGCGTCAACAGCGAGAACGGAAAAAACAAGCATTGTTACAAAAAATTCAGCAGCAACGGCAATCTCTCTCAGCTTATGGCCAGCATTGGCTTACCATCACTCGCTCTTACGATCATGGCTGGCAGACGCTACTCTCTTTCAAACCTTATTTTGCTATTGGCAGTGGTATATTACTGCTCTATGGCATTCGTCATCCCAGAAAACTTTATCACTGGTCACGTCGTCTAATTAGCATTTGGACACACATCAAAACCCTACGCAATATATTGAACGGGCGTTAATCGTTTTTATTGCTCTTGTCCTTCTTCAAATCCCTTTATGTACATTGGGTTATTTTTTCAAAAAAATTGTACTAAATTGTTAATATTCCTTACTATCAACCTGTAATACCTCTCCTTAGAATACTCTCCATCAAGAAAATATTAGCTAATTGTGCTTTTAGAACACATACCTGGAGATGTTCATGAAAAAATTTGAAGATAGTGGCTTATTAGTAGCGCGTATTTTAATGTCAATCCTGTTTATTATTGCAGGTTATGGAAAATTAGGCAGTGCTTACGCTGGAACGCAGGAATTCATGGAAGCAATGAAAGTCCCTGGAATTCTACTGCCACTCACTATCTTACTTGAACTCGGTGGCGGAATTGCTGTGTTGTTAGGGCTGCTGACCCGCACTACAGCAGTGTTTACTTTTATTTTCTGTATTCTGACTGCAATTCTGTTCCACTATGATTTTTCAGATGGCATGAACCAGACTATGTTCCTGAAGAATTTCGCTATCGGTGCAGGTTATCTCATGCTGGCAATGATGGGGCCAGGCAAATTCAGTATTGACCGTGTCCTAAGTAAGAACTGGTAATTGTTTGCTATTACAAAATCTATGGTCACCCCACTCTATCTATTCTCAGGGCGGGGTGATCATCTCATTAGCCCGTTGCCTGTTTACCTACAAGGGGCTTTTTGATTATTTTATTTCATAAATAATTTCGGGATTTCTCGCAGACACCAGGTCTTAGCTTCCCCCATCTTGTCACGTCTCCATGCCATAATAATGTTAGTTTCATGGATATATTCTGAGCCAATAACCCGCAGACGCCCTTCTGCAATATCGTTCTCCACCATCGGATATGGCATCGTTGCAACTCCCAACCCCGCCAACAAAGCCCGTCGTTTATCTTCCAATGAGCTGACCGTGAGGCGTGGTTGTTTATCCAAAAGTTGAATTGTCAGTACCGGACGTTCCCTTGCTGTATCAGCCACGGCTATCCCACGGTACTTAACCCGTGTGGCATCAGATAACGGTTCCGGTTCAAGGTGAATAGGATGATCCACACTGGCAACATAGACGTTTTTTATGGAATAAAGTGTTCGTGAATTGGTTTCCGCAGATGCCCTGAAATGAATATCTGGTGCAATCACAATATCTGCATGGCCTTTTTCCAGTCGTTCCCAGGCACCAGCCAACACTTCGGTCATTAATGAAAGCTGTGTATGCGCTTTATTTGCCAGCCTATCCACAAGAGGAAATAATGACTCAACGGGAAACAGCGCTTCACAGACAATAGTCAGTTGAGTTTCCCACCCACGGGCAAGTGCTTGTGCATCTGCCGTCAGTTTATCCGCCGCTTCAAGCAAAAGCCTGCCCCGATCAAGCAACATTCTGCCGACATTGGTAAACTTTGTACGATGCCCGGAGCGATCAAACAACACCACATCCAGCTCTTCTTCCAGTTTCTGCATGGTATAACTTAATGCAGAAGGCACACGCCCCAATTCATCCGCTGCTGCGGCAAAACTTCCTCTCCGATCTATCGCATCCATCACCCGCAAAGATTCCAGTGTAAGCGCTCGTTCTTTCCCCATGTTCTTTACCTATATAGCTTTCAATCAGTAAATTTGAATATAGAGAACAGATTAACTGGCTAACATTTCAACGTCCAGAGAATTAAGATCAAGTGCAATAGGTCTATAACAAATAAATATGTGGCAAGCAGACGTATGGAAAAGAGACAGTCGTCATGATAATAACCAGAACAGCAAATCAATGCGGGAAAGCCGATTATGGCTGGTTGAAAGCCCGTTATACTTTTTCATTCGGCCACTATTTCGACCCAAATTTTTTGAACTATGGAGCACTTCGGGTACTTAATCAGGAGAGCCTTGCCCCAAAAGCAGAATTCAAGCCAAAGGCTTATCCTCATGTCGATATCCTGAATATTATCCTGCAAGGAGAAGCCGAGTACCGTGACAGTGCCGGAAACTATGCTCAGGCCCGTCAAGGAGAGTGCCTGCTATTCTCTACCCGTCAGGATCTGCGCTACAGCGAGCACAATATCAGTGGTAAAGTACCGCTCAACCGCTTGCAACTCTGGCTTAATGCCAATCCACATCAGGCACCACAATCCGTGCAGCGTAGAATGTTATCTGCTCAACCTTTGACTCTGTTGGCCTCACCCACAGCCGAAAAAAACAGTATGTCCCTGCGCCAATCAACCTGGATAAGTTCTCTTATGCTGCAAGCTAATGGCACACAGACAATATTTTTGCAAGGGAAACGGGCTTATCTGCAATCTATCAATGGTAATGTTGAGATTCATGTCCAGAGCTATACCAACGACCAGTTTAATGTGAATATCAATTGTGGGGATGGGATATTTATTCAAGACGAGCCACAACTGCGCCTGCGGGCAATCTCTTCATTTCAGGGCTTGCTAATCGATTTGGGGAGTTAATATCTCTGCCTGAGTATCTGTCTAAAATGAATAAGCCCTATAAAGCAGATGCTCTATAGGGCTGAATCTGTGGAGTCGGCCGATAAGCCGGGTTCTGTCGTGGACAATCATTCATCTAGGCCAGAACTTACGCGCTGGCTCAAGCAACCTACCCGGGTTCGATACGGGCCGTACCATGTGAACCTCTATTTGGTCTTGCTCCGGGTGGAGTTTACCGTGCCACGGACTGTTACCAGCCGCGCGGTGCGCTCTTACCGCACCCTTTCACCCTTACCTGATCTCAGTTTTTTACAAAGCTGAGCCATCGGCGGTTTGCTCTCTGTTGCACTGGTCGTAGGCTTTCACCTCCCAGACGTTATCTGGCACCCTGCCCTGTGGAGCCCGGACTTTCCTCCCCTTTACTACTTTCTTCCGAAAGAGACTCCCGAAAGAAACAGTAAAGCAGCGACTGTCTAGCCAACTCCGGCGCGGATTATAAGGGGTTTATCACCTGATGTATAGGGGTTTTCATGTTCCCGCTACTTTCATGTACTTTCTTCAGTTAGCTCAAGGGCATAACGGTATAAGGCATTTTTCTTCACACCATGAATGTCTGCCGCCAGTGCTGCCGCTTTTTTCAGCGGTAGCTCTTTTTGTAGTAATGCCAGTGTCCGCAAGGCTTCTGGAGGGAGATTATCATCTGCTGGTTTGCGATATCCTTCAACAATCAGCACCATTTCTCCCCGCCGGCGGGTTTCATCTTCCCTGATCCATGCCAGTAACTCTCCAGCAGGCATCCCCTGAATAGATTCCCATGTTTTTGTCAGCTCCCGCGCTAATACCACATAACGATTTGCACCCCATACTGTGACAATATCTTCTAAACTGTCCAACAAGCGGTGTGTGGATTCATAGAAGATTAATGTCCGCGGCTCCTGTGCCAAATCGCGTAATACCTCCCGGCGCCCTTTACTTTTTGCCGGCAAAAAACCTTCGTAACAAAAACGATCGGAAGGTAGCCCAGCGGCAGATAATGCCGTAATGGCTGCACAAGGCCCCGGCAATGGGACAACATTAATACCCGCTTCACGGCAACGACGGACAACGTGATACCCCGGATCATTGATCAATGGTGTTCCGGCATCAGAGACAAGAGCAATACTCAAACCTTGCTGCAATTTCGCAATTAATTGATCTGCTTTCTGCTGTTCATTATGATCATGAAGTGCGAACATGCGCGCATTAATGGCAAAATGCTGAAGCAATAAGCCAGTGTGTCGCGTATCTTCGGCTGCAATCAGATCGACATGTTTAAGAACTTCAAGTGCACGCTGAGTGATATCCCCCAGATTTCCAATAGGGGTTGGCACAACATACAGCGTAGATGTCGTAACCACTGCTCGATTGGGTTGATTCATTGTTTCATCCGAATGACCGATTTAAAATTGAGCATCTTTGAAAAAAACATCACTGGATACAGTATGCTTCCCTCAATTTTTGTGCGTTTCAAAACTGGTTTAGTCTGCTCAGCAGTGCTGACGACTATGATTATTGCAGGGTGTACCATGCCTAAACCGCAAGGGCAACCATCTTCTGAGCCACAAGACAAGATCAGCGCAGAGATTAACCGCTATCAAGCTATTATTGATGCCGCTGATAACCAGCCTTCTCTGGATGTCATCCGTGCTTATATTGCACTGGAACCACACACAGTAAATAAAGCTACACATCAGAAAAATATTGATGATACATGGCAGGTTCTGACGCATCTGACTTCACAACAACTAAGCGAATTGGTAATTAATGCCAATGAATATACGCTTCAGGGATGGTTAGATCTGCTAAATGCTTATCAGACCAATAAGCAGGATCAGGATAAGCTACGTTCTGCTATTCGTGACTGGCAAATCCGCTATCCAGATAATCCCGCTGCTCGGAGTTTACCTGCTGCCCTGCAACAAATGCTGTTTACCCCCACAGATCGTCAGGCCAGCATAGGGCTGTTTCTGCCTCTGAGTGGTCAGGCAAAAGCGTTTGGTGAAGCGATCCGCCAAGGCTTCCTTGATGCACAAAAAGGCTTGCCACACCCCGAACGACCTGTGAATACAACTGATTCTGCCAATGTTCATTCCGTTAATACCAGTACTGCTGATATCGGAGACACGCATAATACAACAACGGGTGATGCTCTCAGAGATGTAGCAGGAACAGATATGGCAAATTCTGAAACCGGAAACCCTGAAAATAATTCCGGCAATACCAGTACAGCAGCTCAATTTACGATCAGCCCGGTTCCTATCAATGATCATCCTGTGAAAATCTATGACACCAGCAGTCAGCCTCTGGCTAATCTGTTGGCACAAGCTGAACAAGATGGGGTTACACTGGTAGTCGGCCCATTACTGAAACCTCAGGTTGAGCAATTGACACAACTCAACACATCATTAGATATTCTGGCACTCAACAAACCGGATATATTACAACCTCATTCCAATATCTGTTATTTCTCCCTGTCACCGGAAGATGAAGCTAAAAGTGCCGCCTTACATATCTGGCATCAACAGAAACATAATCCACTGGTGTTAGTACCGCGTACGGTATTGGGTGATCGAGTGGCAAAAGCCTTTGCAGCCGAATGGCAGAAATTAGGCGGTTCCGACGTCTTACAACAATCCTTCGGAACCACAACAGAGATGAGACAATCCATGAACCGTGGTGTTGGGATTCGTTTATCCGGCACACCAATTTCTGTCAGTCCTTCTTCCGTCAATACTTCCACTCCTGGCATTGACGAGCCACAAGCTAATAAAACCTTATCCGTTGCTGTTACCAGCACTTCACGTGAGCAAATTGATGCGGTTTACATCGTTGCGACAACAAATGAATTAGCGCTGATCAAGCCAATGATCGATATGGCAATCAGTTCTCGTGAAAAACCCGCTCTTTATGCCAATTCACGTAGCAATAAAGCAGATGCTGGGCCAGATTTTCGCCTAGAAATGGATGGTATGCAATTCAGCGATGTTCCGTTATTAACAGGAACGAATATTCCCTTGATGAAACAGGCAGCAAATAAATTTGGTAATGATTATTCTCTTATGCGCCTTTACGCGATGGGAATCGATGCCTGGTCATTAGCCAATCATTTTACTCAATTACAACAAGGTATCGGGTTCAATATGAATGGAGCATCTGGAGAGCTTTCCATCACAGAGGGTTGTACAATATCCCGTCAGCTACCGTGGATGCAATTTAATAATGGACGCATTGTGGTTGAGAACCGTGTGACAGAAATTAATCCCGCTGATAATACTGACAGCACGATTAACAGTACCTCAGACAATATTTCTGCCATTGATAATACTTCTGTTCAGAATACAAACAAAAATATTGCCATACAGTCGGTACAATAAGTGACTTTTTCTTTTTGACTGGTAATTTCAGGATGAAAAAAAACCAAAACAATCGCTATGCTCAGGGATGCTATTATGAACAACAAGTTAAACAATTTTTGCAGCAACAAGGTCTTGTCTTTGTCGCAGAGAATGTGAAAATTCGTGGCGGGGAAATTGATCTGATCATGCGTGATAAACAAACATGGGTCTTTGTCGAAGTTCGTTTCCGCCAAAATGCACAATACGGCGATGCCGTTGCTACAATTACCCGAAGCAAACGCAGAAAGATATTGCGCACCGCCTCGTTCTGGCTTTATCAGCGTGATGAATGTTTTGAAACTGCGGCCTGCCGCTTTGATGTTTGTGCAATTACTGGTCAAAAATTTGAATGGCTGAAAGATGCTTTTAATTTAAATGAAAACCTATCTGATAGGTTCTGAATTTACTCGATCAATAAAATAGAAATATATAGGTCATAACGTGCTGGATAGAATTAAAGTCTGCTTTACCGAAAGTATTCAAACACAAATCGCAGCAGCAGAGGCATTACCCGACGCGATATCCCGCGCCGCAATGATGATGGTTCAGTCACTGCTGAATGGCAACAAGATCCTGTGCTGTGGTAATGGCGGCTCAGCCGCAACAGCACAACGTTTTACAGCCAGTATGATAAACCGATTTGAGACAGAGCGACCAAGTCTGCCAGCGTTGTCGCTGAATGCTGATAATGTGGTGATCACTGCCATTGCCGGCAGTAAACAGCCAGAAGAGATCTACGCTAAACAAGTCAGAGCACTGGGGCAGACTGGAGATGTTCTGCTGGCTATCTCTACACATGGAAACAGCCGGGCGATTATCAAAGCAGTAGAAGCCGCTGTCACCCGTGATATGACTATTGTTGCATTGACGGGTTTTGATGGCGGTGAACTGGCAGGGTTGTTGGGTCCACAAGATGTAGAAATCCGCATCCCTTCCCATCACAGTGTCAGAATTCAGGAAGTGCACATGCTGACAATTAACTGTCTGTGTGACTTAATCGATAATACGTTATTCCCTCATCAGGATGACTAAGGAGCCAAATAATGCGGTTATTTTCTCTATTATTGGTATTTTGTGGTGCAATATTATTGCAAGGATGTATTGGTGCTGCCATCGTCGGCTCTGCTGCTATTGCAACCAAAGCAGGCACCGATCCCCGTACAGTCGGGCAACAAGTTGACGATACCACTTTAGAAGCTCGTATCAGTAATGCCATCAGTAAGGACCCACAAATTAAGTCCCGAGCTCGTATCGTTACAACAGTTTATGAAGGTAAGGTGCTATTAACCGGCCAGAGCCCAGATATGCAGCTAGCAGATCGAGCCAAGCAGATAGCATCAAAAATTGAAGGGGTTAGTGTAGTTTACAACGAAATCAGACAAGGTAATCCTGTTACACTCAGTACTGCATCTTTAGATACCTGGCTGACAACGAAAGTACGTTCGAAAATTCTGGCCAGTGATGCAGTGAAGTCATCAAATATTAAAATTGTGACTGAAAATGGCGAAGTCTTTTTATTTGGCATTGTTACCCGGCAGGAAGGAGCTGATGCCGCGAAGATTGCCAGTGAAACTGACGGGGTTAAACGCGTAACCATCGCGTTCATTTATCTTGATTAGATTTCGATATTAGAAGTAGCGATTAGCACGATACAAATCACGGCATTAACAGTAAAACTGTCGCCGTTAATTTTTTCCAACACGCCCTGGCAAACAACTCTGTCAAACAAACTATTCCAAACAAAGCGGCACAAAAAGAGCTGCTTTGTTTGGGTTTTTCTACTGTTTCCTGAGCGCTGCATTTCAAATTATTTGCTCAATTTATTTGATTTTAGATAATGCTGTCCCCCTAATAACTGCATTTGCCGTAAAATCCATCGCTGACGTTGCAACACATAAGGAGAAGGCGTATCAACCCTATAACGGAGAGGATTAGGTAACACTGCCGCCAAAAGAGCGGCCTCGGAGGCTGTCAATCGACTGGCTGGTTTGCTGAAATAGTGTTGAGCAGCTTCTTCCACACCAAAAATACCATCACCAAATTCAGCAATATTGAGATAGACGGTCAAAATACGTTTCTTCGGCCACAGTAGCTCCAGCACAACCGTCATTCCCGTCTCCAACCCTTTTCTCACCCAACTACGCCCTTCCCACAGAAAGAGGTTTTTAGCTGTTTGCTGAGTTATGGTAGAAGCACCACGTATTCGCTTCCGATACTTTTTGTTATGTTCCACTGCCATTGCTATCGCTGGAAAATCAAATCCCCAGTGTTCCGGAAACCGTTGATCCTCGGCAGCAATCACGGCTAATGCCATATAAGGTGAAATTTGATCTTGATCTACCCAAGTAGAGCGAGAAACATAAGATAAATTAATTGACACTAAAGCGCTGATCTGTTTTTCCAGCATTACCATAGAAAACGGCACTGGCAGAAATGAAAATGTGATTACAGCAACAAACCACAAAAGAGTGATCATGCCCACAATTTTTTTCAACCAGTGCCATAATATTGAAAAAGGATTTCTCATCCTATTACTCAATCATTTCCAATATTTTTCTGACCAATTTGTCTATCCCTATTTCGGCCTCAGATAAAGATTGAGCAAGCATATAAGCTGGCGTTGTAACAATTTTATTTTCAAAATCAACAACAATGCCATCAACCGGACACGCTATATGAACCCCTCCCATTTTTTCTATCTGTGCTACCATTTCGGGATCATTACCTACAGTGACTTTTATCGGTTTATCTAATATTTTGGGAACCATAACGGGTGCAATACACATAAAACCCATTGGCTTACCTTTTTGGTGCATATTTTGCACAACGCTTAAAATTTCTTTATTTATTTCACAGTCAGATCCTTTAAATGCGAAATTACATAAATTTTTAGCTACGCCAAAACCGCCGGGAACAATCAATGCATCCAAAGTATTAACATCAACCTCAGATAATGGCTGAATATTACCTCTTGTTATACGGGCTGACTCTTCCATTATGTGACGGATTTCTTGTTTCTCCTCTCCATTAAGATGATTAATTACATGATGTTGTGACTCATCAGGCGAAAAAAAAGACACTTCAGCACCCAAACGACTCAAAGAGAGCATAGTTAAAACGGATTCGTGGATTTCACTACCGTCATAGACCCCACATCCACTTAATATAACTGCAACAGATTTCATATTTCTCTCCATTTGTAGTAGATTAATGCTTAACCCCTTAGAGGGTTAAACACCAATCTTCATCACAGATTTTAATGAATCTTGTAACAAAAAATCTGGTCATGTTCCCAATGGTTAGATCGGTGATGAGATGTAGTATTCACGCTCAATGAACGTACCTATCACTTTGTCGTGCATTTCTTCGGATTTGGAATAACCTATTGTCTTTCTATTCAACCTCTTTATCCGGATACGAAGCGTAAGATTCGTTCTCTCGATACGTTGGGTAAATTTCTTTCCCGTGAGGTGTTTTTTCTTAGGCAGGTAATCGTAAACGGCATAATCATCTGTACAGTAAAACCGGATAGTAAAAGGAGATAGGAGTGCCAGCAGCTTTTTCAACGTCTTCCTGCTGCGATCCCCAAACACATGTGCCACTACCCGTTTCCTATTCGGCTCCCACGCATACCAGAGCCAGCGCTGATTTCTTTTATTACCGACAAATGACCACTGCTCGTCTATTTCACAGACAATATGAATTTCACTGCCCGAAAGCGGCAGCGTAGTTACTTGTCTTGGCGTGAGTTTTTTAATGTGCGAATGACCGTGTTAATACCGACTTTCAGAACCCGAGCCGTGTCCCTGACACCAGCGTTATTCATGGACATATCAATAATTCGTTCTTTCATGCCGGGGTGGCAGGCTTGGTAGGTATAGTTCAGTTGGAAGGTTTTACGGCAAGCATAACAGTGATAGCGGGGGTGCCCAGTACGCCCTTTTCCATGCCCTTTAACCTCGTCTGTTTTATGACAGTAACGACAAACCACATCAACTTTAGCCATATCTCACCCAGAATAAAAAGTAAGGAGTTTATCACAATATCTAACCATTGGGAGCATAACCAAAAATCTTATCTTTGCTATGTTGGTACTTGTATTCTGTGTGGAAGAATTCTTTAATTGCTCGCGCCTAAAATAAATCTTAGATAAGCGGGCAAACAAGTTTCCCTGGTGTTGGCGCAGTATTCGCGCACCCCAACTTCGGTTGGGGTTATTTTTTTGTAGCGTCCGCCAGCCAGTTTCTCAATGTTTCCGTATCATGTTTCCATTCCTGACTCAGCTCATCTACCCACTCCTGCACGTTATCCCACCACGCGGGTAAATCTGGTGACTGGATCTGCTGTGCTAATTGTTGTAAATGACGTAATCCGACAGAACCGACAGCACCCTTGATTTTATGAGCCTCTTCCGTAATTCCTTTTTGATCCTTTGCTGTCATATTCGATTCCAGTAAGGCAAGGTAGTTCGGCATCATATTTTCAAAGATGGTCAGATTATCAGATATCATCTTCGGACCTACCAAGTCGATATACTGATTGAGCATCTCTAAATCAAGTAGTTCATCAATGAATGCTTCATCCTTTTTCAAGGGCTCCGGTAACCGTGGTTCAGATTCAGCCAATTTACCCCAGAATTTTTCCATTACGGCAGTCAGTTCTTTCACAGAAAGAGGCTTATTGAGAACTTCATCCATGCCTGCCTCAAGATATTCTTTCTTGTCTTTCAAAACATTGGCAGTCAGAGCGATCAGAGGAGGAAGAGTGTGATTCTGGTAACGTTTATGCAATTCACGAGCAATATCCCATCCAGTCATATCCGGTAATTGGATATCAAGCAGCACCAAGTCATACTCATCGGGATCAAACATCTCCAGAGCATCACGGCCATTCATGGCGACATCTACACTATTACCGAGTTTCTCCAGAACAGAACGGGCAACAATGACATTCAGCTCAATATCCTCAACCAACAGGATATTCAGTGCGGGTAATGGCAGTGAATCTTCTTCTTCCCCTCCTACAGCGTTTTCATCAATCGCAGGGGCAATCACAGATAAGGTAAAACAAGATCCCTCACCTACTGTACTCTTAACCGTAATATCACCTTCCATAGCTTGTGCGAGCCGTTTGGATACAGCAAGACCGATCCCTGTCCCCGTGGCCGGACGTCCGCCAGCACTGTCTCTCACCTGATAATACATGGCGAAGATTTTTTCTAGCTCATCAGAGGGGATACCAATACCGGAATCAGTGACTTCAAACAGCAGGCGATCTTCTTCTTCACACCAGATACGCACTCTGATTTCGCCTTTCTGGGTAAATTTCACGGCATTGCTAATTAAATTCCACAGAATTTGGCGTAGGCGAGTACCATCAGCCAAGACCTTAGCGGGTAATGGCAATTCTGGCTCTAAAACAAACCGAATGCCTTTTGGTTGTGCCAACAATCCAGACAAATTCTCCAAATCAGCCATAAAACCAGTAAAATCAATCGGCTGAGTGTCAAGTTGGATCTTACGGCGCTCAATTTTATCTAACTCAATAATATCATTAAAGATATTACCCAGAGTGATCGCACTGACGTGGATTGTTTTTAGATAGTTGCACTGTTCAGGTGTCAGATTGGTATCCATCAGAATACGGCTTAAGCCGACAATGCCATTTAAAGGCGTACGAAGCTCATGGCTAATCGTAGAGATAAAGGTAGTCTTATCTCTGCTGGCATTCTCCAACGCGTCCTGATAGCGCTTACGCTCCGTTATATCGCGTCCAAATCCCATCAGACCATGACGTCTACCGATACGATCATAAAAAGGAACTTTTCTCAGCTCAAAACAGGCCTTGCGTCCATCAGGATAAACCAGCCATTGTTCATAAGTCAGCGAGACGTTATGACGAAAGACTTTTTCATCCGTTTCCATCACCTTGCTGGCAATTTCCTTGTCGTAAACTTCTATCGGTGTCAGACCAATCAGTTGTTTTTCACTTTTGCCTGTCAGCAGTTCCATCGCACGGTTACAGCCAGAAAACTCATTATCTTCATTGCGGTAATAAACTAGATCAGGTGAAGCATCAAGGAATGAACGTAACAGAACCGATTGCTGTTCAAGTTCAATCTGTGTTTTTTCACGGTACTCCATTTCTAATTTCAATTTGTCCAACAATACCAGATGCGCTTTTTCTGCTTTTTCCCTTTCGCTGATTTCTTGATTTAATTGAGTAATATTATCTTTTAGCTGCTGATTCAATATTGCATCACGTTGACGCATTTCCTCCAGTTTTGCCACCAAACTGGATAAGCGTTGACGGGACTCTTCAAGTTGTTCCACGACAATAGAGAGAAAATAAACCGCCCACGGCGTAATTAATAAACCAAAAAAGATGGAACGGATTAAATCGATACGTTGTACTTCCCCATGCAAGACGAATGTCACTGCCATTTGCATCGTCATTGCCAAGATCACCAGAACAGATGCCAGTAGTAACGAAAAGCGTACTAATCCCAGTTTCATCATTAAATCAACGTAATATTGGGCAAGCCCCCTGATCAGCTTCATAACAACTCCATAATAACTCCAAGTAAAATCACCAGATTGAATCATAACTTAAATAAAGCCCAACTTCGTTAAGGGATATTGTTCTTAACTCCCTTAAAAGAATAAATAATCAAAAAAACAGAATATTAAATCAAACCCGATTTTAGTGACTTATAAAAGAATAAAAATCAATCAATCATTTACTCTTAACGAACACAAAATACACAACAAAATGCCAATAAAATTCACCAACAAAGATAAATATTCTAAAAAAAGTCATTTTATAAGCATATTTAAAATACATAATATGGATAAATTAGTGATATAACTCACATCATTTCTAAGTCATGATCTGAGTCACATAATAAGGTAGTAACAATATTTTTATTTTAATTCAATCTGATATGTATTTTTCAATTACATAAAACACGATCTGGCATTATTTGACCTGTTTTATTTTTCTCGCTAAGTTGGGAATTCACTGAAAATTACCTGTTGGTTATTTCTCCAACTCATATTTATGCAGTGACCTTATACAAAAACACAATATCATTTCGCTCTGCTGTTTTTATTAACGGTTATGACTGATAACCAGTTATTACCAATAAAACTTAAACAAACAAATGGTATTTGACTGAGGGCGCAATTCAGACGTCTGTAGCAATAATAATCTATATCATCTCGTGAGTGATGTAAGAGTCGGACAGAACTTGGGAGCTTTACCATGTTGTATGACAAATTACAGGAAAAAGATAACTGTGGCTTTGGATTAATCGCACATATTGAAGGAGAGCCAAGCCACAAGGTTGTGCGCACAGCAATACATGCACTTGCCAGGATGCAACATCGGGGAGCAATTCTGGCAGATGGAAAAACAGGTGATGGCTGTGGCTTATTAATGCAAAAACCTGACCGGTTTTTTCAGATGATTGCCCATGAACAATCATGGCGACTGGCAAAAAACTACGCTGTCGGTATGTTGTTTTTGAGCCAGGATAGCCAGATAGCCCAATCATGCCGCGATATTATCGAACAAGAATTAGAAAATGAAACGCTGTCCATTGCCGGATGGCGAGAAGTCCCTATAAATCGCGATATCTTAGGCAACATCGCACTGTCAAGCCTTCCCCGAATTGAACAAATTTTTGTTAATGCCCCTGCCGGATGGCGATCACAGGATTTAGAACGTCGTCTATTCATTGCCCGTCGCCGTATAGAGAAACGCATTACCGATGACGATTTTTATATTTGCAGCCTCTCCAATCTGGTCACGATTTACAAAGGGCTATGTATGGCGGCTGATCTGCCTCGATTCTACTCGGATTTGGCAGATTTACGCATGGAGTCAGCGATCTGCCTGTTCCATCAACGGTTTTCAACTAATACCGTCCCTCGCTGGCCATTAGCACAGCCGTTTCGTTATCTGGCTCATAATGGTGAAATCAATACGATCACCGGAAACCGCGAATGGGCCAAAGCGAGAGCCTATAAATTCCGTACGCCTTTGATCCCTGACTTACAAACTGCGGCTCCTTTTGTCAACGAAACAGGTTCAGACTCCAGTTCACTGGATAATATGCTGGAACTATTTCTCAATGGCGGTATGGATTTGATCCGTGCAATGCGCTTACTGGTTCCCCCCGCATGGCAGAACAACCCAGATATGGATGACGATCTGCGTGCTTTCTTCGATTTTAATTCCATGCATATGGAGCCGTGGGATGGGCCGGCGGGTATCGTTATTTCTGATGGACGCTATGCAGCCTGTAATCTCGACCGCAACGGTTTACGTCCGGCACGTTATGTTATTACGAAGGATAAACTGATCACCTGTGCTTCAGAAGTCGGGATCTGGGAGTACCAACCCGATGAAGTCGTAGAAAAAGGACGTATCGGTCCAGGTGAATTAATGGTAATCGATACCCGGAAAGGCCGAATTCTTCATTCTGCCGAAACCGATAACGATTTGAAAAGCCGCCATCCTTATAAAGAGTGGCTGGAAAAGAATGTCAGGCACCTGATTCCTTTCGAAAAATTACCAGAAGAACAAGTTGGCACACGGGATTTGGATGATCGCATGTTGGCAACCTATCACAAACAGTTTGCCTACAGTCATGAAGAGCTGGACCAAATCATTCGCGTACTCGGCGAGAATGGTCAGGAAGCAACGGGTTCAATGGGGGATGATACACCATTTGCCGTACTTTCCAGCCGCCCACGCATAATCTATGACTATTTCCGCCAGCAATTTGCTCAAGTGACCAATCCTCCCATCGATCCGCTGCGTGAAGCACATGTTATGTCGTTGTCCACCCGCATAGGCCGGGAGATGAACGTCTTTTGTGAAGCTGAAGGACAGGCTCACCGCCTGAGTTTCGAATCCCCGGTACTGCTCTATCCCGATTTTGTGCAACTGACAACACAGCAAAGCTCTTATTATCGCGCAGAAACATTGGATTTAACGTTTAACCCACAAGAAACGAATCTCAAGACCGCAATTTCAACCCTGTGCGAACAAGCAGAAAAACGTGTCCGTAATGGTGCGGTATTGCTGGTCTTATCCGACCGTAATATTTCTCCAGAAAGATTACCGATCCCTGCCCCAATGGCAGTTGGTGCCATCCAGCACTGTTTGGTGGAAAAAAGTTTGCGTTGTGATGCCAACCTGATAGTCGAAACTGCCAGTGCCCGCGATCCACACCATTTTGCGGTATTGCTTGGCTTTGGTGCTACCGCTGTTTACCCTTATTTGGCGTATGAATCATTGGGCAAAATGGTCGATGATGGCACAATCAATACCCCATATGCCCGTGTGATGCTGAATTATCGCAATGGTATCAATAAAGGGTTATATAAAATTATGTCCAAAATGGGCATCTCCACGATTTCATCCTATCGCTGTTCTAAGTTGTTTGAGGCTGTCGGCTTACATTCTGAAATAACAGATCGCTGCTTCAATGGGGTCGTCAGCCGGATTGAAGGGGCTGATTTCAACGATTTTGAACAAGATTTGCGTAACCTTTCCAGACGGGCGTGGCTGTACCGCCATACGATCGATCAGGGTGGATTACTGAAATATGTCCACAATGGGGAATATCACGCTTATAACCCTGATGTCGTGAGTACCTTACAAGCAGCCGTTCACAGCGGCAAGTACAGTGATTACCAGAAGTACTCACAATTGGTCAACGGCCGCCCTATCACAACACTACGCGACCTGCTGGCAATATCTCCAAAAGGAGAGCCGATTCCCATTGAAGAAGTCGAACCCGCCGAAGCGCTGTTCAAACGTTTTGACACCGCGGCGATGTCAATTGGTGCGCTAAGTCCTGAAGCACATGAAGCACTGGCTGAAGCAATGAATACACTGGGTGGTTTCTCCAATTCCGGCGAAGGTGGAGAAGATCCTGCTCGCTATGGTACGAAAAAAGTTTCCCGGATTAAGCAAGTTGCCTCCGGGCGTTTTGGCGTCACTCCCGCTTATTTAAGCAGTGCCGATGTTATTCAAATTAAAGTTGCCCAGGGAGCAAAACCCGGTGAAGGCGGGCAATTACCGGGAGATAAGGTAACACCATACATCGCCAGACTACGTTATTCGATTCCCGGTGTGACATTGATTTCGCCACCACCGCATCACGATATTTATTCCATCGAAGATTTGGCCCAGTTAATTTTTGATCTGAAACAGGTCAATCCTAATGCCCTGATTTCTGTGAAATTGGTTTCAGAGCCGGGTGTAGGAACCATCGCTACCGGCGTAGCAAAAGCCTATGCCGATTTAATCACTATCGCCGGCTATGACGGAGGAACAGGAGCAAGCCCTCTGTCCTCTGTGAAATATGCCGGTTGTCCGTGGGAACTCGGCTTAGTAGAAACCCAGCAAGCGCTGGTCGCTAATGGCCTGCGCCATAAAATTCGTCTTCAGGTTGACGGCGGGTTAAAAACAGGTGTAGACATTATCAAAGCCGCTATTTTAGGTGCAGAAAGTTTTGGTTTTGGTACGGGACCAATGGTTGCGCTCGGCTGTAAGTACCTGAGAATTTGTCATCTCAATAACTGTGCAACCGGAGTAGCTACACAAGATGAAAAATTGCGTCAGTCTCATTATCACGGGCTGCCTGAACGAGTAATTCATTATTTCCGCTTTATCGCACAGGAAACGCGTGAAATTCTGGCTCAACTGGGAATGCGCAAATTAACAGATTTGATTGGCCGCACAGATTTGCTTGAAATATTGGAAGGTATCTCTGCCAAACAAAGCAAACTCAATCTTGAACCTTTACTGGAAACAGCACAGCCCCATGAAGGTAAAGCCCAGTATTGCACTGAAGATAACCCTTCCTTTGATCAGGGCGTGCTCAATAAAGCTATTATCAATCAGGCCCTGCCTTTTGTTAAAAAGGCGCAGAGTAAAAAATTCTATTTTGATATCCAGAATACTGACCGCTCTGTCGGGGCATCACTGTCTGGCGCGATTGCCGCAATACATGGTGATCAGGGACTGGCGGGTAACCCAATAAAATTACATTTTACAGGAACAGCCGGACAAAGTTTTGGAGTCTGGAACGCAGGCGGAGTTGAATTAACATTAACTGGTGATGCCAATGATTATGTCGGCAAGGGCATGGCAGGTGGACAGATTGTTATTTTGCCTCCGGTAGGCTCTGCATTCAAAAGTCACGAAGCAACGATTATTGGCAATACCTGCCTTTATGGTGCAACTGGCGGAAAATTATTTGCCGCCGGATGTGCAGGTGAACGCTTTGCAGTAAGAAACTCAGGTGCCATCACCGTGGTTGAGGAGATTGGAGATAATGGCTGTGAATATATGACTGGTGGAATAGTCTGTGTTCTGGGTAACACAGGAGTCAACTTTGGCGCAGGTATGACAGGAGGATTCGCGTATGTTCTCGATGAATCTGATGATTTCCGCAAACGGGTTAACTCTGAATTAGTCGAAGTTCTCTCAATTGATACCCTCTCCATTCATAAAGAACACCTACGCGGATTAATCACCGAACATGTTCGCCTGACTGGCTCACAACACGGTGAAAGTATTCTGGAAAACTGGTCACAATGGGTCAATAAGTTCGCACTGGTTAAACCTAAGTCCAGTGATGTCAGTGCACTGCTGGGGCACCGCAGCCGCTCCTCCGCAGAATTGCGGATTCAGGCGCAGTAGGAGTTAAGAATGAGTCAAAATGTTTATCAATTTATCGATCTACAGCGTGTCGATCCACCCAAAAAAGCGTTGAAAATCAGAAAAATAGAATTCGTGGAAATTTATGAGCCTTTTTCTGAAATTCAAGCACAGGCGCAAGCAGATCGCTGCCTCGCATGTGGAAATCCGTATTGTGAGTGGAAGTGCCCGGTACACAACTACATCCCGAACTGGCTAAAATTAGCCAATGAAGGCCGCATTATTGAAGCAGCAGAGCTATCCCATCAAACAAATAGCCTGCCGGAAGTTTGTGGGCGGGTTTGTCCGCAGGATCGTCTTTGTGAAGGTGCCTGTACACTGAATGACGATTTTGGTGCCGTCACTATCGGTAATATTGAGCGTTATATTAACGATACTGCTATTGCGATGGGTTGGAAACCCGATATGTCACACGTGAGTACGACCGACAAACGAGTCGCCGTCGTTGGAGCAGGCCCTGCCGGATTGGCATGTGCTGATGTTCTGACACGCAATGGTGTACAGGTTGTCGTTTACGATCGACATCCTGAAATCGGCGGATTGCTCACATTTGGTATTCCTGCTTTTAAACTAGAAAAAGAAGTCATGAGCCGGCGCAGAGAAATTTTTACCGAAATGGGTATCAAATTCTGTCTGAATACAGAGATAGGGAAAGATGTCACACTTGCTGAACTCACAAAGCAATTTGATGCCGTCTTTTTGGGTGTTGGAACTTATCAGTCCATACATGGTGGTCTGGAAAATGAAAATGCCGACGGGGTATATGATGCTCTGCCTTTTCTAATTGCCAATACCCGTCATTTAATGGGCTATGAAGAATTACCGGAACAACCCTATATTGATATGAAAAATAAGCGGGTTCTGGTTCTGGGGGGTGGTGACACAGCAATGGACTGCGTACGTACTTCTGTTCGTCAGGGTGCAACCCATGTGATCTGTGCCTATCGGCGGGATGAAGACAACATGCCGGGTTCTCGCCGTGAAGTGAAAAATGCCCGGGAAGAAGGTGCTGAATTCCAATTCAACCTCCAACCAGTCAGCATTGAAGTCAATGATAAAGGCCATGTTCGAGGTGTCAAAGTAGCTAAAACACAATTAGGAGAAATGGATGAAAAAGGCCGGCGCCAGGCCGAAATCATTCCAGATTCAGAGTTTATCATTGAAGCCGATGCTGTGATTATGGCGTTTGGTTTCAAACCACATACCATGCAATGGCTGGATGAATATCAGGTCAATCTTGATCAACAAGGACGCATTATCGCCCCCGAATCCAGTGATTTTCCTTTCCAAACCAGCAACCCTAAAATTTTTGCTGGTGGAGATGCTGTCAGAGGTTCTGATTTAGTCGTCACTGCCATTGCTGAAGGCAGGAGAGCCGCCTCCGGTATTCTTGATTACCTTGAGGTTTAATTTCATCTTATCCTAAATTTTTCTCCGGTCTTCTGACTGGAGAAAATCTCACAAAATAGACTCTCACTTCTTTTATTGTCATTCCAAAACCACTTCTTGTTGGATTTATTGATCATTTTCATTTGATTGATGAATTCTATCAATGAATATGAAATTGATCGTCAATACCGATCAATTTATTGATCTTTTTTGATTCATCTGGTACATTTTTTGTGTATACAGAAGATTGTGTTCTAAAACCACCATCTCCTATGGAAGTAGTGATGATTTCCGTTTTACTACCATGATTATTGTATTTTTCTGTGTTATGCGACTATTCTTATATCCCAAAAGTAAATATTTGAATTTAATATCTTAGCTAATCTTAAAAATAGGTTTGACTTCTTTTTAAAGAAAGATTTCAGCATATAGCTCTAGGATATAAAGAAGATATGAGGGATTAATGAAATAAGATGATGATTTATACGTAAATTACAGATTTGAAGCCTGCACTTTCAAGTAAACTAATTAAATAATAAACAATTTAAAATTAATTACATAATAGTAACTCCGAGAACTAAATGCGTTTACTAACTAAAATATCTCTGCTCTCTTTCATATTCTTAATTAGTTCCCCTTCGGTCGCTGGATTATCTACCCCTATAGAAATCAGACAGCAAGTAAAAGAAAGGGGGGTGAATTCCATCGTTGCTGAAATAGGTGAACAAGGTAAAAGGAACGAAATTGCTCATTATATTACGACTGGAAATCCTGAATGGGTAAAAATTGCTTTTGAGTTAACTCCCAACATACATCAAGACTTTTCCAAACAGATTGTTAATTCCTTATCTTTTGCCCTGATTAATAATCCTGTTGAAGTTCTAACACTGGCAAACAAACGCAAACCTTCCTTATCAAGTGATATCTGTAATATTCCACCAACATTAATAGGTTTGGAAAATAAAGAGCAATTTGTTCGAAATGTAGCTAAAAGTTTAAATGCAGCCAAAAAATCAGCAAGCAGAAAGGACAAAGAAAATATAGAGATATGTCAATGGGAGTTGAACCAGTCTTACACTGAATATTTGTAATACAATATCAATTCAATAACCAATAAAGACAACTAAAAATAAAGGAGATTTTTATCTCCTTTATTTTAACGACTTATTGGCACTACATGGTTTATGTGCCTATTTTACCACACGTAATATCGGGCGGCCTTTTGGTGGTTGAGGGGGTTCATCATCCGGAGAATTATCATCATGTTGTGTTTTCATATCACGAATCAGCACCAGATTATCAGCCACCGGAGAATCGGAATCTTCCTGCCCAGATCCCGCTTCATAGGCTACTTCTGGCTCAAACATCATTCCGGCCCCATTTTCACGAGCATAAACTGCGATCACAGCAGACATAGGAACAGAAACCTGACGTGCTACCCCACCAAAACGAGCATTGAAGCGAACTTCGTCATTGGCTAATTCCAGATTACCAACCGCCCGTGGAGAAATATTCAGGATGATCTGCCCGTTCTGCGCATATTCCATCGGAACGCTTACTCCATATTGAGTAACATCCACAACGATATGCGGAGTCAAGTCATTATCCAGCAGCCACTCATAGTGTGCCCGCAATAAATAAGGGCGGCGGGGAGATATTTGAGTCATACCCATACATTAACTCCGTGACTGTAAACGTATTTCACGCTCCGCTTCTGTCAATGAAGCCAGAAACGCATCACGTTCAAATACACGTTGCATATAGACTTGAAGATCTTTGGCTCCCGGGCCAGATAACTCAACACCCAGTACAGGTAAACGCCACAACAGAGGAGAGAGATAGCAGTCTACCAAACTGAATTCATCGCTCATGAAGAAAGGCATCTCTCTGAAAATAGGTGCTATTGCCAGCAACTCTTCAGCAAGCTGTTTCCGTGCAGCATTGGCTTCCTGCATATTCCCTTCCTGAATTTTGTACATCAGGGAATACCAGTCTTTTTCAATTCTGTGCATCATCAAACGGCTGGAACCTCGTGCAACAGGGTATACAGGCATGAGCGGTGGATGCGGGAAACGCTCATCCAAATATTCCATTATGATGCGAGAATCATAAAGAGTCAGCTCACGATCAACGAGGGTAGGAACCGTCTGATACGGGTTCAGGTCAATAAGATCCTGCGGCAGATTGCCTGCTTCAACGTGTTCTATTTCAACGCTGACCCCTTTCTCCGCCAGTACAATTCGCACTTGATGGCTAAAAATGTCGGTCGGGCCGGAAAACAGAGTCATTACCGAACGTTTGTTGGCAGCGACAGCCATGAAAACCTCCAAGTTTATCTAAAAAAAGGAACGAACAGCCCTTCAATGAACAATGGCTATTCTCGCTCATATTCTCATCCGGCTTCGCGCTTATTATCCGAGGATTATAGACAAATCAGGCAAACACATGGACAAGACAAAAAATTGTCACTAGTTTACCAGATTTTGAACATTTTGTGGGGAAGTAGATTAAGAATTAATGATGATATATTGGAGTTCAGAAATTTATCTCTGCAATATGCTTTTTTTTCTGGAAAAAAAGAGTATTCACAAAGGCAAGAAAACCCAAAGATAAAAAACCCGCCATAAAAATGGCGGGT
Organism: Xenorhabdus siamensis; assembly: GCF_037996745.1. NCBI lineage: Bacteria > Pseudomonadati > Pseudomonadota > Gammaproteobacteria > Enterobacterales > Morganellaceae > Xenorhabdus > Xenorhabdus siamensis. The sequence continues at coordinate 191,298 of NZ_JBBMXE010000014.1, forward strand.
TTCAACATTAATCCAATGCCACCATTGCGGCAAAAAATTAACGCTTGGAGAACTGTGGACGACGACGTGCTTTGCGCAGACCCACTTTTTTACGTTCAACTTCACGAGCATCGCGAGTAACGAAGCCAGCTTTGCGAAGATCAGAACGCAGAGTCTCGTCATAAGCCATCAGTGCACGGGTAATACCGTGACGGATTGCACCTGCCTGACCAGAGATACCACCACCTTTAACAGTGATGTACAGATCCAGTTTGTCCAGCATGTCAACCAGCTCAAGTGGCTGACGAACAACCATGCGCGCAGTTTCACGACCGAAGTAAACTTCAAGGCTGCGTTGGTTGATTACGATGTTACCGCTACCTGGCTTAATGAAGACACGAGCGGAAGAGCTTTTGCGGCGACCAGTGCCGTAGTATTGATTTTCAGCCATTGCCTATAATCCCGATTAAATGTCCAGAACTTGTGGTTGCTGTGCCGCATGGTTGTGCTCACTGCCCGCGTAAACTTTCAGTTTACGGTACATTGCACGACCCAGTGGCCCTTTTGGCAGCATGCCTTTAACCGCGATTTCAATGACACGCTCAGGACGGCGGGCAATCATCTCTTCAAAGGTCGCTTGCTTGATACCACCGATGTGACCAGTGTGGTGATAATAGATTTTGTCAGCACGTTTATTGCCGGTTACAGCAACTTTCTCTGCGTTAACAATAATGATGTAATCACCAGTATCAACGTGCGGAGTGTATTCCGCTTTGTGCTTGCCGCGCAGGCGACGAGCTATTTCAGTTGCAAGACGGCCCAGAGTTTTGCCATCTGCGTCAACAACATACCAGTCGCGTTTTACGGTTTCTGGTTTAGCTGTAAAAGTTTTCATTAAAGCTTACCCAATTATAAGTTACACGTTGGTGAACGCTCGAGGTTCAGAAACTTTTTTGAGGTTCACACGACTCATGTCCAGCAAACCTACCCCTTCGAATAGCCTATGCCGGCACTAATGCAAGTTTTTCGGGAAATAAAAAATCCTGCTGTAACGTGGGGTCGCAAGATTATAGAGAAGTCGCTATAAAAAATCGACCCCAAATTCAATAATTATCTCGCCAGATAACGGTAATCCTGGCGAAATCTCTCTAGAATTTCACCGAATATCAAGGCAGATGCGGGCGCTGCAAATATTCCTCACTCTGCATTTCCTGTAAACGGGACAGGCAACGCTGGTACTCAAAACGGAGTAATTCTCCCTGATAAATCTCTTCCATTGGCGCTTCAGCATTGATGATCAATTTCACGTGACGTTCATAGAATTCATCGACCAATGCAATAAAACGCCGCGCAGCACTCTCATTCAATACCGTCATCACCGGTACGTCATGCAGCAAGACAGAGTGGTAGATCTTAGACAACGCAATATAGTCCAACTGGCTGCGGGGTTCCTCACACAACGTCTTGAAATTGATTGCCAACACACCATCAACACTGTTAATCGCAGGCATCTTACGATGATTAATCTCTAGTACCGGTGCTGGCTCACCTTCCCGCCCGGCCAGACGCAGGAAAACCTGATGCATCTCTTGGTGGGTACTTTCCGACAGTGGCGTCAAATAAAGATGTGCCTGAGTGAGTGTCCGCAATCGATAATCAATTCCGGCATCTACATTCATCACGTCACAATATTTCTTGATTTGTTCAATCGCTGGCAGGAAACGCGCGCGTTGTAACCCGTTCCGATACAGTTCATCTGGTGGGATATTTGATGTTGCCACCAGTGCAATTCCTCGTCTGAACAAAGCTTCTAATAATGTGCCGAGGATCATAGCATCCGTAATGTCAGAAACAAAAAATTCATCAAAGCAGAGTACATCCGTTTGTGCTTTGAAACCATCTGCCACAATTTCCAGAGGGTTTTCGCGCCCCTGTAATTCAGTTAATTCTTCATGTACCCGCAGCATAAAACGGTGGAAATGGAGGCGTAATTTCCGTTCAGTAGGCAAACTCCGGAAAAACATATCCATCAACCATGTTTTTCCTCGTCCCACGCCTCCCCACATATAAAGCCCCTGAACCGGACGAATCTGTTCTGTTGATGAGCGCTTCAACAACTTACTCAATAGCCCTTTCAATCCATTTGTTTTCACGCCATCTGAATATAAGGTATTACTGGCAGAAAACTGCACGAGATCATGATAAATCATATCAAGGCGGACAACTGTCTTGTGTTGCACTTCATCAGGTTGATATTGTCCATCGGACAGCGCAATTTGGTAAAGAGACGAAGGTGTAATCGGTGACATTAACGTGGTGATCCTTAAAAATTTTTTATTCCCGGTCTACATACCTTGGGTATAACTCACAACCTATCATGACAAATTCGTATAAAATTAACATCTCAGGTGATATATAAATTAATTAAATAATAATCAATATTCCACTCTGACTGAATTAACGGTTATAGTGATAGCTGTGATGTTAATAAAGGAGTTGCCATGACTTGGGAATACGCACTGATCGGATTAATTATTGGTTTTATCATCGGAGCACTGGCTGTCCGCTTTGGCAGCACAAAATTGCGTCAGCAAAATGCGGTACAAGCAGAACTGGAGAAAAATCGGGCAGAACTTGAAGAATATCGCAAAGAGCTGGTTAGCCATTTTGCCCGTAGCGCCGAATTGCTGGATAATATGGCTCGTGATTATCGCCAGTTGTATCAGCATATGGCTAAAAGCTCCAATGAGCTGATGCCAAACATGCCTGTACAGGATAATCCCTTTAATTACCGTCTTAACGAATCCAAGACCGATTCTAATCAAATTGTCACCGATACGCCTCCGCGAGACTATTCTGAAGGTGCATCCGGCCTGTTTCGTCCAATTCAAGACCAAAAGCAATAAATCGCCTTGCCGTGGTAACAATCAGCATCACGGCAAGCTACTTTATCCTGTTATATACGTTTGTTTTTTATTTTTTATTCAGGTAAATCCCTGTAAAGACATTCAACAAAACTACATTATTAGTGAACTTTGCTGAATACTTGGTAGTCATAACTGCAACGAAACAATTATGATTGAGACCTGTCTCAATTAGAGTAATTTCTCAGAAAGCAGAATTTCTTTATGAGATGGGAATTTTAAGTACGATTTTCCTTTTCTGGCTTAAGTATGTAAGAGAACGTATTCAATGAAAAGTAAAAACACATTGCTCAGCGCACTCGCGATCAGTATTGGATTATCTTTGGCCTCGGTTCCAATGGAAAGTAATGCAGCTTTACCTGCTGCCATGGCCTCTCAAGAATTGCCGAGCCTGGCTCCAATGCTGGAAAAAATTCTTCCTTCTGTCGTTACCATACATGTTGCTGGTACTGAGGTGCAAACCCAACAGCTTCAGCTACCAGAAGACTTCCAGTTCTTCTTTGGGCCAGGTTTTCCGCCAATGGAAAAAAGAAGCCGGCCATTCCAGGGATTAGGTTCTGGTGTCATTATTAATGTCGATAAAGGGTACGTACTTACTAACAATCACGTTATCAATAATGCGGATAAAATTAAAGTCCAGCTAAATGACGGGCGTGAATATTCGGCCAAACTCATCGGGCGTGACCCACAAACTGACATTGCTCTTTTACAGTTAAAAGATGCCAAAAATCTGACTGCCATCAAATTTGCTAACTCAGATCAGCTACGTGTCGGTGACTATGCTGTTGCCATCGGCAATCCATTTGGGCTAGGGCAAACCGTTACCTCAGGGATCATTTCCGCCCTTGGCCGTAGTGGCCTGAATCTGGAAGGTTTGGAAAACTTTATTCAGACTGATGCCTCCATTAACCGGGGTAACTCTGGTGGTGCTCTGATTAACCTAAAAGGGGAGCTGATTGGTATTAATACTGCTATCGTCGCACCAAGCGGTGGCAATGTTGGCATTGGCTTTGCCATCCCAAGTAATATGGCCAAGAACTTAGCCGATCAGCTGATTGCTCATGGTGAAGTAAAACGAGGCCTGCTTGGTATCAGAGGTACCGAAATGTCAGCAGATATCGCCAAGGCACTGAATATTGATGCGCAACAAGGTGCATTTGTCAGTGAAGTCACGCCTAAGTCTGCTGCGGCTAAAGCGGGTATCAAGCCAGGAGATGTATTGGTCTCCATTGATGGCAAAAAAATTAATAGCTTTGCTGAGTTAAGGGCGAAGATCGGCACTACCCTTCCAGGTAAAGAGGTCAAAGTTGGTTTACTGCGTAAAGGGAAGCCAATGGAAGTAACTGTCATACTGGAAAACAGTGAAAATCAGGCAACTAAAGCGGAAAAACTGAGTATTGCTCTGCAAGGTGCAACTCTCAGCACTAGCATCGTGAATAACACTCCTGGCGTAAAAGTCGATGCAGTTGCCAAAAATTCACCAGCGGCAATGGTAGGTTTGCAGAAGAATGATTTGATTATCGGTGCTAATAATGTTCGAGTTAAGAACATCAATGAACTGCAAAAAATACTGGAAGAAAAACCATCCGTTATTGCCCTGAATATTCTGCGTGGTAGCGATAATATTTACCTACTGCTGCACAGTTAATCAATATATACCTCTATGAATTTCAGGTTGTAGCGTGATAACAAAACAGTGTGATAACAAACAATCCGAAAGATAAAAGGTATAGAAAAGGCAGACACAGGAATAAGCTGTGTCTGCTCGCTTCTGTGCTATGCTTTTTTAACTTATTGATTATTGAATAATGCCATGCTGATCAAATTACTGCGCTCCATATTGGTAGGATTACTTATTGCAACGATTTTCCTGGTTGCTATACCATCACTGCGTCCCAATAAGTTAAATAATTTCCTATACAGCAACGACACAGAAAAACCTTCCAGTTACAGTCAAGGCGTTCGCCGGGCAGCTCCTGCTGTCGTTAACATCTATAGCACCAGCATAGGTAGCTTTTCCCATGAACCACGGGAGCTTATCCCTCTGGGTTCTGGTGTTATTATGAGTGAGCAGGGGTATATACTCACCAACAAACATGTCATCAATAAAGTGGGATCTATTATTGTGGCGTTGCAAGATGGGCATTTTTATGAAGCGCTGTTGGTCGGCTCTGATGGCCCGACCGATCTGGCTGTTCTCAAGATAAACGCTGAAAATCTCCCGGTGATCCCGATCAATCTCAAACATACTCCCCATGTGGGCGATATCGTGCTGGCAATCGGCAACCCTTACAACTTAGGGCAGACCATTACTCAGGGTATTATCAGTGCGACCGGGCGTGTCGGGCTCAGCCCGACACGGCGACAAAATTTTCTGCAAACAGACGCGTCAATTAATCAAGGTAGTTCCGGCGGTGCGCTGGTTAATACATTAGGAGAACTGGTGGGCATTAATACGCTGTCATTTGATAAGTCTGAGTTTGGCTCTACACCTGAAGGACTAGGATTTGCTATTCCTACAAAGCTTGCAACAAAAATCATGCAGAAATTAATCCGTGATGGACGAGTTATCAGAGGATATATTGGTATTTCAACAAAAGAACTGCCTAATATTCGTTCTTCAGGGACCAATATTCATCAAATTCAGGGAGTTCGGGTTTTCCAGCTTTTACCGGGCAGCCCCGCCAAAAAGGCAGGCATTCAAGTGGGGGATATCATCATCAGCTTCAACCGTAAGCCTGCAATTTCACCTCCCGAAGTCATGGATCAGGTTGCTGAAATCCGCCCCGGTAGCATCGTTCCTGTTACCGTCTTGCGTGATGGTCAAACCCTCACGTTCAACGTTACGATTGAAGAATTTGATGAACACTGAGATGCATCATGAGATGAAAGACGCTCAGGTTTTCAATTCAACGCTTTCCCAACTCTCTCCGCATATTCTCTCCCCAAATCTTGGAGGAGAGAATATATTTATCCTACTTAATGCGTTCGATATTGGCACCCAGACCACGCAGCTTATCTTCAATATGCTCGTAACCCCGGTCAATATGGTAAATACGATCGACGATGGTTGTTCCTTCTGCAATACAGCCAGCTAATACCAAACTAGCAGAAGCGCGTAAATCCGTTGCCATCACCTGAGCACCAGATAGTTTTTCTACGCCGTGGCAAAGTACAGTGTTACTTTCAATTTCTGCATGTGCGCCCATACGAATCAATTCAGGGATATGCATAAAACGATTTTCGAAAATAGTTTCGGTGATCATGCCCGCACCTTCAGCAACAATATTCAGTAAACTAAATTGTGCCTGCATATCAGTCGGGAAGCCCGGATGTGGTGCAGTGCGAAATGTGACTGCTTTTGGCCGTTTCCCATGCATATCCAAACTAATCCAGTCATCACCTACCTGAATATCAGCTCCGGCTTCACGTAATTTAGCCAGAACAGCATCCAATGTATCTGGCTTAGCCTTGCGACAGATAACCCTTCCACGGGAAGCCGCCGCTGCAACAAGAAAAGTTCCTGTTTCGATGCGATCAGGCAATACACGATAGACACCACCACCTAAACGCTCGACACCTTCAATCACAATGCGATCAGTTCCTGCCCCCGTAATTTTTGCACCCAATGTATTCAGGAAATTGGCCGTATCTTCAATTTCAGGTTCACGTGCTGCATTTTCAATGATGGTTTTACCTTCCGCCAGTGTTGCTGCTGTCATGATAGTTACCGTTGCACCGACACTCACTTTATCCATAACGATACTGGCACCTTTTAAACGACCATCTACAGACGCTTTAACATACCCTTCTTCCAGGACAATCTTCGCACCAAGCTGTTCCAGTCCGGAAATATGAAGATCGACAGGACGGGCCCCGATAGCGCAACCACCAGGTAAAGAAACCTGTCCCTGCCCAAAACGGGCTACCAGTGGCCCCAATGCCCAAATAGAAGCACGCATGGTCTTAACCAGCTCATAAGGTGCACAATATTTATTGACCCCTCTGGCATCAACAAATACCGAGCCATTACGTTCTACTTTCGTTCCCAAACGGTTCAGCAGTTTGATTGTGGTATCAATATCTTTTAATTCAGGAACATTCTGTAATTCAACTGGCTCTTCCGCCAGCAACGCTGCGAACAGGATTGGTAATGCGGCATTTTTTGCCCCGGAAATAGTCACCTCTCCTGACAAGCAGGTAGGCCCTTTCACTCGAAATTTATCCATCTGTCATGATTCTCTTATTTAATTCAAAGTGTGCTGTTCGCGGCGATGCAAACAACCTCAAAATCCCTGGAGTTTGCGGTCACGTTGCCATTGTGCTGGTGTGTAGGTTTTAATTGACAAAGCGTGAATGCGGTTATCAGCGATATATTCCATCAGGGGAGCATAAACTGTCTGCTGTTGTTTAACACGGCTTAGCTCACCAAAAATCTCACCCACTGCAATTACCTGAAAATGGCTACCATCACCACTAACGATCACGTCATCAAGCACCAACTTTTCCATCAGTACTTTTTTAATTTCATTAGTATCCATAGTTTGCTCACACTCGCTGTTAAAATAATAATAGACGCCTATCGTAATGGAATCCAGGCGACTCTTAAACCAAGAAAAACGCCCTTATAAGACAAGGACTCATAGGTCATGCTCCCAATAGTTAGATCTGTTATGAAAGATAGTATTCACGCTCAATGAACGTACCGACCACTTTGTCATGCATCTCTTCGGATTTGGAATAACCTATTGTCTTTCTATTCAGCCTCTTTATCCGGATACGAAGCGTAAGATTTGTTCTCTCAATACGTTGGGTAAATTTCTTTCCCGTGAGGTGTTTTTCTTTAGGCAGACAATCGTAAACGGCATAATCATCTGTACAGTAAAACCGGATAGTAAAAGGAGACAAGAGAGCCAGCAGCTTTTTCAACGTTTTCCTGCTGCGATCCCCAAACACATGTGCCACTACCCGTTTCCTATTCGGCTCCCAGGCATACCAGAGCCAGCGTTGATTTTTCTTATTACCGACAAAGGACCACTGCTCGTCTATTTCACAAACAAGATGAATCTCACTGCCCGCAAGCGGCAGCGTAGTTACTTGTCTTGGTGTGAGCTTTTTAATGTGCGAATGACGGTGTTAATGCCGACGTTCAGAACCCGAGCCGTGTCCCTAACACCGGCGTTATTCATGGCCATATCAATAATTCGCTCTTTCATACCGGGATGGCAGGCTTGATAGGTATAGTGCAGTTGGAAGGTTTTGCGACAGGCATAGCAGTGATAGCGAGGATGTCCAGTACGTCCTTTTCCATGCCCTTTAACCTCGTCTGTTTTATGACAGTAACGACAAATCACATCCACTTTAGCCATATCTCACCCAGAATAAAAAGTAGGGAGTTTATCACAAGATCTAATCATTGGGAGCATGACCGACTCATAAGGGCGATAATTATACCCACCATCTTTCTGGGGAGTTATTTTCAGATTATAAATGGCCTGCAAAGTATCTTTGCAGGCCATAAAGCGCAATAAGCGTTTTCAGGCGCTCCCCTATACCAGAAAATGTCAACCCTTTGCCTTGTTGCTGCCTGTCACCTTTTACGCGAACAAATAAGGCCAGCCCCGTGGAATCCACATGTTCAAGTTGGGAAACATCAATATTATCTATTTGAGCCAATACGCTGTCTCTTTTCTGCCAAAAGGATAGCAGGCTATCGCGATCTAACGTACCTTTCAGAAACAGCGTGTTTCCTTCTTGTTCCCAACTTAGCTGCGTGATTCTATCAGGCACTTTATCCTTTTCCCGGCTTTTCATATCACTTTTTCTTTTCCAAAGTGATTGGAACTTGTGCACTGATCTTCAGTTGCTCAGTTAAACCATCAATACCTTTCTGGCGCAGAATTTCCGACCATTCATTCTGTTTTGTCGTAATCATGCTTACACCTTCTGCTATCATGTCGTAAGCCTGCCAGTTCCCAGTTTTACTGTTTTTTCGCCACTGAAAGTCGAGACGAACAGGTGGTTGACCATTAGGATCTGTGATGGTGACACGGATCGCTACGATGGTCTTATCACCCAGTGGTTGCTCAGGAGCAATCTGGTAATTTTGTCCATGATACATTGCCAGAGCCTGACCATAAGCTTGCTCCAGATAAGACTCAAATGCCTTGAAATAAGCGTCACGCTGCTCAGGTGTCGCTTGCTTGTAGTAAGGCCCTAATACCAATGCCCCTGCATATTTTGTCTGCACATAAGGCATTAATTCCTGATGCACAATCTGACGCAGTATTTCAGGATTTGCCTGAATCTGCGGCTGTTCATTCTTCAAACGAGAGAACGTTTTTTCTGCTGCATCTTTCATTAATGCATAAGGGTTGGTTTGATCAACAGCACTGGCGAATGGCGCAACCACCAGTAAGGCAGCCATAAGTAATCGCTTAAACATCATTAGCATTTCTCCTAAGCAGTGGATTATTGGTTAGTGTACCTGTGCGGGTGCAGCAGAAGACTGATGATCTCCGCCGCCACTCTTGTACAGGAACTGACCAATTAAGTCTTCAAGAACCATCGCAGGTTTGGTGTCCTCAATTCGATCTCCATCTTTCAGCATGGTAACGCCCAAATCAGGATCATCAAACCCTACATTCAACGCGACATATTGTTCACCCAACAGACCAGAGGTCCGAATAGAAAGAGAACTGGAACTTGGAATGTTGTCGTACTGCGTGAAAATATCCAGCTCGACCTGTGGAGTATAGGTTTTCTTATCCAGCCAGATTTTCCCTACCCGGCCAATAACAACGCCCCCGATTTTGACAGGAGAACGTTCTTTCAACCCACCAATATTGTCAAATGCCGCAGTGACACGATAAGTGGTCTGACTACCGAAAGACCGAATATCAGCGACTTTTAGACATAAAAAAATGATTGCTGCCAATGCAATTACAACAAAACTTCCAACCCAAATTTCATTTTTCTTACTTTGCATCGAATTAGTTCCCAAACATCAGTGCCGTCAACACAAAATCCAAGCCCAATACTGCTAACGACGCATGAACTACTGTGCGCGTCGTTGCCCTGCTGATCCCTTCCGATGTTGGGATAGCGTCATAACCATTGAACAGCGCGATCCATGTAACTGTGATGGCAAAAACTACGCTCTTAAGAAAACAATTAAGTATATCTTTCTGCCATTCCACCGCTGACTGCATGGACGACCAGAAAAAGCCACTATCAATGCCTTTCCAATCCACACCGACCATCACACCGCCCAGAATGCCAACTGCAACAAAGATCATCGATAACAAAGGCATACTGATAAAACCAGCCCAAAAACGTGGGGCGACGACCCGACGCAATGGGTCAACTGCCATCATTTCCAAACTGGAAATTTGTTCTGTCGCTTTCATCAAGCCAATTTCTGCGGTCAATGCAGAACCTGCGCGACCAGCAAACAAAAGTGCCGTCACTACCGGGCCTAATTCCCGCAACAGCGATAAAGCTACCATCATGCCAAGGCTACCTTCAGCACTGAAAGTTCTCAGCACCAAATAGCCCTGCAACGCCAAAACCATGCCAATAAATAAACCTGAAATAATAATAATCAATAGTGACTGTACACCTACACTATAAAGCTGCTGACGCAATAATAACCACTGTCTGGCAGGTTCCGGTTTACCAATAATTGCGCTAAACAGCATGAACCCCGCACGGCCGAATGAAGCAGCAACTTCAATCGCTCGCCGGCCTAATGTTGCCAATGCCCGTGTTAACATCAACATTCCATTATCCTAATAACTATTTTGTTACTAACTAATTTTATTAGCTAATAACTCGGTTTTATAATCCCCCGCAGGGAAACGGAAAGGCACTGGCCCATCAGCAATGCCATCAAGAAACTGTCGTACCCGTTGATCCTGATTCATTTTCAATTGCTCCGGTGTACCTTCTGCAATGACCTTTTTTTCTGCCACAATGTAAGCATAATCAGCAATACTTAATACTTCAGGAACATCATGAGAAACCACAACACAGGTGACACCAAGAGCGTGATTAAGTTCATCGATCAACTTTACCAGAACACCCATTGTAATCGGATCCTGACCAACAAATGGCTCATCAAACATGATTAAATCAGGATCCAGTGCAATCGATCTTGCCAAAGCAGCCCGCCTTGCCATACCCCCGGACAACTCTGATGGCATCAATTGAGCAGCACCCCGCAATCCTACGGCTTCCAGTTTCATCATTACCGTAGTATAAATTAACTCTTCGGGCAGATCGGTATGCTCACGTAAGGGAAAAGCAACATTGTCAAAAACATTCAGATCCGTAAATAGCGCACCTGACTGAAATAACATGCTCATTTTCTTACGAACGGCATAAAGGCGGGGACGGGGCAATGCTGGGATATTATCGCCATCAAACCAAATTTCACCACGCTCAGGACGGATTTGCCCACCAATCAAACGCAGCAAAGTCGTTTTTCCAATACCGGAAGGGCCCATGATGGCGGTTATTTTCCCTTTGGGGACGGTTAGATTAATATCAGCAAAAATTGGGCGTTGACCACGGGTGAAATACATACCGCTGATCTCAATAAGATTTTCTGTTTGTTGACTCATTATTGATAGCCCTTAATTGTTAATAAACTAATTGCTTACTGTTTCCAAATAATCAGTGATGCATACTACAAAAAAATTGCCAAATTTGCGTTAGCAAAGTGATAGCAAATTTTACTTTTTATCGTTCGACCTTCAGAATATATAACTCTGACTAAATAAATATTTTTGTTTATAAATCAACCAACACTGGCATTGTGCTCAATTAAATCTTATCTAAGGAACACATCATGTTTCTGACTATTGTACTGCTCATTACCGGGTTGATTTTACTGGTGTACGGTTCTGATAGATTAGTATATGGTGCTGCGGTGTTTGCCCGCGCATTAAAAATACCCCCTTTTATTATCGGCCTTGTGGTCATGGGAATCGGCACCTCTTTGCCAGAATTGATGGTATCTGTCACCGCAAGTCTGAATGGGTTACCAAACATGGCCGTGGGTAATGCAATCGGTTCTAATATTACAAATTTACTGTTAATTACCGGTGCCGTCGCACTTATTCGTCCAATAACAGTACAATCAGAAATTTTGCGGCGAGAATTGCCCCTGATGTTGCTGATTATAGGGTTTGCAGGCTACTTGTTGTCCAATAACTACCTGAGTCGTTTGGATGGCATTGTTCTGTTGTTTACCGCTCTATTTTTCATATCAATAATGATAAAAATGACAGCAAACTCCCAATGTAATGATATCGACAACTACACACGGGAACGGGACTCAGAACTGCCCATTGAAGGCAACAAAGGGATCGCGCTGCTTTGGGTTGTTTTAGGATTAATTATCCTGCCGATATCTACCCGCATGGTCATTGATAATGCCACCGTAATTGCACATATTTATGGTCTCAGTGATCTGGTTATTGGACTGACAATTTTAGCTGTGGGAACAAGCCTGCCTGAACTTGCTACTTCTATTGCTGCGGCCATTAAAGGTGAAAATGATATGGCAATAGGAAATATCATTGGTTCTAATGTTTTCAACATGACCTTTGTATTAGGTATTTCCAGCATATTTTCACCCAGTGTTATTTCACCCTATGCCTTTTCCCGGTATTTTTGGATCATGATGGCAGCAAGTGTACTATTCACGCTATTCTGTGTGAGGAGAAAACATCGATTGAATCGGTTGAACGGCGCGCTATTACTCGGCTGTTTTATCGCTTATTTTGTCGTACTTTTTGTGATGTCTGGTGATTAATATCCGGTAATTAATGTACTGAATAATTACCGATTGAATGGGAAGAAGTGGGAGTAGAAATGCCTAAGATCGATTTTCAGCAAGCAGGTAAGAGAGTATTACATATCGAACTCGACGGATTGACGAGATTGGAACAGTACATCAATGATGATTTCAGCAAAGCCTGTGAGTTAATGTTTGACTGCGAGGGCAAAGTCATTGTCATGGGGATGGGTAAATCCGGCCATATAGGAAGAAAAATGGCGGCAACATTTGCCAGCACCGGAACGCCATCGTTCTTTGTCCACCCCGGAGAAGCCAGCCACGGTGATCTCGGCATGGTGACTCCAAAAGACATTGTCATAGCAATTTCCAATTCCGGTGAGTCCAATGAGATCCTTGCCTTAATTCCGATACTTAAGCGGCAAAAAGTCCCACTCATCTGTATGACAAATAACTGTAACAGTAGTATGGGCAAAGCCTCTGATGTCCATCTGTGCATCAAAACACCACAAGAAGCCTGCCCATTAGGATTGGCTCCCACAACCAGTACAACCGCAACGCTGGTCATGGGCGATGCCCTGGCCCTTGCACTACTGGAAGCCCGTGGTTTTACCGCAGAAGATTTCGCCCTTTCCCATCCCGGTGGTGCACTTGGACGCAAACTTTTGCTACTGGTCAGTGACCTAATGACCACTGGTGATGCCATTCCCCAAGTACCTCACACTGCCACCCTGCGTGAAGCATTGATAGAAATCACACGGAAAAAACTGGGCATGACTGTCATCTGTGGTGATGATATGCAGATCGCTGGTATCTTTACTGACGGGGATCTACGTCGCGTTTTCGATATGGGTATCGATTTAAACAACGCCAAAATTTCTGATGTTATGACCACAGGGGGTATCCGCATCAAACCGAATGCGTTAGCTGTTGATGCCCTGAATTTGATGCAATCACGCCATATTACCTCCCTGTTGGTTACAGAAGGCAACACACTGCTTGGTGTATTACATATGCACGACCTATTACAAGCAGGAGTTGTATAAAAACCCGCCACATAAATCTGGTAAGATAGTAATAAACAGGCCTGCAACCAAGGGCCTGTCACAATTTAATACTGGTTATAACACAACGCTAGTGACAATAATGTAGTAGAGAATTCCTGAATGAAGCAAAACGAATATCTGGATACCTGTTATGGCCCAGTAAATAAAGAAATTATCGAGAAAGCCAAAAAGATCCGTCTATTGATCTGCGATGTTGATGGTGTCATGTCAGATGGTCTGATATACATGGGCAACGAGGGTGAAGAGCTGAAAGCCTTTAATGTTCGTGATGGTTACGGTATCCATTGTTTAATTACCTCTGGTATCGAAGTTGCAATTATAACTGGTCGCCAAGCCAAGTTGCTGGAAAATCGCGCAAAAACTCTTGGTATTACATATCTTTACCAAGGTCAGAACGATAAGATTTTGGCGTATCAGGAACTGTTGGATAAACTAGCACTACAACCTGAACAGGTTGCTTATATCGGCGATGACCTGATTGATTGGCCTGTCATGGCTCAGGTCGGATTATCGGCTGCGGTGGCCGATGCTCATCCACTATTACTGCCGAAGGCAGATTATGTGACTCAGATTGCTGGCGGACGTGGGGCAGTCAGAGAACTTTGTGATTTGGTGCTTTTCGCTCAGAATAAGCTTGAAGATGCCAAAGGGTTATCAATATAAAATATGAACTGAAAAAAGAATGAGCAGAACTCAATCCTGGCTGATCGCAATACTGACTTTAATTGTGCTTGCATTGATTGGCTGGAATTTATCCAATTCAAATCAAGACACTTCATCACCAATTTTAGATGAGAGTTATCCTACTTACCAAACAGAGGAAGCCATCACATTTGTTTATGATCCAGGGGGTAAATTGGCTTATAAACTAGTGGCAGATGATGTTAAAAATTATACGGAAACAAAACTGACTTGGTTTACCAAACCAGTATTGATGACTTTTGATGCTAACAGCTCATCCACATCCCCAAAACCAACATGGACAGTACGCGCCAATAAAGCAAAACTTACCCATGATGATATGCTCTACTTATATGGGGATGTCCAAGTGGACAGCTTAAATGACGCCTCACAATTGCAAAAGATCACAACAGATAATGCAACAGTCAATCTCGTGACTCAGGATGTTGCCTCTGACGATAAAGTCACTTTAGAGGGAGTCGGACTGCAATCTGTTGGCATGAGAATGCGCGGCAATCTACGAGACAAAACTGCTGAATTGATTGAAAAGGTAAGCACTCGCTATGAGATTCCACATGAAGAACCTAATCCGTAATACCCTGATTACCAGTACACTGGTTGCAGTTAGCCTGCCTGCGCTGGCATTGAAAGATGACACGCAAAAACCCATTACCATTGATTCAGCCAGACAATCTTTGGACGTAACAGGGAACGTTGCCACATTTACGGATAATGTTATCGTGAAGCAAGGTTCTATCGATATTCGGGCTGATAAGGTTGTTGTTACCCGCCCTGATGGTGATTCGAAAAAAACCGTTATCGAAGCCTATGGCAATCCTGCAACGTTTTACCAATTGCAGGATGATGGTAAACCCATCAAAGGCCATTCTTCAAAGATGCGCTATGAAATGGGTAGTGAGCTAGTCACACTGACAGGCAATGCTTATCTTGAACAGCTCGACAGTAACATCAAAGGCGATAAAATCACCTATTTAGTGCCAACACAGCAAATGGAAGCCTTTAGCGATAAAGGTAAGCATGTCACCACCGTCCTATTACCTTCCCAGTTGCAGGAAAAAGGCCCTGGTGTTAACAACACTGATGTTAATAAAAAGAGTAAATAACGACGTATGGCAATATTAAACGCGGACAATCTGGCAAAAGCTTATAAGGGACGTAAAGTCGTTGAGGATGTCAGCCTGAAAGTAAGATCAGGTGAAATTGTGGGCCTGCTTGGGCCAAACGGTGCAGGTAAAACCACAACTTTCTATATGGTTGTCGGTATTGTGCCACGTGATGCAGGTACTATCGCTATAGACCATGAAGATATCAGCCTGCTACCTCTGCATGAACGTGCCCGCCGGGGCATCGGTTACTTACCACAGGAAGCCTCTATCTTCCGTCGGCTGAGTGTGTACGATAATTTAATGGCGGTTCTTGAGATCCGTAAGGATATCAATCAGGAACAGCGCAAAGCGCGCGCCGAAGAATTGATGGAAGAGTTTCATATTTCTCATTTGCGTAACAGCCTTGGTCAATCATTGTCCGGTGGTGAACGCCGTCGTGTGGAAATCGCCCGCGCACTGGCCGCAAATCCTAAATTTATTCTATTGGATGAACCTTTTGCAGGTGTTGACCCTATTTCTGTTCTTGATATTAAAAAGATCATTCAACACCTACGGGACTGTGGTTTGGGCGTTCTGATTACTGACCATAACGTCCGTGAAACACTGGATGTTTGTGAGCGCGCTTACATTGTCAGTCAGGGGAATTTGATTGCCCACGGTACACCAGAAGATATCCTCAGCAATGAGCAAGTTAAGCGCGTTTATCTGGGTGAGGGCTTCCGGCTTTAAGCTCATTGTCAGGTAAAATTCAAGGGCATTCAGTTCAGGAGCATTAAGGATCAATTCAGGAGGAAGTGAGAACGTTATGAAGCAAAGTTTGCAACTCAAGCTCAGTCAGCAATTGACGATGACGCCGCAACTTCAGCAAGCTATCCGTTTGTTGCAACTTTCTACGCTTGAACTTCAACAGGAGCTCCAACTGGCTTTGGAAGCCAATCCTATGCTTGAGCAAGAAGAACTGTATCAAGAAATTGATATCCAAAGCTATTCTGATGCACAAACAGCCCCTGATGCAGAAACATATCCTGATAGCGAAACAAAAGTCATGGATACTCTTGAAGCCCTTGAGCAACGGGATATGCCTGAAGAGCTTCCTCTTGATACTAGTTGGGATGAAATTTACACCGCGGGCACATTTCTGGGAGCAAAAAGTGACTACAGCGCAGATGATTTTCCCGTCTATCAAGGTGAAACAACCCAGACATTACAAGATTATTTAATGTGGCAGGCTGCATTGACTCCCTTTACTGAAACAGATTCAGCCATCGCCACATCGATCATTGATGCCATTGACGAAACAGGCTACCTGACAGTCCCTGTCGAGGAGATCCTTGTCAGCATTGGTGATGATGAACTGACTTTAGAAGAAATCGAAGCCGTACTCAAGCGAGTACAACACTTTGATCCTATTGGTGTTGCGGCACGTAATTTACGTGAATGTCTGCTGATCCAGCTTGCAATGCTACCAGCAGAAACACCTTACCTGAACGAAGCAAAACTGGTTACCAGCAAGTACCTTGAACTATTGGGCAACCGGGACTTTCGAAATTTGTTGCGACAGAGCAAATTAAAAGAAAGTGCATTAAAAGCAGCAATTGATATTATTCAGTCACTGGAGCCGAGGCCCGGATTAATGGTGAATACCGGAGAATCCGAATACGTTATTCCCGATGTATTAGTCCAGAAAGAGAATGAACGCTGGCAGGTCAGGCTGAATACCGATAACATCCCTCGTCTGCGCATTAATCAGCATTATGCTGCACTAGGGCAACAATCTCATAATGAGAGTGACAGCCTGTTTATCCGTAATAACCTGCAAGAAGCTAAATGGCTGATAAAAAGCCTCGAAAGTCGCAATGAAACGTTATTGAAAGTCAGTCACTGCATTGTGGAGCGACAGCAAGATTTCTTTGAATATGGTGCGGAATATATGAAACCACTGGTACTGGCTGATATCGCTTATCAGGTTGACATGCATGAATCCACCATTTCCCGTGTGACAACTCAGAAATATCTGCATAGTCCACGTGGGATTTTTGAATTGAAATATTTTTTCTCCAGTCACGTTAATACTGATAGCGGAGGCGAAGCCTCTTCTACGGCGATACGGGCACTGGTGAAAAAACTGGTCGCGGCAGAAAACCCGGCCAAGCCACTGAGTGACAGTAAATTGACAAACTTACTTGCCGAGCAAGGCATTCAAGTAGCACGTCGAACTGTCGCAAAATATAGAGAGTCGTTATCCATCCCGCCTTCAAACCAACGTAAAAAATGGGTTTGAACAACACAGAGAAGGAAAACACTATGCAACTCAATGTTACAGGCCACAATCTTGAAATCACTGATGCACTACGCAACGTTGTAAACACAAAATGCGGCAAATTGGATCAATATTTCGATAAGATTAACCTTATTCAGGTCATCCTCCGAGTGGAAAAGGTGCAGAAAATCGCTGAAGCCACGGTGCATGTCAATGGAGGAGAGTTGCATGCGAGTTCAGAGCATGAAGATATGTATGCAGCAATTGATGCGCTGGCAGACAAACTGGCTCGTCAATTGACCAAACATAAAAGTAAATTGAGACAACATTAACAGTTTTCAGACAACGGGACTGTCATAAGATTAGCACTGTTCTATCTATATCCAATAGACTTCCGGTTGCATCAAAGTAGGCAATAAATGAATGCAGCTAACGAAAGAAACAACCAGAAGGCTCAATGGCATAAGCATAAATAGTGCTCTGATACCAGATGTCTAAACTCAGGCATCTGGTATTACAGGCCCTAAGTGAATAAAGAAATGAACAACGAAACAGATTTACCACTAAGTTCAGTGCTTTCATTCGAATGTACGCGTAACAACGTACCTTGTTCGAGTAAAAAGCGCGCCTTAGAGATTATCAGCGAGCTGGCATCAAAACAGCTTAATTTGCCAGAAAATGCCGTATTTGAAGCCATTCTTTCCCGCGAAAAAGTGGGTACAACAGGTATTGGCAGCGGGATTGCCATTCCTCACGGCAAGCTGGAGACAGAATGCTCAAATAATGCCGTTGGTGTATTTTTGCATCTGGAACAACCGATTACCTTTGATGCTATTGATAATCAACCTGTTGACTTGCTATTTGCTTTATTGGTTCCATCTAACCAGTGTCAGATCCATTTGCATTCACTCTCATTGATTGCAAAACGGCTGTCAGATAAAAATCTCTGTCGTCGTTTGCGTTCAGCACAAAGTGATGAAGAACTATACAAAATCATTACTGAATAAATAACGATTACAATTGCGGTTACAATTGATTGTTGAAAAGCAATAAAAAAACAGCAGCGGTTCTTACGAACCGCTGAGACATTAAGGGGAGTCATCTCATGGTGCTGATGATAGTCAGCGGTCGTTCTGGTTCTGGTAAATCCGTAGCCCTGCGTGCACTGGAAGATATGGGGTTCTATTGTGTGGATAACCTGCCGGTAGTGTTACTTCCGGAGCTGGCTAATACATTAGCTGAGCGTGATATTTCAGCAGCAGTCAGTATCGACGTGCGAAATATGCCGGAGTCACCCGAAATTTTCGAAGAAGCACTGACAAAATTACCCGACAGCTTTTCACCGCAGCTTCTGTTTCTTGATGCAGATCGTAACACATTGATCCGTCGTTACAGTGACACCCGGCGCTTGCATCCACTCTCAAGTAAAAATCTGTCACTGGAAAGCGCTATCGACAAAGAGAGCGATCTACTGGAACCACTACGTTCACGGGCAGATCTGATCATTGATACGTCTGAGATGTCAGTTCATGAACTGGCTGAAATGCTCAGAACGCGTTTATTGGGTAAACGTGAACGTGAACTGACAATGGTGTTTGAATCTTTCGGCTTCAAACACGGTATTCCGATTGATGCAGATTACGTTTTTGATGTGCGCTTCCTGCCAAATCCACACTGGGATCCCAAACTGCGCCCAATGACGGGGTTAGATCGCCCTGTTGCCGCATTTTTGGATCGTCATACAGAAGTGCATAACTTCATTTACCAAACCCGCAGTTATCTTGAACTCTGGCTGCCGATGCTGGAAACCAATAACCGTAGCTACCTGACAGTTGCCATAGGTTGTACTGGCGGTAAACATCGTTCAGTTTATGTGGCAGAACAGTTAGCTGATTACTTCCGTTCCCGTGGTAAAAACGTGCAATCACGTCACCGCACACTGGAAAAACGTAAGTAACCGAATGTAACGCAACCCATCAAACTAAAGCAGGCCATGACAGTCAAACAGAGACTTGAGATCAAAAACCGACTCGGTATGCATGCCCGGCCTGCTATGAAATTGCATGATCTTGTGCAGCAGTTTCAATCTCAGGTCATTCTGCGTAACAATAGTAATATTCAAGCGGAGGCTCATAGTGTTATCGCTATGCTGATGCTGGATTCCGAACAGGGTAGTTACATTGAAGTTGAAGCAACCGGGCCGGATGAACAACAGGCTCTGGCGGCTATTGTCAAGCTATTTAATTCTGGCTTTGACGAAGAATAGGATAGACATAAGATAGAAAGTAACTATGAGCACGTATTCATGCATTTTTCCCAAATTTCTTCACCTCTCTTTCAAGAACGGTGACAAACACCGTATTTAAAACCAATAAAAAATGTAATCCAATAATAGTGTCTGGTTAAATCTTATTTCATTAACAACACAAAACAGTTCGTGATCATGATCTCTTTATTTTCACGTCAGAACAGCCTAATATCACTTTAATCACATTTGAAAATAACACCCCCCTCCTTGCGTTGCGGGGTGTTATTTTGTATTGAGCCTAATTTGGAGCGTGGTATGACAAAACCTAAAATTATTATCAATGAATTAGATGCAGAACGTTTAGATTCTCTGTTGGAACAACCTGCGTTTGCTAATAGTAGTATCGCAGATGCACTAAATGAAGAGCTGGATAGAGCTGAAATTGTGCCACCAGTAGAAATACCCGCAGATGTTGTCACAATGAACAGTGAAATTAAATTTATTGATTTCAGTAATAACGAAGAACGGACCCGCACTCTCGTTTACCCGTCTTCTCTGCAAGACAGTACAAAACAACTGTCCGTGATGGCGCCTTTAGGTGCGGCACTTTTAGGATTACGGGTAAATGATGAAATAACCTGGGAGTTGCCAAATGGTGAAAAAACCCGAATAAAAGTATTAGAAATACTTTATCAGCCTGAGGCGGCAGGTGAATATCACCGTTAATTCACAGCCAGCTCAGTAGAACCAAACTGGCTGTTGTTGATTGAGTATCCCTATTGACCGGCGATACTCATTTCCGGCAATAGTATTGATCCACACTGAATGTTACTGCGCGTTTCAATATCATTACCTATTGTTACCATATGTGCCCACATATCTTTCAGATTGCCTGCGATAGTGATCTCACTGACCGGATATTGTATTTCGCCATTTTCAACCCAAAACCCGGCCGCACCGCGAGAATAATCCCCAGTCACAGCACTGACGCCCTGTCCCATCAGTTCCGTCACCACCAAGCCAGTTCCCATTTCCCGTAGCAAACCTGCAAAATCCAGCCCTTGCCCCGCGATACGCCAGTTATGAATTCCACCTGCATGGCCTGTACTCGCCAGCCCCAGTTTACGGGCAGAATATGATGTCAACAGCCATGACTGTAAAACACCATCTTTAATAATTTCACGCGGAAGTGTACGCACACCTTCACTATCAAAAGGTGTAGAAGCCAACCCTCTCAGCAAATGTGGTTGTTCTTCAATGGTCAACCATGAAGGCAGGATCTGCTTACCCAGACTGTCCAACAAGAAAGATGATTTACGATAGATGCTACTGCCGCTGATCGCTCCGACTAAATGACCAAACAGGCCAGTAGCGACTTCGGCAGAGAAAATCACAGGTGCTTTCATCGTCGGGAGCTTACGCGCATCTAAACGAGACAATGTACGATGTGCACTTTCTTGCCCAACCCATTCTGGCGATTGCAACTCATCAAAACGACGGTTCACAGTATAAGCATAATCACGCTCCATATTACCATCCTGCTCTGCAATCACGCAGCTCGACATGGAATAGCGGCTTGAACAATAGCTCTGTAACATACCGTGACTATTACCAAAGACCCGAATACCATAATGACCATTAAAACTACCACCTTCGGTATTGGTAATACGCTGATCTGCCTGTAATGCAGCCTGTTCGGCACGGGCAGCCAACTCAATCGCCTTATCAGCATCTAAATTCGCGGGATGGAATAAATCCAGCTCCGGTGCCTCAAACGCCAATAATTCTTTGTCTGCGGGACCAGCACAGGGATCAGGTGAAGTGTAACGGGCGATATCAATGGCGGCCTGTACAGTACGTGCAATGGCTTCCGGGCTTAAATCGGTAGAAGAGGCACTACCTTTGCGCTGTTGGTGATAAACGGTGATCCCCAATGCACCATCACTATTAAACTCAACATTTTCGACTTCACTGAAACGGGTACTGACACTAATTCCCGTCGTTTTATTGACTGCGACTTCCGCTGCATCACTGCCTGCTTTCGCTAATTCCAGTGCGTGAGAAACCGCATCTTCCAGTTGTTTGCGCTGCTCCGCAATTTGTTGATTGGTAACTATCATTAATTAACCACATGAATTAAAGAGAAGATTTATCAGGAAAAATGCGTGTTTCGGCTTTCAATATTAATGCCGAGTGGTAATCAGACAATTTTCCCAGTTACAATACACGATATTAGGATGTTAACACCCACCGGACGATAGGTCATGTTCCAAAGTGTACCTTATCCGGCCTTTTTAGAAGGAAAACAATTATGGCAAAGCAGCCTGAAGATTGGCTCGACAATTATCCTGCTGAAGAGGAAGAAGAAGAGATAATCTGGGTCAGTAAAAGTGAAATCAAGCGGGATGCTGAGATACTGAAAAAGCTAGGGGCAGAGCTGGTTGAATTGAGCAAGAGCGAGCTGGAACGCATCCCGTTGGATGAAGATCTGCTGGCCGCTATTGAATTGGCACAGAAAATCAAGCGTGAAGGTCGCCGCCGTCAATTACAATTGATTGGTAAATTGTTGCGGGCCCGTGATCCTGAGCCAATTACCACGGCACTGGATAAACTGAAAAACCGTCATAACCAGCAGGTTGTGATACTACATAAGCTGGAAGAGTTACGGGATAAATTACTTGAGAGCGACAGCGCCCTTGAAGAAGTCGTAGCGCTATATCCACACACAGATCGTCAACAACTGCGACGCTGATACGCAATGCTAAAAAAGAAAAAGCAGCGAATAAGCCACCGAAATCCTACCGTCAGATCTTCCAATATCTGAAAGAGTTATCTGGAACAGTATGATGTCCTAACCGCCATTTCTTAAAGAAATGGCGGTTACTTAAATACAAAAATTGTGTAAAACATGGGAATATTACTTTTTAAGAAAAAACTCCCTTTGATAAACGGAAGTTTCCTGATTTTTATCCGCCTGATTAATACAACCACCATATATTAGATATATAAGAAATTGACATTATTAACTCCTCCTGAAATTACTCTTTATTAAACAAATATTGAAAGATCAATATCTAATTACATTATTAAATCCCCAAAATTAAATAAAAGAGTTATTATTGGATATAGTTCAATTTCCTACATATTGCATAAGTCATCTTAAACTATTAGTTTGGTTTTAATATAATAAAGTGATATTTATACATAAATAGTCTATAATACAAAACCTTTATCAAGCTCTTTCAAACTCGTAAAAAGGATATTTTAAATGCCATTAATTGTTATTCCCGATGATTATCAATCTGCTACAAGACAAATTCAGGCTTTATATCAGAATAGTCATTTTGAGGTTATCAGTCTCGGTGCAATTGATCGCGATTCGAAAGCTGACGAACTATTATCAAAAGCTGATGCCCTTATTTTAATCCGTGAAAGAACGTTGATTGATGAAAAGTTTTTGTCCAAAACACCCCATTTAAAACTTATCAGCCAGACAGGAAAAGTTGCTACCAACATCGATCTGGAGTTGTGTAAACAACGGGGCATTGCGGTCGTAGAAGGGGCCGGTTCACCCATTGCAGCCGCGGAATTAACTTGGCTGTTAATCCAAAGTTCCATCCGCCGGTTCGTTTCGTCAGTGGAAGCAATGAAAAAAGGCTATTGGCAAACTGAACTGGGGGATACCGTTGTCGGTAAAACGCTTGGGATCCTGGGCTATGGGAAAATAGGTCAGTTAGTTGCAAAATATGCGCGTGCATTTGATATGAAAGTTCAGGTATGGGGATCAGAACGTTCACAAGAAAAAGCGCGTCAGGACGGTTTGATTGTCCCTCATTCCCGCGAAGATTTTTTTAAAACATCGGATGTCATCACTCTGCATCAACGACTGGTTAAAGAGACCACGGGCAATGTCACATTGGCTGACCTTACTCATATGAAAAATAGTGCTGTATTAGTCAATACAGCAAGATCCGGATTAATAGAGGCAGGTGCACTTGAGAAAGCCCTCAATCTGGGTACGCCGGGTTTTGCAGCACTGGATGTTTTTGATATTGAACCCATTTGGGATATCAATCACTCTTTATTAAAACGAGATAACATTCTGTGCAGCCCACATATCGGTTATGTCACTAAAAGTTGTTATGACATTTATTTCAACAGTGCATTTAAGAATGTTGAGAAATATTTTTCCGGCGATGATAGCCATGTTATTAATAAATAATCAGTAGACTAGGCAACCTAATGCTAAGTTAGTTTGAAGCTGATAAAATTTTATACGGAAATTTAAAGACACCTCCGCGTTTTGGCGAATACGGAAGTGTTGTCATAAAACAGAGAAGAGCTTAATTGATCACATTAAAACGTAGTTCCCCTTCCAGCTCTTCTTCAGCCTCTTGAAACAAGAGTACCAGTGCAGCAAAACGCGGTCGTTTCTGCACATCCAGGCAGATAAAATTAATATCAACTGGCAGCTCAATTTCACCCGTTACTGCATCCCATAGAGCATCTAAGTTCGCACCAAAATGATCATCAAGATCGAAACACTCCTTGAACTGACTGTAGAAGGTTTCTAAATCAGGGATATAGTCAAAATCGAATTCCACTTTTTTCATATCATTCTTCCAGCTTTGTGAAAGTCTTGTAGTGATCAAGTGTCAAGTAGATAAGACCATCATTAGAATAGAGTAACCTGTTACTACCCCGATGCCCACACTTATAATTTACGTCCGCTTCAAACCACTGGCGACCCTTTTGATTTGGCAACTTATTTTCACGATTGGAAAACCGATCTCCACCAATTGCTTTTCCCGATAATACTTCGCACAAATTGCCCTTATGAGCGTTCCAACCGAGGCGACGAGCCTGTTTCTTTGTGATGTAATAGTCAGGCAACCGACTATTCTGGCGTACATAATCCGCAACCCGATTATACTCAGTCAGAATATCAATCTGTTGAGGCGAAACGTTTCCCGCTATCGCAATAGCTTGCTGAGTTTTATCAGAGCCGGGTAATCCAATATCTTTGATAAAAATAATGGATATAACAACCAGAATCAGTAATACACCTAGCAGCATCCTTCTTTTCATAATAACCTCTATGCTTAATTGATCAGGCTATAACCCAATAGATTTCAGGTGTATCGCGGCAGCAAAGACGCAAATCCCCAGAAGCATAGATAACTATGTGACTAGGGTGAGCGAGCACATCCAACAATACTGCAACTTGGAAGACGACAGAGATACTCAAAAAAACAGATACATTCAAAAAATGTTAAGCTGTTCCGCCTACAGTCAGGTTATCCAGTTTTAATGTAGGCTGTCCAACTCCCACAGGGACACTTTGACCCTCTTTACCACATACACCAACCCCCTTATCAAGGGCTAAGTCATTGCCAACCATCGAAATCTGCTGCATGGCCTCAATACCTGAGCCAATTAACGTTGCGCCTTTTACTGGCTTAGTGATTTTGCCATTTTCAATCAAGTACGCTTCTGATGTCGAGAAAACAAACTTACCAGAAGTGATATCCACTTGACCACCACCAAAATTCGGCGCATATAACCCATGATTAACACTGGCAATAATTTCTTCTGGTGTAGAGCTTCCTGCCAGCATATACGTATTAGTCATGCGTGGCATGGGTAAGTGGGCATAAGATTCACGACGCCCGTTACCTGTCGGCGCGACTCCCATCAAACGTGCATTCAGTTTGTCCTGTATGTAGCCCTTCAAGATACCATTCTCAATCAGAACATTGTATTGCCCCGGAACACCTTCATCATCAATAGACAATGAGCCACGGCGGCCTTCAATCGTACCATCATCAACCACAGTACACAGTTCAGATGCTACTTTTTTCCCAATCTGACCAGAGAAAACAGATGTACCACGGCGGTTGAAGTCACCTTCTAAACCATGACCCACCGCTTCATGCAATAAAACACCCGGCCAACCCGCTCCCAATACAATCGGCATTGTTCCCGCCGGAGCCGCAATAGCAGAAAGATTCACCAACGCCATGCGAACAGCTTCACGGGCAAATTGTTCTGCTAACGTTTGTCCATCTGCGGTTTGCAGGAAGTATTCATAACCATAACGAGCACCACCACCACTGGAACCACGTTCACGTTTGCCATCTTCTTCAACTAATACGCTGACAGAAAGACGTACTAGTGGGCGAATATCAGCGGCCAATGTCCCATCTGTGGCTGCAACCAATACCTGCTCATAAACACCGCTCAGGCTGGCATTCACTTCCTGCACTCTGTGATCTTCTGCGCGTGCAATTTGATCAACATGATGTAACAGAGCAATTTTTTCTTCCCTGCTCATGCCTTGCAGCGGGTCAACCGCCGGATACAAAGCATTATGTGTCACAGCACCCAATGTATGTGCGGTGCCATTACCCGTTTCCCTTACAATACTGCGTGCTGCCTTTGCACTCTGCTGCAAAGCATTCAATGTGATTTGATCGGCATAGGCAAAACCCGTTTTTTCACCACTGATCGCCCGGACTCCCACGCCTTGATCTATATTATAAGAGCCATCTTTGATGATGCGATCTTCCAGAACCCATGTTTCGTGGTAGCTGGATTGAAAATAGAGGTCGGCATAATCCAGACGACGTTCTGCTAATTGCCCCAAAACAGAAAATAAATCTTTATGACTCAGTTCATTGGCAGTCAGTAAATGTTCACTGACATAAGTTAAACTCATAGTGATTTCTCTTTACCTTAATTTGTATTCTTTTTTATCAAAGAAGTCAGTTGTGGACGGAAACGATTATGTTTCACCACTTTGATCTGCTCACGCATGTGGATCAAACTATCCCGTCGGATGTTGAGCTGTAGTGCACTGACAGTCAGAGGATTCTTCTTGATGATTTCTCCCCAACCACTTACCGCCATTGAATGCCCCCATGTTCTGCGAGTACCGTGCACTCCGACTTGTGCGGGTGCCAAGATGATACATTGGTTCTCAATTGCGCGAGCTCTTAAAAGTGGTTCCCAGTGTGCCTTACCCGTCAGTCTGGTAAAGGCAGCAGGTACAGAAATCAGCTCAGCCCCCTGCTCCCGTAGTGCCTGAAACAGCCCAGGGAAGCGCAGATCATAGCAAATAGTCATACCCAAACGACCAACGGGTGTATCAACAACAGTGATATGTTCCCCACGTTGGTAGATGGAGGATTCATTATAGGAGCCATGTTCATCCTTGATATTGACATCAAACATGTGGATTTTGTCATAACGGGCACGAATCTCACCCTGATCATCAAACAATAAGCTACTGCTGGTTATACGGCTCGGATCTTCCCGGCTGATCATCGGCATTGAACCAATCAACAACCAGATACCATAACGTTGCGCAATTTCACTTACAGCTTGCTGTAGTGGGCCTTTTCCCTGCTCTTCTGCGTGTTCGCGGTAAGTATCTGCATCAGCAAACAGTAATGCATTCTCCGGAGTCAGAACCAGTTTTACTGTTTTGGGCAACTGCTTAATTTGCTGTTCAATTTGCGCTAAATTATGTTTAATGTTTGTACCACTGCATAATTGTAAGAGTGCAACATTGACGTTTTTCATGACCCTTTATTCTCCTTAAGCTGACGTAAAACTTCATCAATTTTAGGCTGTTCCAGATTACCCGTTAGTCGATAGCGAATGACCGATATCTTACTCCACAATGGGCCTAATGCTTTCGTCGCTGCAAAAACAGCAGCGCCTACCATAGGATTAACCGCAAAAGCTGTCGCCACACCAACTGTTGCTGATATTTCCGGGGTGATCATCAACTCCATATTAAGCTGATGACGGATAAAATTTATCTGGCCTTTTCCATGAATGTCCGCTTCCAGCCCATCAATACGGAAGTTATCGGTATACATGACACCATTTTTTATCGCGGCATCGCCACTTATAGAATCAAAGTTAAAATCATTACTGAATGTATCACTGAAATCCAACTGTAATTTACGTAACAATGCATCAAAACTAACTAATCTTAATAGTTGTCCTGCTCTGCCACCCCCCAGTTTTGCTATTGCTCCTTTCCCCACTTTTCCTGTTAAAGCGCCATTGAACGTTTTAACATCAGGGTTCCACGGTGTATCCTTCCAGTTCAGGTCAAAATCAAACTTAAACAAAGCGCCAGTAATTGGAACAATAAATCCGAGATAGGCAGCCATATCATCAAAACTTTTTCCGGATATCTGGCCCTTAACCCAAGTATAATTACCTGTATTACTTTCACTCCAACGCCCGGATAATGTCAATTTACCGGCACTGTTTTCTATCCGTCCATTAGTCAGACTCAAGGCATCACCTTCTGGTGTTACCGTCCCTGAGATTTTCCCAACATTTAATCCGGCAAGCCAACATTCATCACATTTAACGTCAAGTGTAGGCCAATGATTCAGAGCATATTTTGGCGTTTCTGCTACGTTTGAAATTAACGACTCATTATCGCTGGAAGAGTTATCCGAAAACATAGGGTTATAATAGAGATAGTTGAGTGTTGCCTGCCATACTCCACCAACTTTAATCAGCAAATCACCATTGATTTCTTCTCCAATTGCATTGATATGCAGGCTATCAGGTTGGTTAGCTGCACTGAGTATAAGATTATGCCAACGTTGTCCTCCAATATCCAAATAAGGCGTTGATATTTCAAATAATTCAGGCCATATCAGGCTGTTATCTGCTGCTGATTTAGCCTTTAAGGGTTCAATCAGTGCCAGCCATTTTTCACCCTCAATCGCAGGTAAGTTTAATGTCAGCATTGGTTTTTCCGGCAAATCAGGTAGGCCATTATCATCCGTATTCAAAGTACCTCGCTGTAAACGGACATAATTTTTCCCCAATAACCATTGGCTATTGAACACATATCTTTTCCCCAATGAACCGATAACCTGAAGTTGGTTTGTATCCCCTGTAGCCTGAAGATTGATATCATTCCATGCCCGTAAAGATTCTGTTTCCAACCCAACCAGTGTACTGTTGATATGTGACAAATCAGCATTGATTACAACCTGATATTCCGCCCCATGTTGTAACGGCCTGCTTTGTGAAGGTTTGGCCTGTGAAGGGAGCATAATGTTCACTTTTCCCTGCCAGTCCAATTGTCCTGATAGCTGACGACGAATTTTAACCGGAAGTTTCGGTAATGTTGCAGCAGGCCAGCGAGCATCCAAATCCACATTAACCCGATAATATCCCGGTAAATCCTGAGTGGTAAGAGGGGGTTTCCAAGCCAATGAGCAGAAAGCGTGTCACTTTGCAACGTGCCATTATCAAAGTGGAATTTGCCACTAAGATGCTTCATCTTGCTATCTAATGGCTTGATGAACAAATCGGTATTTTTCAGTACAACCTCTCCACTTGCATGAGTTGTACCATTTTCCAGAAGAACATCCAGATGTAGTTTTCCATCAACCTGACCGTTAAGTTGCAAATTATCCAGCGTACTACCAACCGTTTCCGTCAATGGACTATGATGAAAATAATTGTGGATATCCTTTCCTTCTCCAGATATTTCAGCATCAATCAATAACTTCTCTTTACCGTAATCGGGGATAACAGCCGAGATCCGGGAGGCATTAACTTTTCCCAATCTCGTTTTCTCTGCTTGCATCTGTAAGCTGTTATTCTGGAAATTCAAATCAATATTCAGATCAAACAGGGCTGGCCAATCAGGCTGATACTGGAATGTCGCATGACGCAGAGGAACCCATACCTGAAACTGGCCATTATTCTGCTTGAATGGGAAATCATGAGGGTTTCCCTGAAAGATCAAAGTAGCATTATCTACCTTTCCTTTGATCAACGACGCTGTTAAATATTCTGTCAGCGATTCCCCCATCAATGGCTTGGGAAAATAGCGCCATGCATCACCCGCATCATCCAAACGAATTCCAGCCAGTATCCCTAGCATTGGTTGCTGATTTTGGGATTCCGTGTAATGAAAATCTCCGTTTATCCATAGTGACCTGGCCTGCAAATCCAGCCCCTGGCTCCATATCTTCAAACCATCCTGACCATTTTTCCACGTGATTTTTCCTTCACTGCGGGCAATATTAAATGGTGCCTGGAACATAGTCCGGTAATCAATGAGGCTGTTTTTCAGTTCAAACCTAAAGGTTCCCCACTGTTTATTGCCTTCTAATGCACCACTGAAGTGATTGACTGAAGGTAACTTTTTCCAACGAGACCAACTGACATCCTGCCATTTGATGGCAATCTCCGCGCTATCAGGTAATTCGGGGGTGACATCAAGGGCAAGACTACTGACTAATCCTTTGAGTTGCCGATATTGCCAGTCTTTAACAATATCGGGGGTCACAAAAGAAATCATCGGCAACATCCCACTCAGGCGTTCAAGCTGAATATTTTCAGCGCGAACCCGCCAATGATCTTTGTTCTGATATTGCTGCGCCTGCATAGCATACAATATCGCAATACGGCCTGCGGGCCATGGCTGACCGTTTGTCTTCAGGCTTGCCAGATTGGGGATATCAAACAGCCAGCCTTCTCCCTGACGATGCATTTGCAGGAGTAAATCATGAACAGCAAGCTGATGTTTTTCATCACCCACATGCCAATTAGCATGCCCTTGCTTAAGTTGCAGATATCCGTTATCAATCCTCCCATTTTTCAGGGTAATCCAACTGGCCAGACTGAATCGGGCATCTTCCAAACCGGTATTGTCTTTTAACCAGCGGCTGAACCACAACCGCATATCGATATCATCAGCCTGCAAATAAATCGTGCCGCTATCTAAAACACGATTAATATCTTTCAAGTCAAATTTAACCTGCACAACACCTTCCTGTCCGTTAATCGAAGACAGATTAATATTGCCTTGTGCACGATGACGATTATCTTTATTCAGCCATGTCAGTTGCGGCAATATCAGCCGGATCTTTTCTCCCGATGGAGTCGGAAACGTCAGGCTGCTGTCGTGCAAATCAAAATGATTAAACCGTTCAAGGAAAAGGGAGGATAAGCTATCCGGCTTGGGAAACAGGCTTTCGTCTTCCCCATCCAATAATGGCTTATCATAATCAACCTGAAGCTGGTAAAAGGAGAGATCACGAAAATGCCAGCGCCGTTGTAGCAACGAACGCCAGATATCCAGAGAAAACGTCACTTTTTTGGCTTTAACATCCGTTTCCCTCGTTACAACACGAAGATCACGAACTTCCAACTGGGGGCCGAATGGTTGCCAATTTCCGCTGATATAGCCAATATCGACAGAAATATCCGTCAATTCAGAAATCTTATGCGCCAATTGCTGGCGATAATCATTAATATGTGGCAGGGAAAAACGTAACCCGCTGACAAGCAAAGCCACAATGATAATGACTATTGCGGCTGTCGCTAATAATATCCCGAGCAGTCGCCTCACTCATTTCTCCTTGGTTGTCAGCATATTTCTACCCAATAGATTTCACGCCACATTTCAAAATGACTATAGCCAACCAGAGAAGCAACCTGAAAAATATGAAGTATCACTGCAATCCCGCGTAGTAATTACATCATAACAACATCAAATTGTTCCTGACTGTAGAGTTGTTCTGCCTGCACTTTCACTGGCTTGCTTACAAAAATCTCTACTTCGGCTAAAGCATGAGAGTGTTCCCCTTTAAGGGCTTCACTCACAGCATGGGATGCGTAAACCAGAAAACGATCTGCATTAATGGCGCGGTGAACACGTACAATTTCCCGTAAAATTTCATAGCATACTGTTTCAACAGATTTCACGGTGCCACGTCCCTGACAAATCGGACAGTTATCACACAAGATATGTTCAAGACTTTCTCGTGTGCGTTTTCGTGTCATTTCCACCAACCCAAGCTGGGAAAAACCATTAATGGTCGTTTTCACACGATCTTTGCTTAATGCCTGCTCTAAAGAAGCCAAGACTCTACGACGATGTTCCCCATTACTCATATCGATAAAATCAATGATAATGATCCCGCCTAAATTACGCAGCCTTAACTGGCGGGCAATCGCTTGAGTCGCCTCAATATTAGTATTAAAGATAGTCTCTTCTAAGTTGCGATGCCCAACAAAAGCTCCGGTATTAATATCGATAGTCGTCATGGCTTCGGTTTGATCGATAATCAGATAGCCACCCGATTTTAATTCTACTTTGCGTTCCAATGCGCGCTGAATTTCATTTTCTACGCCACACAGATCGAATATCGGCTGAGTTCCTTGATAATGATCCAGTTTGGCATTCATTTCAGGAATATATTCATCAATGAACTCTTGCAATTGCAGATAGGTCTGACGGGAATCAACCCGAATGCGATCAAGAGAAGCTCCTGCAAAGTCACGCAGAATACGCTGTGCCAAAGCAAGCTCACCATATACTTTCGTTTTAGTAATATTGCGTTTCTTACGCTCAATAACCTTACGCCACAGACGCTTCAAAAAAGCCGCATCCTGCTCAATTTCTTCTTTTCTCACACCTTCTGCGGCAGTACGGATAATAAATCCACCATACTCATCGCAATAATCCATCACGATGGATTTCAGGCGCTCACGTTCTTCTTCACTTTCAATTCGCTGAGAAACGCCAACATGAGAGGCACCCGGCATAAATACCAGATAACGTGATGGCAGGGTAATGTCCGTTGTCAAACGGGCGCCTTTCGTGCCAAGAGGATCTTTCACTACCTGAACAAGCAGATCCTGTCCCTGACAAACCAATTCAGCAATATCCCTGACATTGAAGTTCTTCCGTTCCTCACCGGCTATACATTCCGTATGAGGCATAATGTCAGATGCGTGCAAGAAAGCCGCTTTTTCCAACCCGATATCTACAAAAGCCGCCTGCATACCGGGCAGAACACGGCTGATACGTCCTTTGTAAATATTGCCAACTATTCCCCGTTTAGCTTCCCGTTCAATATGAACTTCTTGCAAAATACCGCCATCTATATAAGCAACCCGCGTTTCAGATGGTGTTACATTGACTAATAACTCGGCTGTCATGAATGATCCTTCCCATCAGCTAACGCTAAAAATCGTTTGATTAATTCATACGTTTCCACCAATGGTAAGCCGACAACAGCATGGTAACTGCCATTAATCTTTCTGACAAAGCAACCGCCTTTACCCTGAATGCCATAAGCACCGGCTTTATCCATTGGTTCCCCAGTTGCAATATATTCCCGTATTTTACGTTGGGATAAATGGCGAAACATCACATCTGTAATGACTAACTCACTTAAGGTATGCTGATTGTTCGATAAAGCAACAGCAGTCATGACTTGATGGCACTGCCCTGACAGTTCTTGCAGCATTTCAGCAGCGTGCTGCTCATTACGGGGTTTTTCCAGAATGCGATTATTCAGTACAACAATTGTGTCCGCGCCCAGAACTGGAAAATTCTCCGGTGCAATCCTCACTCCCGCTTGCGATTTTTCTCTGGCCAACCGATTAACATAGTGCTGCGGAGACTCCCCTTCTTGCCACTTCTCTTCGACCTGTGGTGTCAGGAACTGAAAATTAAAGTCCAACAATTCCACCAGCTCACGCCGCCGTGGTGAGCCGGAAGCTAAGTAAAGGGTTTTCATAGTGAGTCATCCTTTCTATCAGTTCATTGACAAGAGTTCATGGATAAGAGTTCATTGAAAAGCCGTTCATTAAAAAGTAGAGCTCGCCTTTAACGAACTGAAAATTGACGACGGATTTTCCGCATTAATAAGAATAGCCAAGGCCAGAGAATACCATTGACAAGACCATTCCAGAATACTTCAGGATGGAAAATAATCTTTGGTATCAAGGCATGAGCCAGAAAAACACAGAAGTTTATCAGTGTCGAAAGTACCATCACAATCAGGGACTGTTGCCAGAGTGCCATATTGCGAATGAGCTGAAATTTGAACGCGACCAAAAAACTAATCAGACTGAAAGCCAGTGCATGTGCTCCAAGAATACTCCCCTGTAACAAATCCATCAGGATACCCAGTATAAAACCAGTTCCAACACTAACACGGTGAGGGATCGCAAGGAGCCAATAGATCAGACACAACACGAGTAAGGTAGGCCGGAACATATCAAACTGCTCCGGCCACGGCATACTTTGTAGCACCATTGCGATCAGAAAAGATAACCAGACAACCCAACGGCCGCGCCCTTTATACTGACTCATCCACGATTCTCCGCGGCAGGCAGTTTGCTTGATGATACTGCCGGAGATGACGGTCTTGCTACGGGGAATGACACCCCATCTCCCTCTTTCTCCCTTCCGCCTTTCTCTGTTTTATCTTTACCTTCACCTAAATCTTCTGTCGGAAATTGGGGCTTAGCGTCAGAGGGATTTGGCAGTACCTGCGGTAACATCTGCATCAAACGTTCATTTGCTGCTCGGTACACTTCGGAAGGCGGCAATGGTTCAGATGGGTTATTATCCGCCCCCCATAGCAATAATAGATAACGCAAGCGCCGCAATTCTGCCAATGGACGCGCATAAATAACCGTATGGGCTCGCTGATTATCTATCCTGACAGAGGAAACCACCGCTACAGGGTAACCTTCAGGGAAACGCCCTCCAAGGCCGGATGTTACCAGCACGTCACCAACCCGGATGTCTGTATCACTGGGTAGCGGTTCAAGGTGAAGATCGTCCGTACATCCCGCACCACCAGCAATCACTCTAATATCATTACGCAGTACCTGAACCGGCAATGCATGGGTTGGATCACAAATCAACAACACCCGGCTGCTTAATTGACTTACTGAGATAACTTGACCAACGACGCCACGATCACTGATAACAGGTTGCCCTTCATAGACGCCATCTTTCGCGCCCTTATCAATAACAACTTGATCGCGATAAGGATCCATACCACCAGAAATCACCTGCGATACCATCATATGTTCATCACTGCGTAAAGGTGACCCCAATAATTCACGCAAACGGGCATTTTCTTGTTTTAATTGTCCTAACAGTAAAAGATGACTGTTCTGTAATCTCAACTCGTTGCGCAGGGTGTTATTTTCCAGTTCAAGTTGTTTACGGGTGGCCAAAGAATCGGAAACACCATCTAAGAATTGGCGGGGACCATTGGCAAGAAAATAAAAAGGACTCACTGCCGTATCCATATAACTACGGATTTTATTGAAAAAACCAAAACGGCTGTCTACCACAACCAGAATAATGGCAATAATAACAGCAAAAAAGAGTCGTAATTGTAGGGAAGGCCCTCTGCTGAAAATCGGCTTCATAAGTTGCGCATTGTTGAGCTGTTTTGTGTCATAAACAATAAAAGAGTCATAAACAATAAACTCTCAGATAAACAGCAAGGAGGCACTGATAAAAACACCTCCCAGCCCGCAGAGTTATTTTCAGTCTTCGCTGAACAAATCGCCACCGTGCATGTCGATCATTTCCAGCGCTTTGCCGCCACCTCTGGCAACACAAGTGAGAGGATC
Organism: Xenorhabdus siamensis; assembly: GCF_037996745.1. Classification (NCBI taxonomy): domain Bacteria; kingdom Pseudomonadati; phylum Pseudomonadota; class Gammaproteobacteria; order Enterobacterales; family Morganellaceae; genus Xenorhabdus; species Xenorhabdus siamensis. Next base: position 226,830 of record NZ_JBBMXE010000014.1, read on the forward strand.
TTCAGCCACAATGACAGGAATTCCTGTTTCTTCCATCAATAAACGGTCAAGATTGCGTAACAGTGCACCACCACCTGTCAGCACCATACCACGCTCTGAAATATCAGAAGCCAACTCTGGTGGGCATTGTTCCAATGCCACCATGACCGCACTGACGATACCTGTCAGCGGCTCCTGTAAGGCTTCCAGAATTTCATTAGAATTCAGTGTGAAGCTACGCGGCACACCCTCCGCGAGGTTACGACCACGCACTTCAATTTCACGAACTTCATCTGTCGGATAAGCAGAACCGATTTCATGTTTAATACGCTCTGCTGTCGCTTCACCAATTAATGAACCATAGTTGCGACGAACATAGTTGATAATCGCTTCATCAAAGCGATCTCCACCAATACGGACAGAGGAAGAATAGACCACACCATTGAGGGAGATAACTGCAACTTCAGTTGTCCCTCCACCAATATCAACAACCATGGAGCCTGTCGCTTCAGAAACAGGTAAACCCGCACCGATTGCTGCTGCCATAGGCTCTTCAATCAGAAAGACTTCACGTGCACCCGCACTTTGGGCAGATTCACGAATGGCGCGACGCTCAACTTGCGTCGCTCCCACAGGCACACAGACCAGTACACGTGGACTCGGACGCATAAAACTGTTGTTATGAACCTGTTTAATAAAATGCTGCAACATTTTTTCCGTGACATAAAAATCAGCAATCACACCATCCTTCATTGGACGAATGGCTGCGATATTTCCCGGAGTACGTCCCAACATCTGCTTTGCTTCCAGCCCCACGGCTGCAACGCTTTTTGGTGAACCTGCTCTGTCTTGTCGGATAGCAACAACAGAGGGTTGATCCAAGACAATTCCCTGACCTTTGACATAAATAAGGGTATTGGCAGTACCCAAGTCAATGGACAAATCATTGGAAAACATGCCACGAAATTTCTTTAACATAACGAAAGGATAATCCTGCAAGCTGGGGACGGATGTTTGTCCGTCTACTCTACCAACCACATGAAGCAGCGACAAGGCGCATCACTAACTACTTTTTACTACTTCAATGAAAGTGGCTACGTTATTCACATCAGAAACACGATATTCTACGTTACTTTTTTCTGACAGAGCAGAAAAAAACTGCATAAAAATGGGTTAATTCCACCCATAACCCCATTACTAAATCCTAAAATATCCAAATGCTCTAAAAACCAACAGTATAGTGTATATATGGTGTATCCCGCGATGTTGCTATCCCACTTTTTCCTTTTCTGTGTTGACCTATAATGATTTCAGCAAGTTCAACCAAAATTCACTTTTTATCAAAAATTTTTATCTGCTCTGATATCGCTATTCAGTAATTTCAATAAAGGTAATTTATTGAATGTCAGAATGGCTCTCAAAAGCCCATGAAAATCTGTGAGAAATCGTTCACTGCAATTGTTCCTGAAATACACGAGTAAGGGATAAATTTGCTGATTATTGAGCCATTGCGGTATAAAACGAAAGGTATTATTAACATTCTGATCGTTATCCAGAACATTTTCATCTTTTACAATGTTATCTTAAACAATGTCATCTTAAACAAAATAATTAATCACCATTTTACGACTTTCCATCACAATATTGCAGCCTATCCATTTCCGCATTTTCAATTTTATCTATATTGATGATGTCACAAGAGATGAAATCATAAGAATCGTGATGGTGTCAGACATAAAACCCACCAATGGAGAGAAATGATGAAAGCTTTATTGCTTGAACAGCACGGCACACTATCAGCATCTATTCAGGACATTGATATCGCTCAACTTCCACCCGGTGACGTTACCGTCGATATTCACTGGTCAACCCTCAATTATAAAGATGCCCTTGCTATCACTGGCAAGGGGAAGATTGTCCGCCAATTTCCGATGATACCGGGGATCGACTTTTCCGGGGTTGTCCGCCATTCAGAAGATCCCCGTTTTCATGTAGGTCAGCAGGTTTTATTGACTGGCTGGGGGGTGGGAGAAAATCATTGGGGCGGCTTGGCACAACAAGCCAGAGTTTCCGGGGAATGGCTGACACCATTGCCACAAGGGTTAACTACCAGACAAGCCATGATTATCGGTACAGCTGGTTTTACTGCCATGCTATGTGTTATGGCACTGGAACAAGGAGAAATAACACCTGAAAGCGGGGAAATCGCCGTTACGGGGGCCAGCGGTGGTGTCGGTAGTACAGCGATTGCCTTATTATCTCTGTTGGGATATTCCACTGTCGCCATCAGCAGTAAACTGGAAAATCAGGAGCATCTATTTTCACTGGGAGCAAAAGCAGTCCTGCCTGTCTCCGATTTCAATCAACCCTCTCGTCCACTGGAAAAACAACGCTGGTCAGGTGTCATTGATACTGTCGGCGGTACAATTCTGGCTAAATTACTGGCACAAGTTTCTCACAACGGCACGGTAGCAGCCTGTGGTATGGCAAGTGACATTCATCTTCCTACGACTGTTATGCCATTTATTCTGCGTAATGTTCGTTTACAAGGCGTTGAATCAGCCACAGTCCCCGCCACAAAACGACCTGGAATTTGGAAACGATTGCAAGAACTGCTACCAGATCCCTTTTACCAACAAACAGCCAATGAAATTTCATTAGACCAGGTAATCGAGTATTCCAATAAGCTGGTAAATAATCAGGTAACTGGCAGAACACTGGTGAAGATACGGTAAAACGCCTATAACACCAAGATTATAAAACCAAAGCAGATAAAACCGTGCTGATAAGACCAGTATTTAGCTGCTAAATGTCACGATATGTTTATAATGTCGGGCTTTATCGCCAAATTTACAAATATTGATAGCAGAAAGAGATGACAAACCGTTGACATCGAGTTATCTTGAACGATTGTTGACAGATTGCCGGAGATACCCGCACAATGGCAGACAAGTTTCGCATTTTACTCTTGAATGGCCCCAACCTGAACATGTTGGGAACACGAGAGCCTGAGACCTACGGTAAGTTAACGCTTGATGACATCGTCAGCAAACTGTCAAAAGAAGCTCACCAATCGGGAGTTGAATTATCCCATCTGCAATCCAATGCAGAATCCGAATTGATTGAGAGGATCCATACAGCGCGGGGCAATATTGATTTTATTCTGATTAACCCTGCGGCATTTACACATACCAGCGTGGCGCTACGCGACGCACTTCTGGCGGTAGATATCCCATTTATTGAGATTCATCTCTCCAATGTGCACGCCCGCGAGCCGTTCCGCCATCACTCATATCTTTCAGATATTGCAGTTGGCGTGATCTGCGGTTTGGGTGCCGATGGTTATCGTTTCGCATTACAGGCAGCGGTCAACCGATTGTCTACATTCAACTAATTACATAAATAGAGTACGGAATCACACTCATGGATATTCGTAAGATAAAAAAATTGATCGAGCTGGTTGAAGAATCTGGCATTTCTGAACTGGAAATTTCTGAAGGTGAAGAGTCAGTTCGCATCAGTCGCACTACGGCAACCCAGGGCATACCAGTCACTCAACAATACCTTTCTGCCCCTGTTCAACCGCCTGTACAAGCTGCTACAACAGCGCCGGCTGTCCCTGCCGCAGCAGAAAAACCAGCAGAGATCAGCGGCCATATAGTTCGTTCACCAATGGTTGGTACGTTCTACCGTTCACCAAGCCCAGATGCGAAACCTTTCATTGAAGTCGGTCAACACGTTAATCAGGGGGATACCCTGTGCATCGTTGAAGCCATGAAAATGATGAACCAGATCGAAGCCGACAAAACCGGCGTAGTTAAGGCGATTCTGGTACAAGACGGTCAACCTGTTGAATTTGACGAGCCACTGGTCGTCATCGAATAACGAGGCGCTCCATGCTTGAGAAAATTGTCATAGCTAACCGCGGTGAAATAGCACTGCGTATTCTGAGAGCCTGTAAGGAACTTGGCATCAAAACTGTTGCTGTACATTCCACGGCAGACCGTGACCTAAAGCACGTCCTGCTGGCAGATGAAACTGTCTGTATCGGCCCGGCGGCATCGGTAAAAAGTTACCTGAATATTCCGGCTATCATTTCTGCGGCTGAAATTACCTGTGCACAAGCCATCCATCCGGGTTATGGGTTCCTGTCTGAAAACGCAGACTTTGCTGAGCAGGTAGAGCGTTCCGGCTTTACTTTTATCGGCCCGAAAGCAGAAACGATCCGCCTGATGGGAGATAAAGTTTCTGCTATCAGTGCCATGAAAAAAGCAGGTGTTCCATGCGTTCCTGGCTCTGACGGCCCATTAGGAGATGATACAGAGAAGAACAAATCGATCGCACAACGTATCGGCTATCCGGTAATCATTAAAGCATCCGGAGGCGGTGGCGGTCGTGGTATGCGTGTTGTTCGTAGTGATAAAGATCTGGAACAATCCATTGCTATGACCCGTGCAGAAGCCAAAGCCGCTTTCAACAACGACATGGTTTACATGGAAAAATTCCTTGAGAACCCACGTCACGTTGAAATTCAGGTACTGGCCGATGGTCAAGGTAATGCTCTCTACCTCGCTGAGCGTGACTGCTCTATGCAGCGCCGACATCAGAAAGTTGTGGAAGAAGCGCCAGCACCAGGTATTTCGGCAGAACTGCGTCGCAGCATTGGTGAGCGCTGCGCCAACGCCTGTCTCGAAATCGGCTATCGCGGAGCAGGTACATTTGAATTCCTGTATGAAAACGGTGAATTCTACTTTATTGAGATGAATACCCGTATTCAAGTTGAGCACCCGGTTACAGAGATGATTACCGGTGTTGACCTGATTAAAGAACAGCTACGCATAGCCTCTGGTCTGCCTCTTTCCATCAAACAGGAAGATATTGTGATCGAAGGTCATGCGATCGAATGTCGTATCAATGCTGAAGATCCAAAAACTTTCCTGCCAAGTCCGGGCAAGATCACCCATTTCCACTCTCCGGGTGGTTTCGGAGTACGTTGGGAATCCCATATCTATGCGGGATATACCGTACCGCCTTATTATGATTCTATGATCGGCAAACTAATCACTTACGGAGAAACCCGTGAAGTGGCGATTGCACGTATGAAGAACGCATTGGCAGAGTTAATTATTGATGGCATCAAAACCAATATCGATCTGCAACTGTCCATCATGAATGACGAAAACTTCCAGAAAGGCGGAACCAATATCCACTATCTGGAGAAAAAACTCGGCTTACAAGATAAGTAAAGTTTCTTTCTGACATTCATTATTGTCCTGCAAATCCCATCTGTTAACAGATGGGATTTTTTTATTCTCAGGTAGCTCCACACGCTTTTGATATTGTGACGGCACATTTTCTTCTGAATAAATCTGTATGTTACCGTACAATTCCTTCCCTTGTTTTATATCAACTGTTTTATGTAAATTCCCCGGAGAACAGATGGACAGACGATTTGTTCAATCCCATAAAGAAGCTCGCTGGGCAGTATTTCTGACGTTAGCTTATCTTGTGGGTTGGTTGCTGAGTGCCTATTTACCCGGTAATACAACTGGATTTACCGGATTGCCACTCTGGTTCGAACTGGCCTGCTTAATGCTACCGATACTCTTTATTATCCTCTGCTGGATGATGGTGAAATTTGTCTTCAAGGACGTCCCATTAGAGGACAATTTGGTGGATGATAATGCAAAATGAAGTAATTCTGCCTCTGGCGGGATATCTGGCGCTGGTTTTTCTGCTATCTCTCTATGCTTACCGCCGCCGCCAAACAGGTGCATTCCTGAACGAGTATTTTCTCGGCAATCGCTCAATGGGGGGATTCGTACTGGCCATGACCATTACCGCGACTTATATTAGTGCCAGTTCATTCATTGGTGGCCCTGGAGCTGCTTACAAATACGGTATTGGCTGGGTTCTTTTGTCCCTGATCCAATTACCGGCAATATGGCTTTCCCTCGGCGTATTGGGGAAAAAATTTGCCATTCTCGCCCGCCGTTATAACGCCGTTACTCTAAACGACATGTTGTACGCCCGCTATCACAGCCGTTTTTTAGTCTGGTTTGCCAGCGTGAGCCTGTTAGTTGCTTTTGTCGGTGCAATGACTGTACAGTTCATCGGAGGTGCCCGTTTGCTGGAAACCGCGGCCGGTATTCCCTACGGCACGGGGTTGCTGATTTTTGGTGTCTCTATCGCACTCTATACCGCATTTGGCGGATTCAGAGCCAGCGTCCTCAATGATGCATTACAGGGGCTGGTTATGTTGCTAGGAACCGTGCTATTGCTGGCTGGTACTATTTATAAAGCCGGAGGACTGTCAGAAGCTGTTTCAACACTGCGCACCATTGACCCCAATCTGGTTTCACCTCATGGTGCTGGTAATATCCTTACAATGCCATTTATGGCTTCCTTCTGGGTACTGGTTTGCTTTGGTGTCATCGGGCTACCACATACCGCCGTGCGCTGTATCTCTTATCGTGACAGTAAAGCCGTCCACCGCGGTATTATCATCGGCACAATCGTTATGGCTATCCTGATGTTTGGTATGCACCTTGCAGGCGCATTAGGCCGCGCGATCATTCCTGATCTGACGATCCCTGATCAAGTGATCCCTACTTTGATGATCAATGTCCTGCCCCCTATTGCTGCCGGAATTTTTCTGGCCGCACCAATGGCAGCCATTATGTCAACGATTAATGCCCAACTACTGCAATCTTCGGCAACAATCGTCAAAGACCTCTATTTAAATTTGTTCCCGCAACAGATCAAACAGGAAAAAAAATTGGCACGCATTTCCAGTTTTTCTACCTTGTTTCTGGGAATATTGCTGCTACTGGCAGCTTGGCAACCACCTGAGATGATTATTTGGCTGAACCTGCTGGCATTCGGTGGATTACAGGCCGTTTTCCTTTGGCCACTGGTATTAGGCCTGTATTGGAAAAAAGCTAATGCACATGGTGCAATAACGTCCATGCTGACCGGGGCAGTAAGCTACACACTATTGGCGACTTTCAACATTCACCTCTTCGGATTCCATCCGATAGTGCCATCATTACTGCTGAGTTTACTGGCATTCGGGATCGGAAACGTTTTTGGGAATAAACAACCACAACAAACCGCCGTATCTCAGTGACGGCGATATAATTTTTTCATACTTATTCAGTTTAAAAGAGAATTTTTATGCCTTGGATACAACTAAGATTAAACACTACAGGACAGCAAGCTGAAGCACTTGGTGATGAACTAATAGAAAGTGGCGCAGTATCCGTCACTTTTCAAGACAGCCACGATACACCGATTTTTGAGCCTCTGCCGGGGGAAACCCGTTTATGGGGAGATACCGATGTTATCGGCCTGTATGACGCTGAAACCGATATGAAAGCGGTTGTCAGCCAGCTAGAACAGATCCCTCAGCTTGGGAAAGGATTTATCCATAAGATTGAACAACTGGAAGATAAAGACTGGGAACGTGAATGGATGGACAACTTTCACCCAATGCATTTTGGTCATCGCCTGTGGATCTGCCCAAGCTGGCGGGAAGTTCCGGATCCCGATGCCGTTAATGTCATGCTCGATCCAGGCTTAGCATTTGGAACAGGAACACACCCAACCACATCTCTTTGCCTACAATGGTTGGATGGTCTTGCTCTGGAAGGTAAAACAGTGATCGATTTTGGGTGCGGTTCAGGCATTTTGGCCATCGCAGCCCTGAAACTTGGTGCTAAACATGCTATCGGCATTGATATTGACCCTCAAGCAATTCAGGCAAGCCGGGATAACGCAGAACGCAACGGTGTTTCCGAGCAACTGACACTCTATTTATCTAAAGATCAACCAGACAACTTAGAATGTGACATTGTCATTGCCAATATACTGGCTGGCCCGCTGCGCGAGTTGGCACCGATCATTGGCTCACTATCAAAATCAGGTGGATTATTAGGCTTGTCCGGGGTATTGGCAAGTCAGGCAGAAAGTGTTGCTGAAGCCTATGGTAATGAATTTATTATCGATCCGATTGCAGAACAAGAAGAGTGGTGTCGCATTACTGGGATTAAAAAATAATCAAAAAATCCCTATTGAAAAACGAGATTATCCACTAAAATAAATTTTTAGTGGGTCAATTGGTGCTAATACGTTCTATTTATCATGAGAAATGCAGGGAACAATAAATTTCATTAAAAACACATAACTATATGTTATATAAGGATAATAAACCAAGTTTGAAAAAATCAACTGGAAAAATTCTGCTATAAATGTCGTTTCGCTCAAAGTTTGGCCTTTCATATCTCGTGAAAAATGCGTAATATACGCGCCCTTAGTCACAGTTGGCCACTCTTTCTTCGCCTATGCGTATCGGACAATACCAGTTGAAAAACTGCCTTATTGCAGCCCCTATGGCTGGCATAACGGATCGCCCATTTCGATCACTATGCTACACCATGGGTGCGGGTATGACAGTTTCAGAAATGCTTTCTTCCAACTCTCAGGTTTGGAAGACGGATAAATCCCGGCTACGTATGGTACATAGCGACGAACCCGGAGTGCGTTCTGTACAAATTGTCGGTAGTGATCCCGATGACATGGCAGCAGCGGCGAAAATCAACGTCGCCAATGGTGCTCAGATCATCGATATCAACATGGGGTGCCCAGCCAAAAAGGTAAATCGTAAATTGGCAGGCTCTGCATTACTGCGTTATCCAGAACTGGTCCAAAAAATCCTTTCTGAGGTAGTCAATGCGGTTGATGTACCTGTTACATTGAAGATCCGTACAGGTTGGTCACCGGAAGAACGAAACTGTGTAGAAATTGCCCAATTGGCTGAACGTTGTGGTATTCAAGCGCTTACAATTCATGGCAGGACTCGCGCCTGTCTATTTAATGGCGAAGCTGAGTACGACAACATTCGGACAGTTAAGCAGACTGTTGCCATTCCAATTATTGCTAATGGCGACATTACTGACCCGCTAAAAGCCAGAGCAGTGCTTGAATACACCGGGGCTGATGCCCTGATGATAGGCCGTGCTGCTCAGGGAAGACCCTGGATCTTTCGGGAAATCCAGCATTATCTGGAAACAGGAGAATTGCTGCCACCGATGCCTCTTGGCGAGGTGCAGCGTTTGATGAGCGAGCATGTACGAGAGTTGCACGACTTTTACGGTCAAGGCAAAGGAGTTCGTATTGCACGTAAACATGTATCTTGGTATCTCAAGGAACATGCTCCTGATGACCAGTTTCGGCGCTCATTCAACACCATTGAGGATGCCAGCGAACAGCTGGAGGTGTTGGAAGCATACTTCGAAAATTTTTGCGTAAATAAAGAAAAGAGCTGACAGAACTATGTTCGAACAACGCGTAAATTCTGATGTACTAACCGTTGCTACTGTTAATTCACAAGATCAGGTAACTCAAAAACCTTTGCGTGATTCAGTTAAACAAGCACTGAAGAACTATTTTGCTCAACTAAACGGTCAAGACGTTAATGACCTGTATGAGCTGGTACTGGCTGAAGTAGAGCAACCACTGTTGGACATGGTGATGCAATACACCCGTGGTAACCAAACCCGTGCAGCGCTGATGATGGGAATCAACCGCGGTACTCTGCGTAAAAAACTGAAAAAATACGGCATGAACTAATCCTAGTCTAGTAACATGTTGTTAAATCGGCACTTTTTACTATGTGGAAAGTGCCTTTTTACTTAGAATTACCCCACCGATTACCCCACCGAAAAATCCTCAGCACAAAAACTCACAGAACAACATGAGTACCAAAGAAAAATAAGAATTAGATGTGTTATAGAGGTCAGTACACCAAACGTTCCAACCTTGTGAAAAGTTACGATGTATTTCGTCTGGAAGCATTGAGATGAAAGTTACAGATGTTTCTACCAGTGAGAAGATACCCCGTTACGGCTATCTTCCCGATGATTTTCAAATGGAACTAATTATTTTTATGATTTATCCCGAACCTTGCGTTCAATCAACTCACCATAAGAATCAAAATAGCGGCTGGGCCAGATTTCAGAGGGATGTATTTCGAGATAGTTAGCAATAATCCATTCGCCTTTCGGCCACGGTCTGCTGAGCGTATTTGCCAGTGTAGATGAGCTGAGACCAGATGCACGAGAAACAGCCGCTAAGGTTGTACCACGCTTACGCAGTGCAGCAATAATATCGGCTTGATGCCAATCATTTCTGATGTTGTTATTCATTCCTGCTACCCCTTCCATTAATTAATATTGATGGTGGCGATTCAGACAGGGTTTGCAGACCGGATGTATCCAACCGGTGAGGCCGAAACCTCCCCTGCCTGAACCACCATTGAAAAGGCGATAGCAGACACACTGGTAGAAATTTCCTACCAGTGGGATACATTCAAGGCTGCAAAACCTTGACCACTGGATTTTGCCAATGGCGGGGCTACTTTAACTGATTGGTTTATCTGGTTCAATAAGCGAATCAGTATAAACGCTTAACTTTTTGTGTTATGTGCTGCCCAGATGAGATCTGATACCCTTGCTACTCTGAGTTCACGCAAATATGACAGTCGGCTCAGTGCGTGAAACGGGCATGGCAAGCACCACTGCGTTTTAATTTACAGATGACAGGTCTCGCACTCATCACCTTGTTGCCAGAATGATTGGTTTCTAGATATTTGAGCTTTAACTCGTTTTGGTAATACAAAATAAAATATAGAGACAAAGTGAGTATTAAATAGTGTTAACAAATTGATATTTGAGACTGTATTTATGACATCAATTACTCGATTAATTACTGGAATGACGGCAGCGTGTGCCAGAAATTTTTTCTTAAAGCACAATAGCTATTGCAGTTCTACGCTTCCAATTTACTTTGATTTTGCGCCTCTTCTTGAAGCTGTAAGTGATGCTCTTAATCAAAAGAAAAACGGTATCAACGATATCGGTTATAAGAAAGCATGTAATTTTGAAGGCGCAAACTATATATTGCAGACAAACAAAGATGGTCATTACTCATGGCGACCACTTGAATTGATTCACCCAGCTATTTACGTTCACCTCGTCCATAAGATAACTGAAGAAGATGAATGGAAGCTCCTGATGGACAGGTTTGATGAGTTCCAAGATAATGAGAAAATAGTCTGTGTGAGTCTACCCAGAGTGTCAAACGATGATGATACTTCTGACACCGCTGAGACAGTGACGGGGTGGTGGCGTGATGTAGAACAAGAATCTATCAATAAATCACTTGAGTTTAAGTATCTGTTCACTACGGATATAGCGAATTTTTACCCGTCGATTTATACCCATTCTATTCCTTGGGCAATTCACACAAAAGAAAAAGCTAAGGATATAAGAGACATTAATGCCAACCTTGGAAATCGAATAGACTATGCTTTACGTCAGATGAGTTGGGGGCAAACAAACGGTATACCTCAAGGCTCTGCACTTATGGACTTTATTGCAGAGATAGTCCTTGGTTATGCCGATGAGTTGCTAGGGCAGAAGCTGGAAAAAGAGTCTATTAATAACTACCATATCATTCGATACCGTGATGACTATCGAGTCTTTACCAATAGCAAGGAAGACGCAGAGGCATTAGCAAGGCATCTTACAGTTATTCTTCAGAGTCTAGGTTTACATCTCAATGCGTCTAAGACCTCGCTTTCTGAAGACATAATCTTCAACTCGATGAAACCTGACAAGCAAGAAGCCTTGATGTTATTCGGCAAAACTGTTACTGCTACTACTATTCAAAAAACGCTCTTGAAACTCGCTATTTTTTCCAGAAAACACAAGAATTCAGGCCAACTTGAAAGATACCTGTCGAAGATAAATAAGCGTCTAGAGCGAATGACTAAACTGAGAGAGGAAGTTCGACCAATCGTTAGCATCATTGCCGATATGATGATTAATAATCCAAGAACATTTGCTTCTTGTGCATTAGTCTTGAGCAATGTCCTTAAGTTCGTCAAAGACAAAGACGAGAAGATAGAGCTACTAGAGAAGATTAAATCTAAGTTTGAGCCAATCCTAGGTACGGGAATTCTAGACATCTGGCTACAACGCATTTCTTACCATATCAAACAAGACATCGAGTACCAAGAAACACTTTGCTCCATCGTGTCAGGTGTACATAAGCACGTTTGGAATTCTGAGTGGATTACAGATTGCGAATTTAAAACTGTCGTGATGGCGACAGCTTTTGTTGATGCCGATAAGCTTGCGGAGTGTGAACCTGTAATACCTGAAGATGAAGTAGTGCTGTACCCTTATAACATCGACTTTGACGACGACGAAAATGAGTAGTTTGCCTCCAACAAAATAAGTTATAGAGCTAATCTTCTATCAAGTCTAGGGTGGGTAGCCCACCCATTTTTAACTCTACTAACGATCTCAGAAAAGAACAAAATTTAATTTACTGGCTCATGACGTCCGCTTCTGCTCATAGCTGACTATCAGATTTAGTCGCTCTCTTCTACAGAACACCACCAGATAAAGTAGCGACTAATCCCCAAAAAGTGTGTGATATCTAACCTTCTGAGCATTTGATTTCATTAATTCCTATACTACACAGGCATTAAAAAAATCAATTAGTTATCTAAATCCCGTCAAAGCTATCCAGTCGCTGCTGCTGTTCTTCACTCAAGCTAAACGCAAAATCTTCATGCTCTACCTACCATGTGCCAAAACTCATCAGGAACGCAATGGCGGAATCTATTTTATTCGCTGATTTCTTTTTGTTCGGTTTGATATTGGCGTTAGCATCTGTTTCCATCACCACATTACCAGCGCCCATGCGAGCACCGGATCGCCGTTGTGACGAATCACTTTGCGGTTAACGAAGACCTCTGCGGATTTCGCTACCGGGCTAAAACGCATATAGGTTTGCGGGAACGGCTCAACATCCAGCCCAGCGCCCTGTAATTGAGTCCGTAGATGTGTGGCGTTCCATGTATCAAAGCCGATGAGCTTGATATCAAACTGCTGACTGTCTTTTTAGTAGTAGAGAGAGCGCCAGCCATATCATTAGCTGGATTGGAATCAATAATATCTTTCTGCACGGCATAGCGCATAATCGCGGTAACACGTTGCTGTAATCGCTTCGCTACGTCATTTTTCCCCGCCTTATCGACTGCTGTTATAGGGGCTAATAACTGACTGGTCTTTAACTTGCGGATATCGAGATTTCCGATATGAGGAAAAATATACAACTCTAAGTAACGTAGTACCCTTGCCCGATGATCGTCACTCCAGTTCTTTTGTTTATCGTGCCACTCACGCGCAATAGTCTCAAAAGTAAATGCCCCCACAGCTTCAAGTTGTGCCCCCTTTTGAATATCTTTAGGGTCTATCCCCTCCGCCAGTGCTTTTTTGGCTTCATCGCGTTTAGCGCGAGCTTCTGCAAGGGTTACTGTCGGCCACACACCAAAAGCAAGGCGATCTTCTTTTCTGTCTCTGGGGCGTCGATACTTCAACCGTCAATACTTACCACCGCTTGGGGTTACTTCAAGATACAAGCCGCCACCATCGGCAAGTCTATATTTCTTGTCTTTAGGCTTTGCAGTCTCTACCTGTCTAGCATTGAGCTTCATTTGGGGGCACCTCAATTAACCTAACCGAATGTTCCCCCAATTGTGCCCCCACATAGCGTAGATTGCAATGGACATTGTTAGATGAGTCTGGAGGTCGCAACGTTGATTTTATTAGGATTTTTTATTTTTTGATATGATAATAGACAACTACGGAAATGTAGATGGTGCCGAAGGCCGGACTCGAACCGGCACACCCGAAGGCGGTTGATTTTGAATCAACTGCGTCTACCGATTTCGCCACTTCGGCACTGAAGGGTTCGGAAAACGAGAGCCATTATACTTGTCAGAAGACCATTCGCAACACTTATCCTTCCAATTTTGTTCAAGTGCCGAAAAAAAAAGCAAATCTACCTGTTCCGCCACAAAAAAGCACAAATCTCAGCCTTCATTCATTCTATTTAACATCAATCAACCCGTTATAACGCCTTATCACCAATAGACAACCCATAAACACCTTATATAATTCAAAACAAAACACTGTCGTGAGGTAAATAACTATGACTCTTATCAATTGGATCTTTGCTGGTATTCTGTTGGGTTTCATTATCGGTGCCGTTATTGCGATATTTAAGAAGAACAAATAACGGTTTTGTCCCACCCACTTAATTACGCTCCCTGATTGGTTAATCCAAAAATGAACAAACGGCTCTATAAATTTTGTATAGTTTCCGCTCTTTCATTGACGCTTTCAGCTTGCGCTACCTCTGGTCATTCACACCAGAGCAAAACTCAGCGCCCAAGTTCACAGCCCACAAAATGGGAAGTGTTTGATGGCAGTGCTTCCAGCCGAAAACTAGCTTCAGCACTGGTTGAACAGTATGCCCAATCAATCTTTGATGAAGGTAATCCGTTAGGTATGGCAATGGTGGTTATTGATAATAATCAGGTCATGCATCACAGTTTTGGAGAAACTTATCCAGGGAGTGGCATTAAGCCAAGTCAGAATTCTTTAATTCGTATCGCTTCTATCACCAAATTAATGACCAGTGAGGTGATGATCAAGCTGGCAGAGAAAAAACGGATTAGAATCACCGACCCATTGCAGAAATATTCTTATTATGGCGTGCATGTACCAAACTTTAGCGCAAATCAACCCATTCGGTTGTATCATCTGGCAAGTCATACCAGTGGGTTACCACGGGAACAACCCGGCGGAAAGTGGGGTCGCCCGGTGTTTATCTGGCCAACACAATCCAATCGTTGGATTTGGCTGAAATCCGCTGAGATAAATGCCGTTCCTGGTACAACTGCTTCTTATTCCAATCTGGCCTACGATTTATTGGCAGATGCGCTTTCTAAGGCGACAGGAGAACCTTATCCCCACCTTCTGCGAGAAGAAATTACCCACCCTTATAAGATGAAAGATACCACCCTGACGCCTACCCAAACTCAATGCGCCCGATTGATGGAAGGGGTCAAATCCAGTCCCTGTACCAGTACTGCTGCCGCAGCAGGCAGTGGAGGAATTTATTCTACTCCCGCCGATATGCAGCGTTGGATGCAACAGTTTTTATCTTCTCACAATCAGTTGAGGAAGCAGACAGCCAGCCGTGAACAGGGTATCTACTTTAAACGCGCCGATCTGACGTTAATCAAAGGAATGGATGTGGCAGGCCAGGCCGATGGTATCGGGCTCGGTTGGATTTATATGAATAGCAAGAAAGATATTCCGGGTATCTATCAGAAAACTGGCGGTGGTGGCGGGTTCAATACTTATATGGCGATGATCCCTGACAGTTTTTCTGGTGTCAGCCAACTTTTCCAGTCAGCAGAGATACGCTGCGAGCCAGTGATCTGACCGAACTGACTTAAATCAGACTCTTCAACCTGAGACAACTTCCACTGCTTGTTGTCCTGATCATATACAGCAGATGCTGCATACTTCACGGATAACAGTTTTCTTTTATCATCAACATGATAAATACTTATACCATTCAGGGAGTTATCTTTACCCACATTCTGAATGTAGACAAAATCCTGACCATCCTTTGTCCAAATCCCTTTAGCAGTGGAGACTAAAGAACCGTCATACATCTTTTGGGAGCGGAAGTTACGGGCAATTTGTTCACCTTGTGGAGCCACCCATTCACCGATAACCATCGTCAGCAGAACCAAGGGGATCGCGGTTTTCATTACTGAACCAGCCACTTGTAAGCGGGTAAAACCAGCAGCCTGCATGACAACCAGCTCACTGCGGGTTGCCAACGCGCCCAAGCCCAAAAGTGCACCCAACAGTGCTGCCATCGGGAAGAAAATCTGAATATCTTTGGGAACGCTCAGTAGCGTATAAATACCGGCAGAAAGAGCAGTATATTCCCCCTGACCGACTTTACGAAGCTGATCAACGAATTTGATGATGCCGGACAGTGACACCAGAGTGAACAGTGTCATCAGAATGGTTTGTAGGATCGTCCGCCCGATATATCTATCTAATACACCAAACATCACGCTGCTCCTTGGATCTTAAAGCGTGAACGCAGTTTACGCATCGGGACGGTATCCCATACGTTAAGCACCAGTGCCAACGCAAAATACACACCATTAACCAGCCACATCCAAAACAGAGGGTTAAGTTTGCCCTTACCACCATTGGAATGGAGGGAACTTTGCAGCAGGAAGAAAATCAGATAGAGCAACATGGCTGGCAACATACTGAGCACACGTCCCTGACGCGGGTTGACTGCACTGAGCGGAACAACCATCAGTGCCATAACCAAGACAGAAACAATCAGGGTTAAACGCCAGTGGAACTCTGAGCGGGAATCCGGATCGTTGCCATGCCACAGCTCATCCATTGATTTTTGTTCAACTTTGCCGTTGTCAATTTCTGGGCTTTGGTGGCCTATGACTGCCCGATAGTTTTGAAATTCTGTGATGCGGAAATCACGTAACAATGCAGTACCTTCGTAACGTGTTCCTTCATGAAGTACCGCTACCTGATTGCCATTCGGTAACTCTTCCATATGCCCACCATCAGCGATAACCACAGAAGGCCGCTGGTTATGCACTGGACGAAGCTGAGCAAGGAATACATTCTCAAAATTATTTCCTTTGACATCACCGATATACAACACCATGTTACCATCTCTGGAAGGTTTGAACTGCCCTTCCATTATCGCCGCAAGGCTTGGGTTTGCTTTCGCATCCGCCAGCACTTGTGCCTGATATTTAGATGACCATGGCGTGAACCAGATAACATTGGCCGCTGCCAGCATTGCGGTAAGCAGAGCCAGAATGAGAGCTGATTTCACCAACACACCTTTGCCTAAACCACAGGCATGCATGACAGTGATTTCGCTTTCCGTATAGAGTTTGCTAAATGTCATTAATACCCCAAGAAACAAACTCAGAGGTAAAATTAGCTGCGCCATTTCCGGCACACCTAAGCCTAACAAGGATAAAACTAAATTTGCGGGAATATTACCTTCTACTGCCGCACCCAATACCTCAACTAATTTCTGACAGAAAAAGATCAGCAATAAGATGAAAAGTATTGCGATTTGACTTTTCAGGGTTTCCCGTACCAGATATCTAATGATGATCACGCTTATTACGCCTGTGAAAACTTGTCTTTTTGCAGGAAAGTCGCTAACTTCGTCGTATATCTACCATTTATATGAATCAGTTTGGCTTCCCCATTGCTAAAATGATACCAAAGCATTCCATATATTCGTTCTCAATTAGAGCACAGTTATCGTTAGTTAAGTATCTAAAATTAATATGCTTAGCTTAACATAACAGAGAACTTTATTTGGGAAGATCTAACGCGGAACATGGTATTTTAGCGATTGTATCTGTCTTTGTCTTTAAGATTCAGGAGAACGCATGGAGTTTAGTGTAAAAAGCGGTAGCCCGGAAAAACAACGCAGTGCGTGTATTATTGTCGGCGTATTTGAACCTCGCCGTCTGTCCCCTATCGCAGAGCAACTTGACAAAATAAGTAACGGTTATATTAGTGCCTTACTGCGCCGCGGTGAACTTGAAGGCAAAGTGGGCCAAACCCTATTGCTGCATCACGTTCCTAACGTGCTGTCTGAACGAATTCTGTTGGTTGGATGCGGAAAAGAGCGTGAACTGGACGAGCGCCAGTATAAGCAGATTATCCAGAAAACGATCAGCACCCTTAATGAAACCGGGTCAATGGAAGCGGTCTGTTTCTTGACAGAATTACACGTCAAAGGGCGCAATAACTATTGGAAAGTACGTCAGGCTGTCGAAACAGCAAAAGAATCTCTGTATGTTTTTGATCAGCTTAAGAGCAGCAAAAATGAACTGCGTCGCCCTTTGCGTAAGATGGTTTTCAATGTGCCGACTCGTCGTGAATTGACCAGCGGTGAACGCGCTATTCAGCACGGTCTTGCCATTGCATCCGGTATTAAGGCGACGAAAGATCTGGTCAATATGCCACCCAATATCTGTAATGCTGCGTACCTTGCATCACAGGCACGCCAGCTTGCTGACAGTGCTGACAATCTGATCACCAAAGTGATTGGTGAAGAACAGATGAAAGAGTTAGGCATGAATGCCTATCTGGCAGTGGGGCAAGGTTCGCAGAACGAATCTCTGATGTCAGTGATCGAATATAAAGGCAGCAAAGATCCCAATGCAAAACCGATCGTGTTAGTGGGTAAAGGGCTGACTTTCGATTCCGGCGGTATTTCTCTCAAACCAGCCGAAGGCATGGAAGAGATGAAATGCGACATGGGAGGCGCCGCTTCTGTTTATGGTGCTATGCGTGTTGTTGCAAAACTGCAATTACCTATTAACGTTATTGGGGTATTGGCAGGATGCGAAAACATGCCCGGTGGTCATGCTTATCGTCCCAGTGATATTTTAACCACCATGTCCGGTCAGACTGTTGAAGTGACGAATACGGATGCGGAAGGCCGTCTGGTATTATGTGATGCGCTAACATATGTTGAACGTTTCGAGCCAGAACTGGTTATTGATGTTGCTACTCTGACAGGCGCTTGCATGGTTGCATTGGGAAACCACTACACGGGCTTAATGTCCAACCATAACCCGCTTGCACATGAGCTACTGAACGCGTCAGAACAAGCGGGAGATCGTGCATGGCGTCTGCCACTGAGTGACGAATATTCTGAGCAGTTAGAATCCAATTTTGCGGATATGGTTAACTCGTGCGGACGTCTTGGCGGCGCAATTACTGCCGGCGCTTTCCTGTCCCGATTTACAGCTAAATACAACTGGGCACATCTGGATATCGCCGGTACAGCATGGCGTTCAGGTAAAACAAAAGGAGCAACGGGTCGTCCGGTTGCACTATTGTCACAATTCCTGTTAAATCGTGCAGGTCTAAATGCGGATGATTAATACCCAGATTAGCCATTTTTTGCATAAAGGCTAACGTAAAAGGTATTAAAAAAGTCAACGGGATTGAGGGTATTGCAACAGCAATACCCTTTTCCGTCACTTTGCCTATCATTTTTTCTGTAACTCGTTTTCTGTAATCATGAGACATTGTCAGTAAAAGAATTTATGAAAAATGCTACTTTCTATTTATTGGAAAAGCTGTCATTGGAAAAGCTGTTATTGGAAAAACCGTTACAGGAAGAATCCTCGTCTTTTGATGAATTGCAGCCGCATGAATGGCTGGCATGTCAGTTGGCTGCTGATCAATGGCGTGCAGGGAAGCGAGTTCTGATTGCTTGTGAAAGCCAACAACAGGCCGAAAAACTGGATGAAGCACTATGGCAACGAGTGCCAGGTCAATTTGTGCCACATAACCTTGCAGGAGAAGGCCCCCGTTATGGTGCTCCTGTAGAACTGTGCTGGCCACAAAAAAGAGGCAATGCTCCTCGTGATATTCTGGTAACACTGCTTCCTCATTTTGTAGACTTTGCCACAGCTTTCCATGAAGTGATAGACTTCGTCCCTATTGATGAAAATCTGAAACAGTTAGCGCGCGAACGATATAAATCTTATCGTAGCGTCGGCTTTAATTTGACCATGGCAACCCCGCCAACCTATTAAATATCAAGATACAATGGAAAAGACACCCGCTACTAAAACGCAATCTGAGCCATCTCTCGATAAAACGTACAATCCGACAGAGATAGAGCAACCTCTTTATAACCACTGGGAAAAGAGTGGTTATTTCAAGCCGAATGGCGATACCAGCCGTGAAAGTTTCTGTATCGTCATTCCGCCACCAAACGTGACCGGTAGCCTGCATATGGGGCACGCATTCCAACAAACGATCATGGATACTATGGTGCGCTATCAACGCATGCAGGGCAAAAACACGCTATGGCAAGTCGGTACTGACCACGCAGGCATCGCAACGCAAATGGTTGTCGAGCGCAAAATCGCAGCAGAAGAAAACAAAACCCGTCACGATTACGGCCGCGATGCTTTTATTGACAAGATTTGGCAGTGGAAAGCGGAATCAGGCGGCACTATCACCAACCAGATGCGTCGCCTGGGTAACTCTGTGGATTGGGAGCGTGAACGCTTCACTATGGATGAGGGTTTGTCAAAAGCCGTTAAAGAAGCCTTTGTTCGCCTGTATCAAGAAGATCTGATTTACCGTGGCAAACGTCTGGTTAACTGGGACCCTAAACTGCGCACCGCGATTTCTGATCTGGAAGTCGAAAACCGCGAAGTTAAAGGCTCTATGTGGCATCTGCGCTATCCATTAGCTGATGGTGCCAAAACTGCCGAAGGCAAAGACTATCTGATTGTTGCTACCACCCGCCCGGAAACTATGCTAGGGGATACTGGCGTTGCTGTTAACCCGGAAGATCCGCGTTATAACGATCTGATTGGCAAAGAGATCATCCTGCCACTGGTCAACCGTCGTATTCCTATCGTAGGCGATGAGCATGCAGATATGGAAAAAGGCACTGGCTGTGTGAAAATTACTCCGGCTCACGATTTCAATGACTATGAAGTCGGTAAACGCCACAGTCTGCCAATGATCAACATCCTGACCTTTGATGGTGATATCCGCGAAGCCGCAGAAGTTTTCAACACTAATGGTGAAATTTCTGACATTTACTCGACCGAGATCCCTGCCGAATACCGTGGCATGGAGCGCTTTGCTGCCCGTAAGGCGATTGTCGCTGAATTTGAAAAACTGGGCCTGCTGGTAGAAATCAAACCTCATGATTTGACCGTACCTTACGGTGACCGTGGCGGCGTGGTTATCGAGCCAATGCTGACTGACCAATGGTATGTGCGCACAGCACCACTGGCAAAAGTGGCGATTGAAGCAGTTGAAAACGGTGATATCCAGTTCGTACCAAAACAATACGAAAACATGTACTACTCCTGGATGCGTGATATTCAGGATTGGTGTATTTCCCGTCAATTGTGGTGGGGCCACCGTATTCCGGCGTGGTATGACGCACAAGGCAATGTTTATGTTGGACGCGATGAAGAAGAAGTCCGCCGCGAAAACAATCTGGGTGCAGATATGACACTGACTCAGGACGAAGACGTACTGGATACCTGGTTCTCCTCTGGTCTGTGGACGTTCTCTACCCTCGGCTGGCCTGAGCAAACTGAAGCCCTGAAAACCTTCCACCCAACGAATGTGTTGGTCAGTGGTTTTGACATCATCTTCTTCTGGATTGCCCGCATGATCATGATGACCATGCACTTCATCAAAGATGAAAACGGTAAACCACAAGTACCATTCAAAACTGTCTATATGACTGGTCTGATCCGCGATGAAGAAGGCCAGAAGATGTCAAAATCCAAAGGGAATGTTATCGACCCATTGGATATGATTGACGGTATCCCGCTGGAAACTCTGCTGGAAAAACGCACTGGTAATATGATGCAGCCACAAATGGCTGAGAAAATCCGCAAGCGTACTGAAAAACAGTTCCCGGAAGGCATTGAAGCCCACGGCACTGACGCCCTGCGTTTCACTCTGGCAGCACTGGCTTCTACTGGCCGTGATATCAACTGGGATATGAAACGCCTGCAAGGTTATCGCAATTTCTGTAACAAGCTATGGAACGCCAGCCGTTTTGTGCTGATGAACACCGAAGGACAGGATTGTGGCCAAAACGGTGGTGAAATGTCACTGTCACTGGCAGATCGTTGGATTTTGGCTGAGTTCAACCAGACAGTAAAAGCCTATCGCGAAGCATTGGATACTTACCGTTTCGATATCGCCGCCAATATTCTTTACGAATTCACATGGAACCAATTCTGTGACTGGTATCTGGAACTGTCCAAACCTGCCATCAACAAAGGTGCTGAAGCAGAAGTTCGCGCAGCGCGTCATACTCTGATCGAAGTGTTGGAAGGTTTGCTGCGTCTGGCACATCCAATCATTCCATTCATCACTGAGACTATCTGGCAACGTGTGAAAGTGGTTAAAGGTATTGATGCGGATACCATTATGCTGCAACCTTTCCCTGAATTCGATCAGGCGAAAGTTGATGAACTGGCACTGAACGATCTGGAATGGATCAAGGAAGCGATCACTGCGGTACGTAACATTCGTGCAGAAATGAACATTGCACCAAGCAAGCCGCTGGAAGTTCTGCTACGTGATGCAAATCCTGATGCACAACGTCGTGTAGCTGAAAACCTTAACTTTATTCAGGCAATGGGCCGTCTCTCTTCTGTTACTGTATTGGCAGCAGGAGAAGAAGCACCAGTTTCTGTGACCAAACTGATCACCGGTGCAGAAATACTGATCCCAATGGCGGGTTTGATCGATAAAAACGCAGAACTCGCTCGTCTGGATAAAGAAATCGAGAAGCTGGATAAAGAAATCAACAGCATCGAAGTCAAACTGGCTAACGAAGGTTTTGTCAGCCGCGCACCAGAAGCCGTTGTTACCAAAGAGCGTGAGCGTCTGGCAACAAACAATGCTGCTAAAGAAAAATTATTGGCACAAAAAGAGACCATTGCTGCTTTGTAATATTTTTCACTTATATTAAGATTAAGCCACCGAATTTTTGACGGTGGCTTTTATTTTTAACTTACAATATATAAATAATTTATTATTTGTTTGTAAAAGTTCACACTTAAGCCTTCTATAATAAATAGACATTCATGATATCATCCTATGCTCTTACCCTGAGATGCGGAATGACCGTTTTATCTTTGTATCTTAAAATATAAACTATTTTAATTCGTGATATCTTCTTATAAAAGAAGAATCATTTAAACTATATTTTAAATGGCTATTCCTGAACTTAGGTGGTTTTTTTTAATGAGTTTTTCTGCTATAACGAAAAAATTAATACGATAATTATAACAATATTATCCAAATCAACTTATATATTAAGTATAGCAATATTATGAAAATTAAAGATTTTATTTTTAATACGGAATTTAAAAAGCTCTTAAAGGAAACTAAGAGTTTAGAGGCAAAGTTAAAGGATTCCGATCCAGAATTGGAAAATGTAGCTTTAGATGATCAAAGTTATAAAGAATATTTTGATTTTCCTGCTAGGCTTAAAATAGTACTTGTCTTTCTTTTTATCATATTTGTTCATCTCTCTTTTTCTTCGGTATTGCCAAAGTTATACCTAATTTTTTAACAGATAATCCAGATAATGAAATAAAATCAATTGTTTTTATTTTTTTATTAATTTCCGGAATGACTATTACCTTTTTCAATGTTAGTTTTACTTTGAATGGAATTTATTATGGAATTATTATCCAAAAGTATTTAAATACAATTATATACCAATCTAACTTGAAGATGCCGGTTTCAAAATCTGGAAATTATCATTCAATCGACAAGCGAGTCCACCCGCTTTTTCCCGGAGTGTGACACGAAAAAAGGAGTGAATTGCCTCGCGAAACACTTTCGGTGTGGCGAAGTAGACATTGTCGCGTTAATGCTCGGATATTCACGAATAATAGTCTCTTCAATACACTGTAAATTAAGGGCGCCCATGATGTTGAGTCGGGTACGGCTGCCTGTAGTTTCAATCATTTTGACGTGCTTTACCCCTGATTTTATCCAGCCATAGCTTAATTTTGTAGACTGTGAGGGATGCACAGCATCAATAAACAGAATCGGCTCATTCTAGGAACCCCTTTCGGCTTCTTGTAACTGAACCCTTGACGGTGAAGCCATTTGGTCATCCCGGCCACGGTGAACGAAACCTGCCAGCGTGCCTGGACATAGGCCACAATGTGTGCGGTAGTATGCATCAGATTCACCGTCAAATAATCCACCAGTTCAGCGGTTTGCCGGGCAGACAGATGGCTTTCAGAACCGCCATTTTCAGGGGCGAGTTTTTCCTGACTGAAATAATCTTTCAGATGACGACTGACAGTGCTTTCATGAATACGTAAGGCCTGAGCAATCATCTGAGCAGTCCAGCCCTCGGAAGCCAAAAGAACCGCTTTGATGCGGTCGCG
This sequence comes from Xenorhabdus siamensis, assembly GCF_037996745.1. NCBI lineage: Bacteria > Pseudomonadati > Pseudomonadota > Gammaproteobacteria > Enterobacterales > Morganellaceae > Xenorhabdus > Xenorhabdus siamensis. Next base: position 250,738 of record NZ_JBBMXE010000014.1, read on the forward strand.
AACGCGTCCATCACGCGTTGTATCATGCATCAGTTCGAGGGCGTGTTTTTGGTCTGGTGTCAGATGAATTTTCATGGTTGCAAGCATGATCTGATTCGGATAAGAAATCAAGCATCTTCAATGATGATTGGTATATTATTTTCCAGTTTGTTTGTTTATTTTTCAAAAGAAATTAATAACAATAATTATCTTTATTTTTTATTTATAACACTATGTTGCATATTAATTAAATTTATATTAAATGGCCAATATTACGCTGGATTCATATTAGCCAGAATGTGTATTAGGATTGATAATGTGATTCTCAAAAATGAATTAAATAAAATAAAAGGGTTTAATAAACGGGAATTAAAACAGTACTCAAGGGAATTAAAATTAAAAAAACGCAAAAAGATAAGAAACCAAAAAAGAAACAATTGAATGGTGAGATTTAACTTACTAATTTTTCTAAATAATCGCAGAGGTGAGTTTGCATTCCTACAAATAATAAATGCAATGTTATTTATAGTAACAAACATCAATTATTAGCTTTTTATAAAATTTTCATATAAAAATTAAAACACATCATATAATTTCATATTATATAAACTATTTGGAAGTAAAAACTGATTATGTATTATATTTGACAATAAATCTCATTATCAGGAAGGTGCAATGAAAATTGTAAGCAAAGTATTATTAGCAAGTATTCTCCAATTAAGCTTTACACATTTGGCTTATGCAAAATCGACACTTGATAACATTCAATCCACAGGGGTATTCAGAATCGCAACGGAAGGGGCTTATGCTCCGTTCAGTTATCATGATGCTTCTGGAAAATTAACCGGATTTGATGTGGAAATCGGTCGTGAAATTGCTCAGCGCATGCAAGTCAGACCTGAATTTATTGAAGGTAAATGGGATGGATTAATCGCGGGCCTTGATGCCGGACGCTCAGATGCCGTTATGAACCAAATTGCGATTACACCTGAACGCGAGAAAAAATATATTTTCTCTCTGCCTTATGTCATTTCTGAAGCCGTGCTAATTACCCGAACAGATAACAACACAATTAAAACATTCAGTGACTTGAAAGATCGGACTTCTGCCCATACCCTGACCAATAACTTCGCCCAAATTGCCCGTCAACACGGCGCCGAAATTATCGGTACAAATGGTTTCAATCAAGAGGTGGAACTTGTCAGTACAGGTCGTGCTGATGCCACCATCAATGACAAACTTTCCTATCTCGACTACAAAAAACATCGACCAGAAGCACCAGTAAAAATAGTGGCAACTGATACCAACGCAGCGCAAACCGCCGTACTCCTGCGCAAGAACGACACTGCATTAAAAACCGCGGTTGATAAAGCCATTAATGAGATCAATGCTGACGGTACTTATAAACGTATTTGGGACAAATATTTTGGTGAGGAAATAACAAAATAATCAAACAGGGCCTGATGGACAGGGCAAACGGGCCTAACTGATACAGATGAAAATCCCACTGTGAAGGGATTTCATCATAAACCATTATCCCACCCTGCCTTCTGACGCTTAGTTCTCACTCCACCGATTCAAAGGTGGAGTGAAGTTAAACACTATTATAGAAAACTGGCACTTAAAAAAGCGGTTACCGATAAGCCACCATGGCATTGCTTCCATTTTCTTAAAAATGGATATGTATGAGTACTGGCTGCCAGGCGATCATAACGACGTGAAAAGGTCGACAAATTGAGAGCACAATAAGTTTCAGTCGTGACTACTTCTCTTGGTAATTGAGTGCTCGATATATAAGGACTGACATTTGCTGTTGTTTCAAGATCCTGATACACCCTGTTAGAGATATAATCACCTTCAACGTAAGCATTGCTACCCCAATCATACAGAAACTCCTGAGCTCCACGAATTTGTGTAACAGCAATACCTCTGATTGCCACATATTCTTCCTGATCTTCATAAACATTAATCAGTCTCAGATAATTTGTATTTCCTGTCTGAGCATAAAGGTTCTGTAATGATAAAATCACACTATAAAAATTAGTGGTTGGCCTTATGTCATAAATGTAGAAGGTCTGTCTATTCTCAAAATTGACGCCCCAATCAATAGCGACTTCTTCATTGGCAGTTGTTGAGACAAATGCTGAAGCGGCAGCTTCATGCTCTATATCACTGTACTCCTGAATATGCTCCACAATATTATTATTCGTTCCCCAGGGAGAAAATCCGCCCCCTGCTGTGCGGAAGATTCTCTCTGGAGGGCGGGTATCCATTCTATAAACTCTATTAACTTGTTGCTGAGCATAGGACTGCGATATATATAAAAATAAAACACATAATAAAGAAAAGAGTTTTAAAATTCTCATTAAATGCCTCTCCCTTAGAAATTCTCTAAATCTTCAGAGAAACCAGAAAAATAATTCACAATTATGGGAACCAGGCTTGTACTGAATTGAATTGTGCGCCTTCATATGTGCCAGAACCCCATGTGTTACATCGAGCTCCAAATTCATCATCCAATAGTACTACCTTCTGTCCACTGGCTTGGGCTGCCAGAATAGTGGCATAAGCGTTCTTTCCACTATCCTTATTAGTGCTTAACTTACCGTAAGCCCAAAAAATTTTGGTATCCCTATTATTCCAACTCCGTCCTGTTTCTGATAACCAAACCGCCCACTCATTCCAGCTATTAGCATTTGACCATACCCCAACAACATAACCTCTTCCACATTCTTTCATATAGTTGACTCCGGAGACCATGAAGAGCGGTGTCTGAGCAGCAGGGTCAGGCTTTAGAGAATGTACTGCCTTTGTTATTTTCATATCATTTGAGCAAGCCGAACAACTCAGCACTATAATTATAGATATGAGTAACTTATATGTTTTCATAATTTTTATTTCTCCAAAAGAAAGATAACAATTTGCAAAGCAAATCCCTACCGTTTGAAAATAAGGGTTCGCTTAGGAAAAGAAGTAATACTACATTAAGGCTGTTTTTATTCAGCCCGGAAAAGATATTATTACACTCTTCATTAAAATCTATTTTTAAAAAATAACCTGGCAGAGGTAGTTAACCATTAGCGAATATAAAGGTTGAAAAACCACATGTTTATATATCTTTTAATTATAGCAGAAATTAATAAAAATCAAGCCGTGAATAAAATCTCTCTCCGTTATTTACATTGATGAAAAATGACATTATTTATTATTTATTTGAGTTTAAATTATATTTAAAATTCATAATAAACAATATATTATGGTGCATTTAAATATATAAAAATATTATTACACTGAAATTTAATTTATTAGTAGATTCTCATAGACAAGAGCATGGCTGGGAATTCCATTGAACAGAAGAAATTGACTGAACCAATCCTCTTTAGGTTTCCCGCATTCTTCAATGGCATTGAAACTCTCACAACCACAGATAACCGAACAAATCGCTATGGTGAGCATGTCGATAAAAGAATACTATTTAGTACGGTTAAGCCAGTGGATCAGTGAGATTATGTACTGAAAGCACACTGTTGATCCAAGTGTTCAAGTTAGCCCATTTGCTCTGGTCTGATGAAACAGACTCTTGATCTTTCCATATCAAGTGACGCCATATTTCCCTTATATTCCAAATTATCCATTAGTTCTAAGCTATAACTTTATTTTATATAACTATGATCTCTTATTGCCATATCATCAATAAAACAATCACATAAAAAATAAATACTTTTTGAAGTTAGGCTATATACCCAATGGATTTCAAATTGCATCGCAACGGCAAGGGAACGAATTTGCCCGGCCAACAAAGAGATAAATAACTTGAAAGACGAAAAGTATAAAATATAGGAACAATATATGACTCCATCCTGGCTCAGCTTAGCGCTGGATTCCTTTTGGCCGATGCTTTACGCAGGCCTGACATTCACTATTCCCCTTACCCTGATTACGTTTGCTCTTGGGCTTACACTTGGGTTTATTGTTGCCCTGATCAGGCTTTACGGCCCTAAGCCACTGGTTGCAGTTGTACGTTTTTATGTTTGGTTGATCCGTGGAACCCCGTTACTGGTTCAGCTATTCCTGATATTTTACGCCTTGCCTAGTATCGGCATTACATTGGAAGCATTCACCTCTGCCGTGATTGGCTTTACCCTGAATGTTGGTGCCTATACCTCGGAAGTGATCCGCGCAGCTCTGAATTCCGTTCCCAAAGGACAATGGGAGGCTTCCCATTCCATCGGCATGAGTTGGTGGCAATCCTTACGTCGGATTGTGTTGCCACAAGCGGCAAGAGTTTCGATTCCTCCGTTGTCCAATACCTTTATTTCACTGGTAAAAGATACCTCATTGGCTTCTGTGATTACCGTGCCAGAGATGTTCCTGGCTGCACAACGCATCGCAGCCGTGACTTACCAACCCATGATCCTATACACCGAAGCAGCTATTCTTTATCTGATCCTGAGTTCATTGCTATCGGCACTGCAAGTTCGTCTGGAAAAGAAATTCTCCCGGCAATACTCTCAAAATAGCAATCATAAGGAAGTCAAAGATGATTCAGCTCTCTAACATTGAAAAAAGTTTTGACAGACAAAAAGTGCTGAAAAACATTAACCTGACGATTCAGGAAGGCAGTCTGACAGCGCTTATCGGGCCTTCCGGCAGTGGAAAAAGTACTCTGTTGCGTTGCATTAATCTGTTAGAAATTCCGCAAGCGGGTCAACTGGTGATCGGCAAGGAAAAAATCACATTTACGGGTAAAGAACGACTGCCTCATAAAGAAATCCAGCGCTTTAGCCTGCAAACTGGTATGGTATTTCAGAATTTCCAGCTTTTTCCTCATCTCACTGTAATTGAAAACATCATGGAAGGGCTGATTTGGGTACAGAAATGGCCACGTGAACGGGCCAGGGAACGAGCAATCGAATTACTGGAAAAAGTGGATATGTCCCATAAGGCTGATGCCTGGCCAACCACATTATCAGGAGGTCAGCAGCAGCGCGTTGCCATTGCCAGAGCGATGGCGCCATCTCCCAAAGTATTATTATGTGATGAACCCACTTCAGCCCTTGATCCTGAGTTATCGAAAGAAGTCGTCTCAGTATTGAAACAACTTGCGGACGAAGGAACAACCATGTTAATGGCAACACACGATCTGCGCCTGGCTGCGAATCTGGCTCATGATGTTGTCTTTTTGGAATTCGGTGAAATTATTGAATCAGGAAGTGCCAAGCACATGTTTACCCGCCCAAATCAACAGCGTACCGTCGAGTTTATTTCAACCCTGACAGAAACCTTACCGGATTGGGAAATATAGAGCACCGTGCCACCATTAGTCTGAAAAAAATTTAGTTTGAATAAATTGATTTGAAGAAAACTGCTTCGGAGAAAAACAATGAAAGTATTCTTGAAATTATTACTGGCTAGTACCGCTACCCTTGCTATTTCTGCTACCAGCTATGCCGGTAAAGATTTTGATGCCATAAAATCTTCTGGCGTCTTTAAGATTGGAACAGAAGGCACATATCCTCCTTTTACCTACCATGATGCCACTAACAAGCTCACGGGTTTTGACGTGGATATCGCCAGAGAAATTGCGCATCGCCTGAATGTCAAACCAGAGTTTATGGAAGTGAAATGGGATGGACTGATTGCGGGGCTGGATGCCAAACGTTTTGATGCCGTGATTAACCAAGTGGGCGTCACCCCAGAGCGGAAAACCAAGTACAGCTTTTCGATTCCTTACTCAACATCTCAGGTTGCTTTAATCACCAAGGATAACAACAACAATATTAAATCATTCGCAGATCTCAAAGGAAAGCGCTCAGCGCAGTCTCTGACCAGTAACTATGGTCAGTTAGCAACATCTTATGGGGCTAATTTAGTCAGTACGGATGGCTTTAACCAATCCATTGACTTAGTTGTCACCGGACGAGCAGATGCAACCTTAAATGACCGTCTGTCATTTTTAGATTTCAAAAAACATCGACCTAACGCACCAGTTAAAATTGTTGCACAGCAAACTGATGCAAGTAAATCTGCCGTTTTGCTGCGCAAAGGTGACCCGGAATTGGTAGAAGCCATTAATAAAGTACTGCAAGACATGAAAAATGATGGAACCTATGCCCGCATTTCTGAGAAATATTTCGGCACTGATATTGCGAAATAATTTATCACCTCAATTCGTAACACTACGGCATCGCTATGATGCCGTCTTCTTTATCATTTTAGTGAATTCTTTTTATTTACTTATTTTTCACTGAGTATCAATCTAATCATCATACCTCAACAACATCATGATAATCTGAAGCATGATTCCAATATCCACGCTCCTTATCGCGTACTTTCCGAAACACACCTACTGTCTCGGATTATCCTTAATCAGAAAATAAAAATACAAAGAGTAAGAAAATGACCAAAAGCACAACACACGATTACATCATCCGTCCCATCACCCAACAAGATAATGCAGACATCGCTGCTGTTATTCGTGAAGTATCTGCCGAACATGGTTTAACCGCTGACAAAGGTTTTGCTGTCGCCGATCCTATTCTGGATACCCTCTACGAAGTTTACAGCCAGCCACGTAGTGCTTACTGGGTTGTTGAAATGGAGGGTAAAGTCGTTGGTGGTGGAGGGATTGCTCCACTGGCAGGTGGTGACAATGATACCTGTGAACTACAAAAAATGTATCTTTCATCGGTGTTGCGGGGAAAAGGCGTTGCCAAACAAATCGTGCAACAATCTCTGGCGTTCGGCACAGAACAAGGTTTTACACGCTGTTATCTAGAAACTACGGCAGAGCTGAAAGCAGCCATTGCGCTATATAAAAAACTGGGCTTCAGCTATCTTGACCAACCATTGGGCAATACCGGGCACAGTGATTGCGAAGTCAGAATGATCAAGGCACTATAACAAGCTCTATAGCTTATGGATTTCAATAAATAAGCCCCACGGTTTATGCGGGGCATAGATTAGTCAGCCAATTCTTGAAAAGAAGTTAGTGAAGTCTGGGTTCATCTTCATCCGGGAAGAGAGCACCATCATCATCTTCATCATCCGGCGCATTCGGATCTTCAAAATAGGTACCCCAACCATCGTAATTCACGCCGATTTTTTCAGCCAGATCCAACAGTTGCTCAACCTGTACATTGATCAGTTCAGCATCCAGACGGCTTTCACTGATCACATCGCAACACATCAAAACTACGCTATCTTCTGTTTCTAGCTCTTCCGCATCTGTCACTTCATAACCCAGTTTAAATGCTTCAACAGCAGCTTTTTCCAGACGATCAAAATCCTCTGCCGAAAAATGATGTTCAATAATATAAAGCGCATCAGGATCACTACCATCTTCCAATAATTCTTCGATGATCAAGCGAGTTTCTTCACGCTGTTCTTCTAATGCATGTGGGTCTGCCATGCCAATCCCCCTGTCAGTTGGCTATCCTGTTTCGCATTCTCCCATCTTTTCCCTACAAAGGATATAGCTATCCAATTTTGTTAAACAGAAAATACAGGCCGTAACTGAATGAATCCTAATTATCCTAATGATCTTCAAATTACCGATTCATATTATAGGGGTTGCAATTAGATTTTTTATCGATATATAGTGAATAATAATTCAATATTTTGCCCATGGAGAAAATGCTGTATGAATCCATTTTTCCAACGTCACTTTCTGAGATTACTTGATCATAATCCCTCAGAAATTGATACACTTTTAACACTGGCAGTTAAATTAAAAGCGAATAAAAAATCAGGAAAAGAATCTCCCTTACTGACAGGAAAAAATATCGCCCTGATTTTTGAGAAAGATTCTACCCGAACACGCTGTGCGTTTGAAATTGCAGCCCATGACCAGGGAGCAAATGTCACTTACTTAGGCCCCAATGGCAGCCAAATCGGTCACAAAGAGTCTATCAAAGATACTGCAAGGGTACTTGGGCGTTTGTATGATGGTATTCAGTATCGTGGCTATGGACAGCAAATTGTCGAAACATTAGCGAAGTATGCTGGTGTTCCTGTCTGGAATGGACTGACAAATGAATTTCATCCGACTCAACTGCTGGCAGATCTCATGACCATGCAGGAACATAGTCAAAAACCACTCACAGAACTAAAACTGGCCTATCTGGGTGATGCACGTAATAACATGGGTAATACAATGTTAGAAGCAGCCGCATTAACAGGTTTGGATCTGCGTTTAGTCGCCCCGAAAGCCTGCTGGCCAGATCCTAAGCTGGTGGCAGAATGTCAACAACAAGCCGAAAAAACGGCGAGTAAGATCACACTGACAGAAGATATTACAATGGGCGTTAAAGATGTGGATTTTCTCTATACCGATGTTTGGGTTTCAATGGGAGAGCCTAAAAACGTCTGGCAAGAGCGGATTGCCTTATTAAAGCCTTATCAGGTCAATATGGATGTTGTGAAATTGACGGAGAATCCGAATGTGAAATTCCTGCATTGTCTGCCAGCTTTCCACGATGAAGAAACGATACTTGGTAAACAATTAGCGGAAGAGTTCAATCTGTATGGTGGGTTGGAAGTCACTAATGAACTGTTTGAATCAGAACACAGCATTGTGTTTGATCAGGCAGAAAACCGTATGCATACCATTAAAGCTGTCATGGTAGCAACGTTGGTACAAGATCTGAATTTGTGATTTGATGTGACAGCCATCAGCAATCCACCACTACTTAAATGACCATTTCACTGTTTTTGAAACATATTATCAGGCAGCCATGGGGATAACGCATCTATAATCTCTCCCCCATGATTTTTGAATTCAACTTACCGTGTAAGGCTGCCTTATTAATCCTCCGGCATTATCAATGCTATCCGATAATATCATTTAATGATAATTTTATTACGTTATTTTTTAGTAGAAAAATAGTTCATTTTCTGTATTCTGAAACCTGACTCTATTCAAAAAATCATCTAATCTTAAGTTACCCATTTCACAAAACGACAATCAATATATAAGATTAATTAAATGATGATAGGAGCTCGATATGGCAACATCATTACCAAATCGCAAACCAAATAGCACTGAAAATGAATTGCTGAAAATATGTCAGGAAGTGCTACTCGTAGAATCGATGAATATTAAAGATGATTTTTTCAGTCTTGGGGCAGATTCCATCTCATTAGTTGAAATACAAACTTCTATTGAGGAAAACTTAGGAAAGAAAATAGATTGGAGTGACGTACTTAGATTTAGAAATGTTGAATCCCTCGCTGCTTTTATTGATTCCAGTTACCGCCTTCCACCTCAAGACAGAAGGGAAATTGAGTGGCATGGAGTAAAATATGCCTTTCGTGTTATTGGTGATATAAATACCTCGACAGTAGTCCCCAAATTAGTTATAGCTGGTGGTTTCCAGGATATGTACTCCTTACCTCATCTTGAATATCTTCTCAAAGATGACAGCCCTTTAATTATGGTTGACTTACCGGGAATAGGATCTGCGGACAATATTCCAGACAATAAAAGCTTTGCGTTTCTTGCCGAATGTACACGGCATATTTTAGATGTCCTTTCCTTGCAGACAATAAACCTCATTGGTATTTCATACGGTGGAGCTATCGCCCTGGCGTTTACGTATCAATGGCCTGACAGGATTAATAAAGCCGCATTAGTTGGCACAGCACTTACTCAGCCACTTCACATTCAAAACAGACTAAATACAGCGTTACAATTACTGATTGAGGGAAAATATGAGGAGTCTGTTGAGAAGATAATTTCAAGCCTTCTCTGTCTCGAACCAGGCATTGAGATATTAGGAAAAGAAACGACCTATAAACTTTTGAAAAAAACACTATTAGAATCAACACAACATCAAGGAGAAAGATATAAGCATCTCCAAATGCGTCTTTTGAACCAAAAGAAATATGAGAGAGCAGTCAATTTTGACAAGCCCGTTTTATTTACAACCGGTGAATACGATATCATCACACCGCCTGAAAATGTTAAAATTTGCGCATCTATTTTTCCAAACTCACTATTTACCACCATAAAAAAATCAGATCATCTTGTCATGGTAGAACGCCCAGATGTACTGGCCAATCTGCTTATTCACTTTTTCAATGGGGAAGATTTAATCAAAAATAACTTAAACGATATTGAATTCATCAATTAATAATGACTAAAAATAGGGAACCATCCTACATAACTGCCATCTTTCAAGTTACCGCTTTATTGACTGCATCCATTTACCTTGGACACAAAGTTAGCGCCGACTTAACGCCAAATTAAACGCAAAAAATAAAAACAATCCGCCAGTCGTACGATTCATCCATTTAATAACGTTTCCACGACGTAAGATATGGGAAAAAGGCCGGGTAGCATAAATCAGGGCCAATGACCATAGCGTGCCGAGTATGACGTGAATTGCCACTAAACCAAATGCCACCATCGCTCCCCATATCAAACATCCGGTATCGATCCCAAGTGCAGCCTGAAAAGCTTTTTTTCCGCCTTTTGCCGCGGCTGTTCTTAAAATCAAAGCGGTATCTAAACCAGGAGTGAGAGTTAACAGTGTAGCCGCAACTGTAAAGGCAAGTAAGGAATCCAAAACTGTCATTTTTATCTCCGAAAATAAGAGCACGAAAGAATGCTTAATTATGATGTTATTTCATACTCATATATTTGACAGGAACAGTTTTTGTCAACTAAATTCCGTTACGAACCGGAAGCTGACACGTTTGATATCCTCCCCCGTCCTAAAGCTGCTTGAATATAGTAAGGGACAGAGAATATATCAGAGCGTGTTTATCTTACAGGTACATTAATTCCAAGTATATTAACTCCAAATAGTACTGAATAGTGCTGAAAAAATAGTGCTGAAAGGCGTCTCCCTCTGCCGTTACAAGTTTTCAAACCCAACGCGACACTCAATCAGGATTAATACCCGTGAATTAGACAACCATAAACGCCAGCAGGGAGTCCATAACTATTATTTTTTATCCTTAAGGATAAAGGATAAGACAACATTTACTAATGAAGTTAAATCACACTCATATATCGATTTGATCCATATTTCCCCTCAGTAATCGGCATTCTTTTATTTATTTTTTTGTTTTAGCATCATCTCATTACCCAACATTTCAAATAGTTATCAAGTAATTCCTGATTATGTTCACAGTTATCATTCAGCTCACAACGCGCCAATGTTTCATCAAGTTCAGATTCAATAAATGTGTGAATTTTCGGCTTACGCAAACCATATTTTACCTCACTTGCAGATCGTTTAATTCGCAGCAGATCGGCAATTTCTGCTTTTAATTGAGGATCATGTACTGTTCCTTCCACCAGCGTTTCAAAATCTATCGGCGGTACACCTTTGCCCATTTCAATCCAATGGGCAGCCAATAACGGGCGCAATACGTAGAAATATTTTTTTAGCCGGACTTCTTCACCTTGCAGATAACTTTGGAAATTTTTCTTCGCCATTGAGAGATAATGGTAACGCGCTTTAATGTCCGAAAAGAAATGTGGCACCAGCGTTTTCAATCCATTGGTTGCTGCCGCATTTGCCTGGTAGATGATGGGGGAATCCAACCATTCCATTAATGTTGGATTTGCCTGTTTCAGTAATTTTAAGGTCTTGCGTAGCTCCCAACCGCTGATATCCAACTTATCGTTAATTGACTGTTCAATAACATCCCGTCCTGCTTCTACTCTCAAATACCAATCCATAGGATGGACATAAATAAACCGCACATCGTAATCACTATCGGGTGAAGCAAAACCCCACCCACGGCTACCCGATTCACACGCGTACAATATGTGCACGTCATATTTTTTCTCTATCTTATCCAGTTCCCTCTTGATACGCTTTTTCATTACTAGACTGACTATTTCCCTTTCCATTTTTTCTTACCTATTTCTATTTACTATCCTTTTACACAAACGACCTGACGCAAAGTATGTACAACTTCCACCAGCAAAGTACGGACTGCTATCATTCCACAGCCGATATCCACCCCAACCGCCGCCGGGATAATGGCACCACGAGTCGGGATCACACTACCGATGGCAGAACCTTTACCGACATGAACATTCAGCATTACCGCCAGATGTTTAAATACAAAAGGTATCTTGGCGGTATTCTGCAATTGAGTAATGGCTTCTGGTTCAACAGGGACGCCATGCATCCACATTTTTACCGGGGCACCATTTTCTTGCGTCAATGAGTTATAACCGTTGGTTTTCATTTCAGTTGTTTTCATTTCAATTGTTTTCATTTTTGCTCTCCTTTAATTGCTTAGAACTCCATGCGACTTCATCAGTGCGTTAACACTTATCGTTATTGCCAATCTTGTTATTACCAATCCTGTGCTAACTTTGGAAAAACATAAAAACATTTTTTATTATTTTGAAAAATAATCGTTTTTATTTTTATCCATTTTCGACAATAGATTTTGCTATTTGATTTTCTTATCTTTTTGTCTCGTTATTTGTAAATTAAGATAATCTAATGATAGGGAAAGGGATGAAACACAGAGTTGCTATTGACGTTTTGGGTACAACATTAGACAAACGCAAACCAGATTGAGCATGTCGCCCTGCGCTTTTCCGTACCGTTTTTGTCAACAGAGCCAACTTGCAAGATAGAGCGTATAGGAAAAAATGATATAGAATTGAAATTCTTGGGCACCAGAACAGGATTCCCGCTAATGAGCGCAATGTCACCTGCTTTATTATGGATTTACAAACGATCCACAGTGCATCGTGAATGATCCCCAAACTAGAAAGGTTTTTATCACCCATTTACACGGTGATCATATCTTTGGTTTGCCGGGCTTACGGTATAGCCGCTTAAATGGGAGATCCTACCTCTCCTTTAACATTATATGGCCCCAAAAGGAATACGCCCGTTTGTAGAAGAGCATAATAAGCGCTGCATTTGATGCCCAAAAACTGAATCAGGATCGTGTTCCCCGTGGCCCGTGAATCCATTGGGTATAACTGCTAATTACATCATATTAAATAACTTAGAAAACTCCCCGGATAGATCGTGGTTAAGTATATTGCGCCGATAATAATTCTCCCATAATGTTTCATCTGAAACCCAGGGCGGATAAATGGGTTCTTGATTCAACCAAAATTGTATTTTGCCAGCAACGTTTCTATTATTTCTGTGTCTGTATACCAATCTAACTTGAAGATGCCGGTTTCAAAATCTGGAAATTATCATTCAATCAACAAGCGAGTCCACCCGCTTTTTCCCGGAGTGTGACACGAAAAAAGGAGTGAATTGCCTCGCGAAACACTTTCGGTGTGGCGAAGTAGACATTGTTACGCACCTGCTCGTTCATATATTTCCATAATCGCTCTATGGGATTGAGATTAGGACTGTAAGGTGGCAAGTAATGCAACTCAATGTTGAGGATCTCGGCGATATCTTTCACCAAATCGGTACGGTGATAACCCGCCCCATCCAAGATGAGATGAATTTTCTGCGAAAGCGGATAGGTTTCTCGAATGGCACCGAAAAAATACGCCACATTTTCCGCGTTAATGCTCGGATATTCACGAATAATAGTCTCTTCAATACACTGTAAATTAAGGGCGCCCATGATGTTGAGTCGGGTACGGCTGCCTGTAGTTTCAATCATTTTGACGTGCTTTACCCCTGATTTTATCCAGCCATAGCTTAATTTTGTAGACTGTGAGGGATGCACAGCATCAATAAACAGAATCGGCTCATTCTGACCGAATTCGTCTTTCAGGGCGTGGTAGGCCTCAATAAATTGTTGCTGTTTATCCGCATCAAATTTATGAGGAACCCCTTTCGGCTTCTTGTAACTGAACCCTTGACGGTGAAGCCATTTGGTCATCCCGGCCACGGTGAACGAAACCTGCCAGCGTGCCTGGACATAGGCCACAATGTGTGCGGTAGTATGCATCAGATTCACCGTCAAATAATCCACCAGTTCAGCGGTTTGCCGGGCAGACAGATGGCTTTCAGAACCGCCATTTTCAGGGGCGAGTTTTTCCTGACTGAAATAATCTTTCAGATGACGACTGACAGTGCTTTCATGAATACGTAAGGCCTGAGCAATCATCTGAGCAGTCCAGCCCTCGGAAGCCAAAAGAACCGCTTTGATGCGGTCGCGAACGCGTCCATCACGCGTTGTATCATGCATCAGTTCGAGGGCGTGTTTTTGGTCTGGTGTCAGATGAATTTTCATGGTTGCAAGCATGATCTGATTCGGATAAGAAATCAAGCATCTTCAATGATGATTGGTATAAATCCACCTCAATTCTTTTGCAGTTATAGAATCTCTTGTTTTATCTACGACTTCTCTTACATTTATTTCATCAAGGATAAAGTGTATATGCATATCCCCAGTAAGTTGGCAATCGCTCATTGTTACCCATGATAATCCCCCTTTACTTTTCCTTCCTATAGTGACATTATTCTTACTTATATTTTCATCCAACACGGTATAATATTTATTGTGTTTTTTAAGATGAGAATAGAAACTTTCTTTATATTTTCCATATTCCTCAAATGCAACAACATTAAGATAACGTTTATATTCATTTGCCTTATTAATAAGACTTTGAGTCGGGGTTCTTTGCCTATTTCCCATTGAACGTTTAAAATTGTCTAAAAAAGACACCATTTCTCTCTCTTCAACCGGAATTAAATAATAATTAATCATTGCCGGTTTAGAGAATTCTTGTCCAGAAGTGGATTTAGTAAGATTATGTTTAACGATTTTAAATTTATCAAAGCGACTGATATAACGCTCTCTTTCATCAGTTAAACCATATATCAGATCACCTTCAAAAAACTCATTTCTAAAAGGAGGAGAAAATGGCATATACCACCCCTTTATTTGATGAAAAAAATATAAACTAACGCATTATAATCCCGATTATTAAAATAAATGTCATGTTTTATATAGTTATCAAAAACACAAAAATCCAATAAACAAAATGGCAATCGGTTTGAGTGACAAAGGCGAATATAGCCAATAGATTTCAAATTGCACCGCGGCGGCAAAGGAACGACAAACTGGAGCATAGATAACTATATGGTCATAACTATGTGGTCATAACTATGTGGTCATAACTATTTGGCCGGGATGAGCGAGTGCAGCCAACAAAGAGATAACTTGACAGACGAAGGGTATAATATCCTCCTTGGCCTCGCTCATGAACCACTGGTTGAAACAAAAATTTCTTCCACAAACCTTGCGATGAATACAATCGTGAGTATAATGCGCGACGATTTGCTGGGAGAAAACATGAAATACTGCGCCACAGATAACGTTGCAAAATATCAATCCAACAAAGCACTGCCAACTGGCAGCCTGGACGTATTGTTTTTCCCATTGCTAAACCGATCATTTATAAAGCCCCTCAATTGAGGGGCTTTTTTTCGTCTGCCCAGTCAAAGGCTAAAAGTCATAAAAGAGGAATGTAAACATGGCTAACCCGTTATATCGCAAGCATATCATTTCAATTAATGATTTGAGCCGCACAGATCTTGAATTGGTATTGCAGACGGCAGCAGCACTGAAAGCCAATCCACAGACTGACTTACTGAAACATAAGGTTATCGCTAGCTGCTTTTTTGAAGCCTCTACGCGTACCCGTCTCTCTTTTGAAACAGCGATTCAACGGCTTGGAGCATCTGTAGTCGGCTTCGCAGACAGCAGTAATACGTCTCTAGGCAAAAAAGGAGAAACACTGGCCGATACTATCTCTATTATCAGCCAGTATGTTGATGCGATTGTGATGCGTCACCCACAGGAAGGAGCCGCTCGTCTTGCTTCTGAATTTTCCGGTCATATACCGGTCATTAACGCGGGTGATGGTGCGAATCAGCACCCAACCCAAACTTTGCTCGACCTGTTTACTATTCAGGAAACCCAAAACAAGCTGGATAAACTGAAAATCGCTATGGTAGGCGACTTGAAGTACGGGCGTACCGTACATTCATTGACACAGGCACTGGCAAAATTTGAAGGTAACCATTTCTGCTTTATCGCACCAGATGCCCTTTCCATGCCGAATTACATTCTGCATATGCTGGCTGAAAAACAGGTGAATTACAGCATTCACAATAACTTTGAAGATGTATTGCCAGAGCTAGACATTCTATATATGACCCGTGTACAGAAAGAGCGTCTTGATCCTTCTGAATACGCCAATATCAAAGCCCAGTTTGTACTGCGCGCAGCGGATTTGGTTAATGTCAAAGATAACCTGAAAGTATTGCATCCATTGCCACGTATTGATGAAATTACTGTTGATGTGGATAAAACGCCTTATGCCTACTATTTCCAACAGGCAGGTAATGGTATTTACGCCCGTCAGGCACTGCTGTCACTGGTATTAAATGAGAATGCCGTTATCGCGTAATAATGCAATAGCTTATTTACAAAAATAAGCAGCCGTTAATATTATGACCAAGAGAATTATATTTTGGTCATAATCTTATTTTTTGAAAAATGCTTTACTCCATTCTCTGTTGTTGATGTAACTAAATTATTATTGCTCACTGTAATAATAATATCTTTTTCAGAAGGGATATTATGCATAGTTAAGGCTTGGATACGTTACTTCTTTTTCATTCTGCACTGGATGAAAAAATATTATGTATGCCTGGATTACTTTGTTCGGTAAATCAATCATTTAATAATTGTCTACGTTTGGCAGTCTGTTTGAACTTGATGCAAGACATCTTGACGGCATAGCGAGGTTGGGAAAGCTTGCCTGCAAACAACTAGAACAATAACCTAGACAGAACAATAACCTACACAGAACAATAGAATTCGGATTCGCACACAAACTTTATTAATTCCCCTTAAGCAATGAGATACATCTCCTGCGGGTATAGCAGAGAAAAGATCACCATAAATAAAGGTAATATCCTCTAATTTCTTACTGGGATTGGATAAGCGGATAACGAAAAAATAAATCATGTAAATGAACAAAAAAGCAAATGAGTTTATCAAAAAACTATTCTTTCAGAATAAACTCCTCACCGGATAATTTCTTAAGCTTCACATTTTTACTCGCACCTTCACCTATATCGATTAATAAGTCCTCGCTGTATACCTTAATTTTTATTTTACCTCCATCCTTAGCCAATAACGCATAGGAAAGACCAAATCTTGGGTTACCAGCATCAGCTAATACCTGGTTATAATCAAACATACTGACATGGGGATTTTGTTTCATGATTCTTGTTGTTTTACCTGCTGAAATACTCTTACCAAAATAGGTAATAACACTTTTTTCATATTGAGAAAATATATCAACAAGATCGTCATTAGACATATCTTCTCTTCCCATCTTATTGTCAGGTAACGGTTTATTAGTTAATTTAAGATGACTTTCATATAAACTTGATACGCCATCACGACTCGTTAACCAGCCTTTATCCCCGACACGCTGCCCTGCATGATAAGCATAGAAGTAGCCACCCTCAACGGCATAAACCATTGTACATCCACATAATCTACCCGCATTAATAATCAACGGCTTACCTTCTTTTATTTCACTTAGTGGCATTTTAATGGCCACCGTACCAGAATGGCCATTAACCACATTGATAAAGTTAACGTTATCACTCAGTGTAAATTTATCTCCCCATATTCCAGGCCTCGTACCATCGGTAGCTTTCGACGTTATGGCACTGCCTTTCCAGGTATTCATTACACCACGTAACTGGCCATTGTCATTCATCATGTCATCCATGCTGAAAAGTTTACTGGCTGACATAGAAATGATTTTATCATTCCTGATATAGTCAAACTTAAGATTAATATTATCAGTGCGGCTTCCGGTTGCGAGCCCTCTTCCTTCTAAAGGGCTAACATCACCATGTCTTAACTTTCCAATATCGGTATTTTCAAATTCTATCGCTTTACCAGCACTTCCGCCGTTAAAGTCCCACAATAATGGCTTATTGGGTTCAAGTTTCCAGATATCATATTTCTTAACAAATGCATGGTAAAGAGCAGGATTAGTATCAATTAAACTGATTAATACTGTCATATAAGAAGAATTATCAGGATTTTTCCATACCCGCTCATTGGAAATCGCCAGTCTGTCTTTAGCCAATTGTTTTATGGCAGTTTTATTCAGCTCAGGTGCATTTAGTAATGTGTTAAAAATATCCGTCCCCCAACCATGTGCAAATACTTTATGCATCATATCCATATCACTAATTTTGAAATTTCTAAGTAATGGATCAGTTAGAGAAACCAATGTAGAAATATCCAGAGAATCACCCTGCATTCTTGGGTAATTAAAATCAGGAGAATCCTTATTAATGATATGGTAGCTTTCATGAATCAATGCCGTAGAAACAAAATCTTCAAACTTTTCTTTTGGATATTTCAGTCGATGATTAGCATCTATAATACCATCGATAAACGCAGTAATAGGTGTCTGTGTATGATTGCTACTAGCAACATGATTAACATATTGGGTCTCAAAAAGGACAAAAGGATTTTCCATTTTATAGCCTCCCTGATAGACCATATCTGCGGAAACCTTAAACTTATCCAGAACTTCACTTTGCTTTTTGATATTAGCCAAATACCTGGTTTTAAAAGCATCAGAAGAAGCGCCAATAAAAATCTCAAAAGCCTTATTCACCTTTTGTACGTCATCGGGCTTAGTACTTTTAACTCGATTACTCGCTTTTCTTAATGTATTAACTGCTTTATCTTTTGCTGTCCAAACAAGTGAACGTATTTTTCGTGCTTGTTCCTCAGAGAGATGGGAAAGGTGATTTATTTTTTTAGATGGATATCTGAGTCCACCTCCCTTTAACCCCACATCTGCATGTGTTTCCCATAAATTATCACTATTCAATCTGACTGGCGTTGCATAACTAAACTGACCAGGATGTTTAGGATCAATCACTCGCCATGTGTTATCCCAATTATCCCATTTTACCTGATAAACATCATCGTTCTGTTTAATATAATAATTAAACTCCTGCATTGTTTGTGCATTATCTGGCCTTATTTTATATATGCCATTTTCAGGTGATATGTTATCCAATGATACATCCATTTGCCGCCATTCTGCCTTAAGACCAGGCGTGCTTTTTGTGAGTTTATCACCCAGAAAATAGGATTGAAAAATATTTATTTTTTTCTTTTTATTATATTTTGATCTGTACTTTCTATCTAAGAACCATCTATCTCTCCTTATGATATTTTCTAATATCCACGGATTAGTCCCTGAACCAGGAATATTTTTTATATTCGCTTTAATTACTTGAGGATGACTCCTATAGTCTAAATTAATACTCTTAAATTTAAATCTATTAGTGATATACCCTCTGTTACCTTTGATTATTTTTCCGCCTTGAACTATCTTCCGACAAATCTCTTTGTTATTGAACACAGAATCCATGACGGTTGAAACAGCAAAATTAATCAAAGCTTCTTTTTGTAATGCCTGACTTTCCTCACTGGTATTTGCTATTGCAGACTGTATAAGAGGAATAATCGTATTAGCCGTTATAGAGGTTAAATAGCCCGCCATCGGACTGAGAGGAAGTACCATGAACCCGCATCAAAAATCTCCCTCAAAGCAACAAGAAAATAATCAGAAATAATTTCACTATTTGAATAACTTATTTCATCCATGTATTTGGTATATTGTTCAAGAAACTCTTCTAATGTTGTTCCAGATGAACCTGGCAGTTTATTAATACCCTCATTGATGTAATATTTTACATCTTCATTATTTCTAAAACTGCTAATATAGTTTTCATAATCCACTGAAATATCATCTAATTCCTTTACAACATACTCAACATCACTACTCATTAAATATTTTATATTTTTATTTCCATATTCTGTCTTATTAAATTCTTTTTGATCTATTTTAAGAATTAATTCATAAACCGAGAATTTTTTAATTATAGTATCAGAAATATTCTGGCATGATCCAAAATAACTATTTATTTTTAGTTTACATTTATCAGGTATAACAGGTTCAATTTTAAGCTCAACTTGTTGTTCTAAATTAACCCGACCACCAGATAATGCGTTAACTCTAGATTGAATATATTCATAAGGTGTTAAAATCTTTCTCACCGCTTCCTCTGCGGTAAACAGCCTCTTAATTTTTTCAATAACAGTATAATTAAACGCATTTATTTTATTATTTAGATCATCAACCAGTAAATCCTGTTTCATTTCATCTGTAATTCCATCAGGAAAAATGATCTTTTGTTTAATACTTTCTGGTATATTTCCTTTTAATAATCCCATAATTGGAACTTGAATATTACTCCCTTCCACTGCCAACGGAGTTTCTATATCAATTTTTGAAATAAGGTTATTTTTATGGCGCCATCCTTCAAAATAATTAATGAGTATAAAATCATTTAATCCTTGATTATGAGAAACAGATTTATGATGCTGGTTTGACTCATAGCCATATTCACTTTTTAAATATCGCAAAGTAGAAAGATGGTATTTAGCAATGTTTAATATCTGCAAGTTACGGCGTTCTTCATCACTATATCTTTCACGTACTCTGTCTTTTATCTTTATTTCTTCCTGTACCAGAGTCAGGAAAGCTTTTTGATATTCAAATTCTGGTTTACTCTGGTCATATAATTTTTTATGATTTCTTTCATTTTCTACGCCAACGGAAGATAATATCTTTTTTGTTTTATCAATGCCTGCTTTATATATATCTAATATTTTTTCAAATTCCTTCAGTTTTTCCTCAATAGTTTTTAAATCATTTTCTTCCACTCTTTCTTTTTCTCTTAATCCATCAAGTTTGATATTCAGCTTTTCAATATCGTTAGCCAAATTATTACGGGTATTTTCAATCTCAGATTTACTCTTCCCTATAACAGAAAAATCATATTCATCAAGTAAAAAATTAAGATGTTTAATTTTTTCACAATAATTCTCCTTTGACTTTTTAGTTTTCGATAAAACTTCTTTAGCATTTTCAAAACGTCTATTTAACCTGGATCTTTCCGCTCTTATCTCATTGTCATCTCCTGAGATCTCAATTTGGAGAAGGCTTTTATACAGGTCTTGCTTTATTTCCTCGGAAGAAAATGCCACAAAATAAGTATCTAAAAGAGATTGATTAAGCGGTTGTTTAACAATATCTAAAATTTTTTGCTCATCTGTACGTTTATGTTTACGCTTATTGTATATTTCTTGCTTTGCCAATAACATATAAAGCGCTTTTTCCAGATCATTACCTTCATGTGCCTGGAAAAACTTTATTGTAAGCACATGATCAAGTCTATTCATAAGAGCAATAAATTTTATTTTTTTTCTTACAGAAAGAATATTATGTAATTCTTTCTTCAATAATCCTCCTATATTATCTGAGTATTGAGTATATTTGAACATTGACTCTACAATATAATTATTAATATCTATTCTATTTTTTAACCTCCAAGACTTCTCTCCCCTTTTTGATTTACTGCTTAAATATGAAATACGTAATTTATCACCTCTAGAATTTAAGATATAACCACTGGTCAGATTTTCATTAATTGGCTTAAAACGCCAGTAAAGTCCATTAACTGAAATAAAATAATGTATTTTCCTGCCATTATCCGTTTTTTCAGAGGTAAAACTTAAACCTGGAGGGGTTATAGGAGGTAACTTTCCGTCACCAGGCTGTATCATTTCACAGTTCTTCCATTTATTTTTCGTCCACCATATGATCGAATGCGAGACATTATTTCCACCTTTACCAGAGATATTATTCTGATTAACTGATTGA
Source organism: Xenorhabdus siamensis (assembly GCF_037996745.1). Lineage (NCBI taxonomy): Bacteria > Pseudomonadati > Pseudomonadota > Gammaproteobacteria > Enterobacterales > Morganellaceae > Xenorhabdus > Xenorhabdus siamensis. The sequence goes on from NZ_JBBMXE010000014.1 coordinate 272,465, forward strand.
GGTTTTTTCCCCGGTTTTAAAATAATAGATTCATTAAATGGCATAATAACTTCCTCCCTTTAATTCATTATGCAAGTATAGATACTAACTAATTTTTGTATTTTATGATGAGTAGTTTATTCTCTGATGATTTCGTCAACTCAGTTGCTAGCGTATGACGAAAACGATACGGCGAAATTGCAAAACCATACTCTCAGGAAAGGCGGTGGCAGAAAGAACACTTGATGAAAAATGGTCACTTTTCGGTAATAAACATTTTCCAGATTCACAAAAGGAATCATTTAATGGCTTAATGACTGGGAACGATGGCGTTTTGCGACCTGATTAGAAAAATTGCTGCCCGCACTGCTAACCACCCCCGTAATCACATTAGCCGGTGATTGGATAATCCCCGAACAGTTATGACAGGCCGGGAAGTCTTGTCCAGCATTTGCAGTGGTTAACCGTTTGGTGAAAATTGATGATTGAAGCATGGCCTTGTCATAACGGGCTGGATTGAGAGGTTCATTCTGATCTGCGGCAATAAATATCAGGTTCAACGCTTGTACTTCAGCATGCAGGCCGGCAATACCTGCCATTGTTGGCAAGATGCCCCCGTTATGTGCGATATGTTCTTCAACCAGACGTTGAGTCATCGGGTGTAGCGTTTGCCCATTTTTTTTATACATATCCTTCAATCCTGTAATAAAGTCAGAAGTCTTTGTTACCCGATATTCATTTGCCATATTATTTCTAAATATATCTTCGATATCATAGGCAAGTTTATTTCTCCGTGGTCCTATCGGTCTGTTTATTTCAATCGCTTTTTGGGGAATGAGTTCCACTCCCTGAAACAATTTTCCGGGGGCTAAGTTATGATTATTGTCTTTAAAATTAACAAAACTATCTTGATAAGTGTTGTTATGTAAATAGCCGGCATGGGCAGCAAAGTTTTGTAATGCCTTTTTGGTATATTTCTTTTTCTCTGATGGTTTTTGCTTGGGCGGCGAAGGTTGTTTGGATTCTTCAAGAATTGAATCTGTTTTATTCTGGAATTTTATCATGACAGAAGACAGGTCGCGCTGATAGGCAGCAGAGACTCCCGCTGTATCGGGTATATCCAGATGCAAAGCTTCCAAAGTTCTATTTAATTCTGATTTCTTTTTATAAATCATTTTGTTGTCATAACTGTATGTCATTGTTCCCTCCGATTCTTAATTAAAGTTTGTTGATATTTAAAATAAATAAAAACCACTATGAATTAATTATTCATTTCTATTTTATTTTTTCACCATTTTATCTAAAGTTAATTAGAAGAGATTGCTTATATATCTAATGATTACATTAAATCATTATGTTGGTTCCTATAAACAGGATAATAAAAAGATTTATGTTCCTTATAATCATTTTCGATATTTTTAAGTTGTTCATAAATTGATAACACTTTATTGTATAGGCACTCTCCTTCTTCCGTTAACACTAATCCCTGGCCTTTTCTGACAAAAAGTTTTACACCTAATGAGAACTCCAGTTTTTTTAAGCTTCGGCTAATTGGCGACTGGGTGATAAAAAGCTCCTTTGTTGCCTTATTTATTGATTTATTTTTGGCTACAACAATAAAGTTTGCTAATTCTTTTGAAAGAAACACCTGAACTCCTTTTTAAATGCAATAGGGTTTATTCCTGACATTATAAAATATTAGTGAATTGTTACATTGTTATTTTAATTAAATAATCTGATGTAGTAACTCATCAAAATAAAAATCATTAATTATGTAATAATCATATATATACATTAATATTTGTCAATAATTTGCTATACAATTTATTGTATTTATCAATATAAATCTTAATTAAAAATTTCTTATTTAAGATCAATAGAATGTTTATTATACATAATAGATCAACCTTATTATTCATAAGTTTTATTTAAATATCTTTATCACAAAGTGTGACTTATAGACGATATTATTATGTTAAAATCAGGTGAATTATTAATTGATTAACTAATTATTTTTTATAAGGTTTTAAACTACTCATTGGAATAGTCGTTAAAAATGACATTTCAGCATCATTTACTGGCCCATGATTCAGAGCAATGACTGTTGCATCTTCCAAATTTTGCGTATCAAGAAGAATGGAGGGTTTCATATTGCCCGTTCTTCCATTTGGCAATGGAATCAATTTTCCTTTATCTACCCCAAACTCATAGAGTTCCATTGATATTTCATAAAGTGGCGCCCCTGAACTTTGTCCACCAGCCTCAGTATTGACTGCGGTAGAAACCCAAACCGTCGAGCGATCTTTGGTATATTTTATAAAGGTGGAAAGATCACTCAACTTAGGTGTTCCCGCTTTCTTCCATTTATTAATTTCATCGATAATATGTTTAGGCAAACTTTCTACATTGTCACTACCCAAGAATACGCTGGCAAATTTTCTCGCTTTTTCACTATCAAGATGTACCCAAGCCTTAAATCCCTCTGGACTACTTTTTTGTAACTCTGCAAAACTCCGGTTATCAGCGCGATATAGTGTAAATGGTTTTTTTACACCGTTTGCGGGCACCGGGGTTGATGTTGGTATCGCTTTTGGCGTTTGTGTATTACTGACAGATGTTTTGGTCGTCGTGCTGGCGGGGATGTTCACCTCAGAGGCTACAGGTGTTTTTGTTGCCTGTTGAAAGGGGACTGCTCTCAAAGGACGTGAGGCAATACGTGGACGCACAGCTTGCGCGTCAGTCTGCTGAAAGTTTTTCCTCAGCTCCGCTATTTTTGATGTTATGACATGTTCACCATTGACAGTATCTTGGTCAGGACGGGGGGATTGATTTTTCTTTTCTTCTTTCTGTTTTAAACTATACATAATAATACTCCGATTTAAATAAACGGTTATTTAAAGATTCATCAAAATAAAAATAAATTTCGAAACTTCATTAATATCTTTCAGATCATTCTGTTGGGTCATATTTGAGTTTTTATCACTTGTTCCACTGTAGAAGAAATATCCTTCACTGGAGTCACATTATCTTGCCCATCGGTGAGGCTAATCGGTATTGTCACTGAATAATTCAGGGAAAGCCGCGGGCGATTCCCCAGTGACTGCCAAAAATTGCCTAAACTGTTTAAACTTTCTTTCGGCGGTACAACCTGAGTGTAAGCGCCGGGAATGCCCGTCAATTGGCGGTTATTAATTAATGCCTTTAAAACTTGTGACATAACTTGTGTTGCCTGATTATCAGGTTGGCTCTCAGAATGGTTGGGATCCGTTGCAGGTTGGGTCGATTCCCAATAGGTAATCAGGTAATTACATTTAATATTGACCCAACCCGGTAATAATTTCCCCGAAGCAGCATTAAACACCCTGGATTCTGCTGAGCGAAGTTGTAGATCTTCATGGATATCATAAAGAAAAACACTCACCATCGCATCAGACTGCACGGTATCCAGTTCAGGCAGATCAAAACGGATCGCAACTTCTTTATCCAGATATTTTTTCAGAATTGCCTTCATTGCCTTATTGACATCGATAATGGTTTGCGTTTTTAACATAAAAATTTTTCCTCAATTTATTATTGTGATAACTATTCATCCATCAATGTATTTCATTTTTAGCTATTTTTATTTCTATGATTTTTGGAAATTCAATCGCCCCACTTTGGCTAATTCGCGTGATAATGCGATTTCAATATTTTTATTATTGACTTCGTTATGGTTATTCTCTGCGGCAAAAAGTGAAGACAATAAAGCAATATTGCGAATATTCGCCCCTGTTACACTTGTTTTTTGCGCTAATTTATCGAAATCCACATCTTGGGCGACTTTTATATTTTCAGGCCAAATTGTCTGCCACATTTTCTTACGGATAGTCTCATCCGGGTAAGTAAAGCGGGTAATAAAAGTAAAACGTCGATTAAATGCATTATCTAAATGATTGCGGTTATTCGTCGATAAAATCACTAAGCCCGGAAAATGTTCCATACGTTGCAGTAAATAAGAGACTTCAATATTGGCATGTCGGTCTTGTGCATCTTTAGTTTCGCTGCGCTTGCCAAACAGAGCATCTGCCTCATCAAAAAATAAAATACCAGTATCGTGTTCTGCCAAATCGAAAATACGAGATAGATTTTTCTCTGTTTCACCGATGTATTTATTTACGACGGTAGATAAATCCACTTTGATTAAGTCAACACCAATGTCATTGGCAATCACTTCTGCCGCCATCGTTTTCCCTGTACCGGAATCACCATAAAACAGGGCACTGATACCGGTGCCATAACCCACCTTATCTTTAAAACCCCCCGCCAGAACTTTTTCCCGATGCTTAATTGCCGTCAGTATTTCTTGTATCTGTTGAGCAATGTCGTCGGAGACTAACAAGTCTTTTAATGAACGTTTAGGGATAATGCGCTGCGCTAATTGGCCGAAATTCTGTTGAGCGCGTAAATTGAGTGCCTTGCGAATATCACATTGCTGCAAGATACCCGAAGGATCTCGCTGTTGTTGGTAAAGTTTCGCCTCTTGTAAAATGAATGGCAGGGTTACGGGATTAAATGCGTAACGTTGGCTTAAGGTTATTGCGTCAATATCATTGGCACAGTGATTGGGTAAATGAGCCGTCAATAATCTCGCTTTTTCCACCGAAGTGAAAACGGGCATTTCAATCAGCAATGTCGATATCTTTTTCAACCACACTAGCGGCGAATACGGTTCGACCAGGCAGATCACTCTTAATTTAGGCTGGCTTAATAAGGCTGACAGAGGTTCCAGCAAGTGTTTATTCTGTTCTGCAAATAAGCAAAAGTTTCGTAGCAATAAGCAGGCACCACGCATACGAATTTCCCGCAAAATGGCTTTTATATGGCAAAACAGGGTGTTGTCATCGTTATCCGTCAATCTGGCGATATCCACAAGCAGCGTTTGTCGTTGTTCCGATGCCATCATATTAGCAACGGCATGGGATCTGGCACTATCAGCCATGCCCCGCAGTAAAATAACGGGCCGGCTATCATCATGATCAGATAACAGAACATTAGCCAATGCTTGTTTTAAGCCTGCTGGATAATTGCTGATTTCTGTGGGCGTTATCCACGCAACATAATGTTCCAGAGCAGGTGCAATATAATGATGCCCAAGTAAAAAATGATAGACGCCGCTGTCTGTGATAAAGGGTGTCTGGAGCCAGGACAATGTTTTTTGACGGCTATCAATAGATAACAGTTGGCAGCCAATCAGGGGAGCCTGGTGTAAAAAACTGGCCTGCTGTGCCTGTTTTTCCAGCATTGATTGGCAAAACAGTTCCAAAGCCAAAGCAAAGGTGGGCAACCGGGATTGTGGTTCTCCCTGAACCAGCGCAAACAGGTGATAATAACGGTTATCGAAATGGGGCAGTAAACCTAACAACAAAACATCCCTTTCAAAATCAGTCAGTTCAAAATGTGTCATCAGGTCAGTTAATCGGGAAGCGACAGGAGTGATGGTGTACGGTATTGTCAGACATTCATCGTTGAGCCAATGCGGTTTACCCAGTGGATTATCCAGCCTGTTTATCACATCTTCTTCGCTTAACAGAAATTCATCAAGGAGGTCACCTTTCTGGCCTGATATGCAATGGAAATGGTATTGAAGAATGAGATCGATACGTTCCAGTTGGCTATATAAGAATGCTAAATGAGGGTCATTGTGTTGTTGAAATAAATCAGGGAAAACAGGCGCTGTATTCATAAATTGTTGCTCAGACTAATTGACGGTATTTGATGGTGATAACCACGTTATGGTGATAGGGTGTTGCAACCAACTAAAGCTTGCTATATTCATCGGCCACGGCCATTCGCTTATCAGTGCATCATAAACTTCGGGTTTAATATGAATATTCGTCATACCGTTTAATTCACTTAATTCCCCACAACGTTGCAGAAATAAGTGCCGCACATCATTTGCACCCATTTTTTTCCAGGCCGGAAGTTGCACGATGGTTTTTTCCAGCCATTGGTTGATGGCAATTTGTTGTTCTGGTTTTGGGGTATGCCATAGCGCGTTATCACGAATGGGTAATCCACAAAGCACCTTATTGAGCGTCAGCCGCCATGTGGGTATTTCCTCTTCCGCCCAAATCAGCCAGTCAAGTAAACAAACGGCCTCTCTTTGTGCTTCAAGGCTGATAAATTGATTCTTTTCCAGTAAATCAAAGGCACGGAAAAATGCGGGCAATAACGGCCATAAAATCATGCAACCAGCGTTGTTGATGGGTAAGACTGACTTTGCCGATGGTTTTTGAATGCTATTACTCGGTTGCACAGAAGGTATTTGTGTTGATAAAACCGATTTTAGTGATTTCCTGTGTTGTTCTCTATTTTGTAAGGTTGCAGCACTTTGTTTTACCGTCTCCTTTATCAGACCATAATGCTGTTGTGTGGCCGCTGGCTGATGGTGTGTTTGCCTGTGCCGGAGTGCAAGTGGGGAGATTGCATCTGCCTGTATATCGGCTTTATTGTGAGTTTGTTTTAATAGATTGCTCTCATTCTGGGTAACATTTACCGTGGGTGTTTGCTTGATTTTAGTTTGTAATGTAATTGCTTGTTGTGTGGCATGGGGATATTTCATCTGATGTTGCAGATAATATTCCGCCGCTAAACTTAATTTTTCTGATGTCACCTTTTTATCTGTAATTACCTGCGCTTGCGAATTAATAAATTCAGAAGTTGTTGTTTCAGTAAATAACTGACAAAGCATAGCAAGAATATCTGGCTGGCACAGTTGCATTAAGCGACTTAGCCCCGCAGGCTGTAAGCAGTGTTTGGCTAACATAGGTAGCCATTGTTGTGGTTGAAGATTAATATTTTTTATTAACCAAGAGCTGAATTCAATGTTTTTTACCTGCTGCCATAAAATAGATGATTCCCAATCACCATGATTTAAATAGTTATCAATACTCTTTAATATAAACTGTTCTGAATGTAAATTATCATGTGTAATAAAATTACTTTTAGATATTGATGAGATATTACTTGCAGATTTAATTTTCTCTGAAATAGAGAATTCATTATTAATGTTCTTTTTTATATTTTGTTTTAACTCACTGGTTTTATTTTTTAATTCTCTTTCTAATCGCCAGATAAACTGCTGTTCAAAATCTTCGAAAATTATCTTTCCAAGATCTAAGATTACTTTTTTTAATGAAAAACCATTATTCTGGACTGACCATGTTTCCACTTCTTCATTAATTAAATGACGTAGTTTTAATTTAAATAAATTAGAACATTTTTCAATTACTTTATCACTATGATATTTCTCTATTTCAAGTGCAATTGATAATTTATCAATTACACTATTGAAATTTATTTTGTGATTTTTTTTCACAATAGTAGTCACTTTATATTCTATTATTGGAGTTAATGGGCGAACAATGTTAACGCCCATTATAAAAGAGTTATAATTTCATGATAAATGCTAAAATATAGTAAGGTGGAGTAACATCTGTTATATGATTATGCGATTTAACTATCGCATTAGCACCATGAGAATGGCCGGCACCATCACCTTCAGAGGAAGTATAAGGATAACATGGAGAACTTCTTGCTGAAGCAAATAAATCTCTAGTACCACCATTTGACAATGATTTGAAATCATAGACTTGATCCTGATTATCAAGTTGCCTACTTTCCCCTCCCGGATTATAAGAATCATATTTAAATCCTGTTGATCCATAGTATGCCATTCCACCAACATGCTTATGGCTAGGAATTTGAGATAAAGTTAATTTTGTATCATTTACTTTAATATCGACAGAAACTACTTTATCATCACTAGATTTATTACACTTCTTATTGCTACCTGAACCTGATAATGTAGCATTATTTTTAGAGTTTATATCATTGAGCTTGCCACCCAAAATAAATCGATCAATTAAGTTTGGTGTGCCATTATTTCCATCACACAATGCCCACCCTACTGGAATATCTTTTCCAGAAAACATCATAATCATACCTCTTGGCAATACAGTATTAGGATCGATAACCACTTGATCATTATCTAACTTAATACCATTACCAGTTTTCACATAGATATTTGAGTTTTCATCAAATTCAAGAGCCCCACTTTTACGAAGACTTACATACAAGTAATTATCACCACGTTTAAGACCTGAACCAATATTAACTTTTATGCCAGAGCTATCAACTGTGATGGTTGAATCTGCGGGTTTTGCTTCTAATGCACCATCTGAACTAAACTTCATCCCATTACCAGGTTTTATGGCAATACCATTGCTATCAACAACCAAACCTTTATTATCAGCCAGTTTCACTGCAACCTTATCACCATCTATCTTAAGACCATCTCCTGGAGCAACACCTATTTCATGTGCCCCTTGATAAGTCATTAAACCATTGCCTACACCTACAACCAATACATCTTTATACAATATTAAAGGGCTATGACGTCCATCGACATAACTTTCATCATTCTCACTTAATTTTAACTGTAAAAGCCCATCTTCGCCCAAACGCATTCCTTTTGCCGGGCCATTTTGATTGGGAGCCTGTCCAGTCGCTTTACGCCCAATATCGGCAATATCAATTAATTGATTGAAATCGGTTTGTAAGGGAATACTGCCTTCTTTAAACTTATCTTTTAATTTATCAATATCAGGTCCAACACCTTTTGCGTCAGACAATGTTTGTTGTTCTTGTATTTTTGCAGAATAACGAATTTCTTTCATGGTTAACTCCATAAAATATTTTTAATTTAAAATTTTGATTAATCGCTAATTGTTTTTTTGTTCTTTCTCTTTCGGAATATAGAATAATTCGTTTTGTTTTATTCTATTGGTATTCCATTGTTTACCATTCTTACCAACAACTTCCTCTCTCTGATGTGGTGTGGCAATGCGCATTGATCCTATTCCTTTGAAAGGGGAAGGTAATTTACCCAGTGTCAAACTTTCCAGAATCGAATAAGCGGCATCCCCTAATGGTGCGCCATTATTTTGCCAACGTTGATACGTATTGCCGAAGTTTAAAAATGGCTCCCGATCCATCCAGTGAATAATCATGGAAATATGAGCAGGGAATTCGGTGAGAATCGTTTCCTTAACCCACTCTTCCAATTGATATGGATCAACTTTGAGCTCACGTGATTTAATTAAATCACTATTTACCACAACACTAATCACAAATGAGAAACGATCCGTACTTTCATATTCTTTACCCGAAAAATGCCAACTGTACCGCCAGGCTTCTTCTGCGGCAGGGAATGCCAATGTAGAATGTTTCTGACGCTCAATAACCAAAGTTCCCTTGATACGATCAAAGCTGATAACTTTTGCATACAATTTTTCTGATTCGTCAGAAGATTCTTGCTCCAAACCCACTCCCCCCAACTGTTTGCTCAGGGTAATTTCATTACCTACAGCAATCAGGGCCGGGAAAGGGGTTTGTGCTGTGCGGGTCAGGCGCCGCTGGTTTTCAGGCAATGAGGATTGATCACGATCATAGGTCAGACGGTAGTTCATATCTTCCATCCATACCGGGCTATTTTGCCAGACGAGTTTTTTCCCTTTGGCAGCGGTCATTACTCGTTCCAGATTGTATTCCAGTTGAGTACTGTTGCCCACGTCCAGCCAAAACTGATCCCCTGCGATTTTAGTGATCATTTGACCACGCACGGTAAATCGGTTTTCGTTCTGTGCGCCTTCATAGAGAATTAAATCAATCACCTGACCCTGTATCAGTTTTCCATCAATACCGGCTTGTTTAATCACCAAGTAATATTGATCAGTTTGCTTTTCCCTTTCTTCTGTCACCGAATCTGGCTTCTGCTCTTCATCAAACTGGCTGTTGGGTTTGACTGGCAACAATGCCCGATGTTCTATCAGATAAAAAGGCAGTTTGCTCAGGTCAGGCTTTGGTTTAAATAATTCATCCCCTAACCCCATACGGGCAGCAATGCGCTTTTGTAGTGACGAAACTTGATCAATCCTAATATTGGCTCGGTGATAAGTTAATGTCGGTTGTTGAGCCAGATAACCTTGTTGTACGGCGAGAAAATCACCAATAGGGCTGGTAAAGGTACGTGGTGCCCGCTGAGTGCCAAAGTATCCGAGCAGATAATTGACGATATCCAGTTCGTGATCGCTATTGTGTGCAATCTTTTTTAGTACTTTCTTTAATTCGTGAGCGTAATTTTGGTGGGCATCATCATTGACAGAACCTGGCTTAAACGGCCATTGATCGCCCCAAACTTGGTATCCTTCACGCTTAAAAGCCAATAATTTGGGCAACATGGCAATTTGCTGACAGCCGCAAGCCAGCAATTGTTCAAATGGCAGCATAAATTGATGAAGTGACAACAAGCGTTGCGTATGTTCACTTTCAGATAAAGGCTGCTGTAATTCGTAGCAAGCGGGCAACGTATCGCTGACGGGATAATAGCGCCCCACATCGCGATGCTGCCCATAAGGTAATACCACGGGTTTATTCTGAATCAAGGGAGGCTTGGGTAAACTGCCCCGAATTTGTTGTTCATTCACCGTGACGCTGATCCCACCTTTGGCAATCACCCTCAGTGGGCCATCATGTTGCGCCAATTGATGAATCGGATCTTTACCCCACAAACGAGGGTAGTAGCCTTCTTTTATTGACCATGACCAGCTATCTCCTGCAACTGGTTCAATCAGGGTCTTATCGAAATTTTCATGCAGTCGAAGACGATTGACACTCTGAATCCCCTTAATCTTAAGCAGATTATTCACCAGCCGGCTAAGATTGAGCGTGAGCCGCTTGGTATAATCACGGGCTGTCGGCAATTCAGGTATCCAGCCGTGTTCTAATCGTGGCCCTTCAAAGATTTCACCACTACTCATTCCCGCATCTTGTAATGTTTCGGTACTGAAACGCTGTGCCTCAGGCATCAGATACTGTTCTGCTGTAGTATAGACGTCAGCAAAAATACCCGCGACGTCTTGCACATCGTCATCCAGTTCAATATCCAGTAATAGCGGAAAATCAACCGGATTTGTCCAGATAATCTGACTAACCCATTCACCAATATTGCGGTTCTTGGTCAAAAAATCGGTTAATTGTTGGGTGGCAGTCGCCAAATTCTCCTGACTATAGCGAGTCGGTTCCAGATAGAGCCAGTAATTTCCCCGCAACGTAAATTTTTTCGCCTCTTTACGCTCGACAAAGCTATATTCCCTTTTGCTGGCATCATACCAATAGGTATAACGTTGCGTTGTAGGTTCACGGACTAATTGCACGTTACGGAATAAAAAATCCCCTTCCTGTTCTGATTTTGTCCAGCCACAGCTATGCAGATCCAGCAACGCCTTGCGGTAATCATCAGTGGTGATGGGTCCGCAAGTCAGTGTATTGTGGGGGCCAAATTCAGCGGGAAAAATCCCGTCTTGCTGTTTCTGCTCATTGAGGAGCGGGGTCAATAAGTCTGTTAAAGGAAGAGTATGACGGTAAGACAAATCTGACACACCGTAGCTGAGTCCTTCCAAAAAAGTGATGCCGGGATCGTGTTCTTCTGTGTCACTCCACAGTTTTCCGGCCTGTTGCTCAACCACCTGATGAGCCTGTTCCAGCAAGGTATCAAAGTGAATAGCGTCTTTCACTTTGTGAAACAGTACATCTTTATCACTCATAGTTAATTTCCTCGGCATTGCCGCTTGTCTTCGGCTTCCCAGACTAAAATCAGCACTTCATTGTCTTTGGCTTCCACGGATGCGGTGATATCACTGTCTTTGGCCGCCTCTGACCAACACAGCGTCAGACAAGTGACCCGCTCAACCAGTGGCTGTTGCTGAATGGTCGCCAGTAACTGGTAATAATTAATGCTGTTATTCAACATAACAGGACGTTGCTCATAGACGCTCCAGGGCATATATATCTCACGGAGTTGCTGTCGTAGCTGGCGATAACCAAAATCTTCGTTAACGTCTGGCTTAAAAATCACCTGATAATTGATGTTCACATCAATGTATTGAGGATTGCTGATCTCAATCTCAGCCCAGGGAGAGCCTTTTTGCTGTAACCACTCTGCCATTCCTTGCAGGCGTGCCGGGTTTAGCACCGGACGCAAAGGGTCATCACTGTCGTTATATCGATTGGCCGGAATAATCGTCAGTTGCTGTTTTTTCAGTGCGGGGACTCGCGTGAGTTCATCATGGCCGGGATACTTAACATCAAAAATGCTGACATAATGCTCTTTTAACAGTGTCGCCATATTGCCCCAGGTTAAGGCCCGGTTACGGTGGGACAGGTGTTGGGCTCCCCGTGCAAAAAAGGCACTGTTGGATTCTAGCACACGTCCGTTCCATGATGCCCAGGGCTGGTTAATCGACGCCACCACCATGATGGGTTCAACGGGACGCTGAATAGTACCTGCCGGTAATGGCGTTAAGAAATGGCTGTTACTGATGCTATTGGCATTCGTCAATGTCGCTGTCATGGCGTTATAGATCAGGCCACATAACCAGGGCGTCTTCCCCCATGAACCTTTGTGTGTGGGGATAACCATGACGGCCTTTAACCAGTAGCGCCCGGTTGGCATTCTGGAGGCTTGAGCGGAAGCATCCGCAGGCAATACAACTTGCCAGATGCCATCTTGATACAGGGACTTGGTTTCATCTTTAACCCACGCATCTAATGCAACCCATTGATTCTTACTATTCAGGTAATACCAGGAAATGTTTTCGGGTTGCTGTGGCGATTTTAATTTCCAATACAGCGATAAGGTTTGTCCCGGTTTGACGTCAGTGATACCAAGGTATAACGTGGGGTTCTCTTCCAATGGTTCAATTTCAGGGCTATAACCAAAGGGAGTTAAGTGAAATGTCTTGAATGACGCTTTATCTATAGTTGTTTCTTGCACCTTTAGTGCGGTTACTGTAGGCAGTGGTTGGCTATTTTTTCCCTGTAGCCTGAGCACTGGCTCACTGAAAACAAAATCATCCAGATCCTCTGGCGCACTGATTGCTGGCTCTTTATCTGAAAGCGTTAGTGTAACCTCTTTTCCCTTTCCCTCAGCAGTCAAGATTAGCCACTGGTTTCCACTACTGATTTGAGCCACCAGATTTTGGCTATTAATATCTTTATCAAAAGTAACCGCTATCTTTCTCGTTCCTTCTTCCATCGCCAGTTGTGCAGAAGTCACTAATACGCCACCCAACACAGATTTATCCGTATCCGTTTCACTGAATAACCGAATTCCATCAGATGGCAATGATAACTGTGCTTGTGAATCCCAGGGTGTCGCAGTAACCCAATGCTGTTTATCTTTATTGCGTAACCAGTACAGGTCACTGATATAGCCACGGTTTGCCAGTAAACTGGCGTCCAGCGCATATTGCAGGGCATTGCCTTGTTCATCTTGCCCTGCTTCAAATAAAGTGCCTTTAGTGAGCAGCTGTTCTGTGACTGTGGTATTCAACTCTACAGATAAGGCAACTTGATCCGGTTGGGCCGGACGGGGAGATAACCCTAAAAGTTCCCGGTAATAAAGATTGCGATGCGCCGCCGGTAAGGTATTCAATAAGGATATTGGCGTTTCCAGTAATCGTAATACCGCTAACAGAAACGCTTGATGAGGTAATAACTCCCCATTGGCTTCGATTTTCCCCTGATATAATTCGGCAAGTTTCTCCGGCGTATTATTTGCCATAAAGAAAAAGTCATTCCAATGGTTATTGCCCTGATTGAAGGGAATTTTTTTCGTGTACTTTTCAATATCTTCGAGTAATTTCAGACTGGTTCGATTATCTAATTTAAAATCGCTCATTGGCACCAAGTCTGACAATTTTTTATTTAACTCAGTTAATTCCATAATATCACCTGTATGGCACAGCGATTCCTCTGTGAATAAAGGTTTATTCACTCTGTTTAATTTCTTTTTAATTCAGCCAATGTCTTAATTGACGGTGGCAAAGTTTTGTTGCGTGATAAAACTGCCTTTGCCTGATGAGGGCGTGGTAACATCCGGTTGAGGTGGATTTACATTATTATTTATGGCGGGTGATTGAGGCGTAAATATGGCCGTAAATTTTTGTCCTTTGATAATTAAGGCGGCCCCACTGGTACAGTGAAGAGCTTGCTGACTGCTGTCTAACGCCGTGATAGTAATGGTGCCAGTTCCCGGTGTCATATGGGTTGTTGTGGTATAAGTTGCAGAAACAGTAACCCGTTTCTCGTCTCCCAAAATGCAAACTTTTTTGCTGTTTACCTGTGCATGACCTGTTCCACTGATTCTGCCTGGGTTGGGAATTTTTACCTGTCGATTCCCAAAGTTGGGTTCAAACTGGAGTATGTCACCATCTGTTACAATAGCTTCACTCATACCACCTCCATTCCCCGGCCTTCACTCAACGCCAGTGTCCCTTGAATTTGCTGATTGATATCGCTGCCCCGCAGGCGATACATGACCTGAATTTGCAAGGTATTCTTATTCTTTGGTGACTGGCGAACCTGAATATCGGTAATATTTGCCCGTGATTCATAACGTAATACGCTGTCATGAATATGGGACTCAATTTCAGCAAACAGTTCGTTACGGATATTTTCAAATGCAAAATTATTTAATCCGCAGCCATAATTTTCACGCATCAGGCGTTCCCCCGGCTCAGTTTTGAACAGAATGTGCAAACTTTGGCGCACATCTGCTGCTCCTTCCGCCATTTCCACCCCCTTTTCAAGGGAAAAAGCGGGAGGAAAAGCCCAACCTCGACCATAGAGTTGTGTCAGTATTTGGTTTTCCATTGTTCACCTTTCACTAGGTAAGATTAATTTTGCCACCCTTGATCTCAACACTGTTTTTGCCAGACAGATTGAGCGATTTATCCATTTGGGCATTCATGGTTTGTGCTTTCAGTGTTAATTCTTTTTTCGTTGACAGAGAAATATCTTTATCCTGCTGGAGGGCTATTTGATTTTCTCCCGCATTCATTTGGATTATTTTCTTTTTGCTATTAATCCTGATTTGTTGTTGAGTTTCTCCTTTTTTCACTACCAGCATTTTTTCTTGATTATCTTGGGTAGGCTCTAAAGGTGCTTTATTTTTCGGGTTGTGCATTGCCCCCAGAATGACCGGATAACGTGGATCATTTTCAAAAAAGCCGACAATCACTTCATCCCCTGGTTCCGGGTAGAAACAGAAACCGCTTTCGTGGCTGGCGTAAGGTTTCCCCAATCGGGCCCATAAGAATTCATTCGGACGATTCAATACCGGCAGAATAATCGGAATGCGGTTCAGGGCGGCTTTGTCTTGCTGATACTTTGCGACTGTCGCAATATGTAATTCAGTGGCATCGGGCAACATCGGCAGATATTCCTGTTGTAAACCAATGCTCAACGTCGTTTCCCAATCAATTCGTCGGTTAAAACGATGGCGAACCGCAGTAATGCTTGCCGTTCCATCCAATTGTGCACCGAATCCGGTCAATTGAATGTTATCCCCTAACTGATAACGTCCATGACCTTTAAGCAAGAATTCACCTGTAACACCAGAGATACGCTGATTCAACAATAGCCCCTGTGCCAAATAGCCACTTTCCTGAGTCGTTAACGGGCTGCTGTAACGAATGTCCCAACTTGTTTTATTTAAAGATGCCAGCTTGTCAGGGGAAAGGGCTGCTTTACCCACGGCAACACTGCCGTGGCGACCACCCGATAATTCCTGTTGTTTGCTGATATCCCAACCACTGACTTCCAGCGAAGCAGGGTTAAGATGGTTATCAAACTGCCAACTGGCATCTTTGACGATGATATCTTTTTTCTCATCCCCGCGGCTTTTCAGAGTATGGATTGGGTTGGATTTCAGGGAGTCAGGTTCGACAAGCTGAACGCCTTCTGTCGTTGGCAACAACCACACACCGGTTGCCGATAGACGACACAACAGAAAACGCCAGTCTGAACAACGAAATTGCACCATTTGCTCATGTTTTTGATCTAATGCAGCAATCCGTCCAAAATGCGCTTTGATACCTGCCTGATTCAATAAGGTGTTCAGAATGGTTTTTTCGTTACTGGCCTTAAACAGTTGTGAGTGCTGAGTATCAACCATCAGTTGCAACCGATGTCTGACGACCAAAGTAAGCAATAATTGCTTATTTTTTATCTTCAACGTGTTACGGGTAATCAGGCCATTGAACAGTACCGATTTCCTGCCACCCTCAATCATTTCCAGCCGCAGAGTTTTCCCCACCTGACAATGTGCCAGTTCTGCTTGTACATCTGCCTGACTGAAAGCGGAAAGCGGTCTGTCTGGTAAGCTGAGTTTCAGCGTTGCACAAGGGATGCTGTTAACGCGGTAGTAGGTATCTGCATCAACGGCAGCCAACAGTGACAGCACCTTGCCATCTGCAATGATTTTCAGTTGATGGCTCATCAGGCGTCTCCTCTGGTGGCCTGCAATATTTCCCCCGGTACAAATCCGTTAAGATTATCCAGACCGTTTTGCCAGGCCAGCGTCAGGTAATCGACACCGCCAGACAGCGTTGAGGCTGTGCTGGCCGCCATCAGAGACAGCGAAACACCATCCTGTACCCGTAAGGCGATTTTCGCCGGTGATTTCAGGTTTTGTTCTGTCTCCTGTAAGACCAGACTTTCATCCGCCACCAATGTCAGGATGACCCGCGCCCGCAAAGGGGTAGCATCACGATCAAACAAGGTGTAATTGACCGATAAGCCTTTCGCTCTGCCGGCAAAATAGCCGCGGTTTTCCCAACGCATTTTTCCCCATTTAATTTGCAGGAATCGCGTTTCATTACTGGTGGCATCCACGCTGCACAATTGCTTAAGCTGCATTAGCTGAGCTTCAACAGGAGTTTTGTTGCCCGGCATCGTGGCGTCAAAGATCAGTTCAAGGGATAACCCTGCGGGCTTGGCCTGTACGTAAATGCTGCTCTGTTTTTCGCTATTAATCGCCTGGGATTGTTGATAATCCGTTTGATAATCCAGTTGCAGGGAATCGGGGTTATACAGGGCCTGAAGGGTGCCTGCCCGTATTTTTCCTTCCCGGTCTTTATAAGCGTTAATGGTCAGCTTCGCTAAACCACGTTCTATTAAACTCATGGACGCCACCCTTCCTCATCGCGTAATGCCGCTAACACTTCGCGTTTAATTTTTTCAACCCAAATGGCTTCATCCAGACTTTCCTGAATCAAAGAATGGCCTTGTTGAGCGGATTCATTCGTTTGTGTTGGTAGTGTTGGTGCGGATGAAACCACTTTTGCCTGAATAATTAATTCTCTGATTTCTACTGTCATACTTTGACTCCCAGCCAGCACATATCCTGATAGCGCAGTTCAAGGGTATTCACCAAGATGGCGTTACTGTTCGCATCAAAGTCACTGGTTTGCCAGCGTACCGGTAAAGCGTTACTTAACGTCCAACTGGACAAAGGCAGTGAATTTTCGTTTAACAGCATAATCACCACATCTGCATAGGCGATTTTTTCACCGCGCAATACCCGATCAAACATCCAGGTCAAAGGAGAAACCGTCATCACACCACGCTCCAGCGTTAATGTGCCGTGTTGGATCTTCTCGGCCAGATAGTTATTGCGGGCGTTCTCGCCGCCTTGACTGTGTTGAGTGACTTGAAGTTCACGACTCAGACCAGAAATACGTTGAAAACGGATATCCAGCGGATCAGGAATACCATTAAAAATAAAACTCGCCATAAAGCGGTGGGATACCACAGGGGTGTAATAATCGTTCATTGTGCTCTTTCCTTCTTAAGACAAAAGCGCTCCCGTTTGGGTATCAAATACCAAACTGATTTCGATAAATTCAGCGGGAGACAAGACGGCCAAAGCAACTTTCATGATCATTTTCCCGGCACGGATATCCTCTTCAGTCATCGTTTCATTTACGCCTAACAGCACAGTAAATGCCTCATCTTCCCGTGAACCATACAAGCCGCCCTGTAACCACAGTTGCCGTAACCAGTTGTAACTTTGCCCCTTGCATTTCATCCACGTCAGTTCGTTATTAGGCTCAAAGAGATACATACGGGCCAATTGCGCCAAATGCACGGTAACATAAGAAACCAGACGTCGTGTTTGCAGGTAACGCCACGGCGAGCTATCCCTGTTTTCCAGTGTGCGGCATCCCCATATGCGTATGCCTTTGCCGGGGAAAGTGCGGATCACATTGAGTGAAGCGCCATTGACGTTAAACAGCACACTCCCTTGCAGATAAGACTTAACCGGCCGAATAACCTGAGAGAGGGCAATATTGGCTGGTGCTTTCCACACACCGACGTCACTATCTGTGTGCTGGATAACTGCCGCAATCGCGGCGGTGGGAGAGAGCACGATATTGTGTGGGCTGGATATAACCTGATAAGTGGTTTCCAGACGAGGCCAATAAGCGGCTCCCCATTGGCGAAGCTCTGATGAGAGACCTTCCAGACATTGCCGGGCCTGTTCAACTTCATCCGGCGCATCCAGCAGCACAAAGAGATTGGCGCGGATCTGGCTTAGTTGCAGCAGTGCCATCCAGCTTTCAGACCACAACTTGATCAAAGTGTGTTGATCATCAATGTCACTGTCATTCAGTCGGGCAATATCCGGTGCCAAAATCAGGGTAATCTGTGATTCCCCACCGATAGCTTCTGACACCGCATCAGACCTTAATGCTGTTATCAGTACTTCGGCTTCTGCCTGGGTCATGTTTGCTGAGGGCATATTGCCTTGCAGCGGCAAAACAAAAGCCTGTTTCCCGCCATTATCGAAATAGTGTCTGACCGCCCATGCCATCAGATGATTGTCACCAAATAGCCGGGTATATTCCGCCAGATTGTCGATACGAACTGCGGTTTTTGCTTGTTGTGAATTGTGGGATGTATAACCAATAAATACTGGCACTGCGCCAGGTATTTCTTGCTGACCTGTAGCAATGATACTTTCTGTTAAAGTTACGCCCGGTTGAATTCTTTCCATCATCATCTCCTTTCATTGGGTGAGATAGGCACTGCTAATTCAGTGCCTGGTATTTAATCTCGGAGATTACTGAGCAACATCCTGCGTAAATTGCAGAACGATAAATTCAGCCGGTCGCACTGCGGCCAGACCGACTTTCATGATCATTTTGCCGTTTTTAATATCGGTATCAGACATGGTGATACCCTGACCAATATGGACAAAATAAGCTTCTTCCGGCTTATCCCCCATCAGGGCATTTTTTTGCCAGAGAGCATAAAGATATTGGTCAACGGCAGCTTTGGCACGCATCCAGGTCGGTTGATTATTGGTTTCAAATAATACGGCTCGCAATGCCTGACGGATATCGCGTTCGACGGAATTGAACAGGCGGCGGACAGGAATATAGCGCCAATGGGTATCGTTGGTGTCGGTACAAGTACGGGCTCCCCAAACCATTATGCCTCGATCAGTAAATGAACGAATGACATTAATGCCTTTGTTATTCATGTTGCCCTGTCGTTCGTCATCGACTATATCCGTCAATCTTTTGATGCCGGTAAGTGCAACGTTGGCTGGCGCTTTCCAGACACCACGCTGGTTATCTGTTTTGCAATAAATACCTGCAATGGCGGAACTTGGAGGAAAAATGAGTTCACATTGCTGTTTCTGCTGCAATTTGTCATTAATGTTCTGCGCCAGCGTCTTATCTTTTTTCCTGAGTTCATCCAGATTTTTCAGTTTATCTTTGCCTGATTCATCCTGATACCCACTGATAATAACGTCCTTATCGTCAGGCAAAGCAGATAATTTCAGGTTTGTTTCCAACAGAGGATAATAAGTGGCAACCTTAGCACCATTGCCTACACTAGTTGTCGGTTCACCATTGTGGCTATCTGCAATCAGAAAATAGCCTACTTTATCATCATCTAACAGTGGGCTGACTGCACCATAGACTTTGTTTTTATAATTCCAATCTGCTTCTGGACAAACCAACAGGGTGATATCCCCTTTTTGTTCTATCACATTAGGAATGGAGGCCAGAGCCAAATCGTCACTGACATTGTTTAACGGGTAGATATAACAAGCCCCACCCCCATTTTGAAAATAGAGCCTCAAGGCTTCTACGGCTTGAGATAGATTGACGTCCTCAATATTGTGAATCCATTTTTGGGGTTCTTCTTCCTCTGCCGAGAGAGTCTGAACGTTGGGAGTCTCCTGGGTTTCAGTCTCTTTATTTTCGATTTTTTCTTTCTTATCCTGTTCTTTTTCTGTTGCGCCTTTTTTTACGCCATCAGAAGAAGAAGAGGCTTCAAGACTAGAGCGGATGACAATTTCTGTCACTGGCGTCAAAGAAAAAGAGGAAGTAAATTCAAGCCAATTGTTGATACGCATACAGGCTTGGGTTGGCGCCGCCGTTTTTGGGGTAAATTTGCCGATAAAAACAGGCACGGCAGTTGGGCTGTTGCTAACAGACAATGCAAGGGATGCATCCTCTTCAATATAAACACCGGGCCCTTTTAAATTAGCTGGCATAATAATTCCTTATCAATCAGTATGATTAATGCTGTTCTACATCTTGCGTAAACTGGAGGATGATAAATTCCGCAGGCCGAACAGCCGCCAGGCCGATTTTTACAATCATTTGTCCTTGCTGAATCTGTTCTGGTGTCATCGTGATCCCCTTGCCAATCTGTACGAAGTAAGCTTCTTCTTCCTTACTGCCAGCCAATCCCCCTTGTTGCCATAAGCCATGAAGATAGTTGCTGATTGCCGCTCTGACACGTTCCCAAGTCGGCTGGTTGTTAGGTTCAAACATGGCGAAGCTCATGGCACGCTTAACATCTCGCTCAACGGTATTAAACAGGCGACGTACAGGGACATAGCGCCAGTTGTCATCATCTTGCAGTGTTCTTGCTCCCCAGACGGTAGCGCCGGTATTGCTGAAATTTCGAATCATATTGATGGCACGGCCGGAGTTATATGCACCCTGAACTTCATCCGTGATCAGGAATGCAGGCTCCAGACCCCCTTTCAATGCGATATTGGCAGGCGCTTTCCAGACTCCGCGAGAGAGATCGACAGAGGCGTAAACTCCGGCTATAACAGCACTCGGTGGAATGGTCGTCTTGGCCCAATCCGCTTTCAGCCACGGGTAGTAAACTGCGGCGAACGCTGTGGCGTCATATCTGTTCTTAACTGTCTCCGCATTCTTGATATTCAACGCTTCTTCAGGTCCATCAAAAATGGCAAATAACCCTTTCCCTGGTTGGCATAAGGTCGCTGCTGCTGTTTTAATATCTTCACCCGCAGCAACCAGCAAGGTGACATCATCTAAGGTTGGGATCACTTTTTCTAAGCTATTGGTCTTAACGAGATAGCAGTAACCTCCGCCATTGGTAAAATAAGCCCGCAGAGAAACTGACAATTTATCTGCTGTATTAAAATTATTTGATACCTTATTAAGATATTCCATCCAGGAATTAATTCGTAATGCGGTGTTTTCGGCAATAATATTATTTTTTTCATTTACTGCAAAAACAGGGACGGCGGTGGCGCTATGAGATACAGATAGCGCCAGGCTATTCAACTCTTCAATATAAACGCCAGGATAACGGGTATCGATTGTCATAAAAATTTCCTTATACAAGATAAGTAACTATCAATGCCTCAAACAGCCTGCATAGTTACGCGATCGGCTGTCAGAGTAATTTCCTGAACAGCGATGTCATTGCTGGTCGCATCAAAGGAAGGAGAAGTCAGCGAGGTAGGAAAAGCATTAGCAACATTCCAGGTCATTAATAACTCAGTGCCTGCATCATTGGTTAAGCTAATAGTAATATCTTTTTTCTCGACCTGATTAAGCTGGATAGAATTAATCCAATCAAATAATTCTGTTTTGCCCGGAAAAACCCCTTTACGCAGAGTAATATGAATAGGTTGACGCTGCCCCGGCATTTTGAACCAATTACCCACGCCATCACGGTATTCAATGGTTTCATAATTAATATCCAATCCTGAAACACTGTTAAATGGGATTTTTTCATCGCCAACAGAAACAATGAAACGATAAGAGGGAATCGGATATTCAACTGCAATTTGAGATGTGCTTATAGACATAATAGCCTCTTAAAAAAATGATTAGGGTTAGTTTCTTTGAAATAGGATGTAAGACTATATATTTGGAGAAAGCTACCGCCACAAAATGACAGTGAATATCATTCTGGAAATTTTTTGTGGCCATATCATGCTTACATTGATATTTATAATCGATACCTAAATCGATATTCATATCAATAATCATCGTGCCGAAAAATCTATAATGAGTATATTGCCAATAATGCAATTTGCTTTTTATGCAATTTAATTCCTGTGATAAAAATATTTTTGTTAATTGTTATTTCACAATGTTTAATATATGTTAAAAACCATTCAATAAATAAAATATAAGATATTAAAAATGAAAATAGAGTTAAGTGAAAAACTGCTATTAGGGTTATTAGGAAAGAAGTTATATGAAATGGAAAATGCAGATGTGATTTCAAAAACCGGGCTTGAATTGATATCTGCTTAAAGAACTATTTTTAATATAACAGTTCCTTAAGCAGGGCGACATAAAATTATACAAGGCGCTGAGGCTCTGATTCATGCAGTTCAGTCAACGATAATTTCACCGGAACAGATTTAGATGTTGGTGTCCCCGTACCATTACCAATGCTATCCATCGGGACTAACGGATTAGCTTCCGGGTAATAAGCCGCAAGGTTTCCGCGAGGAATGGTGTAAGGAACAAGTTTAAAGCCATGCACTTTACGCTCAATACCGTCATGCCATATTGTTTCGATATCAACCAGATCTCCTGCCTGATATCCCAATTGAGCAATATCTTCCGGGTTCATAAACAAAACTTCCCGCTGACCATAAACACCACGATAACGGTCATCCAAACCATAAATGGTCGTGTTGTATTGATCATGCGAGCGTAATGTCTGTAAAGCAAAGGGAATTTCAGCTCCGTCGATTTGTGGGAACAGTGTTTTTGGTAATGGTGCGTGGCTAAACTGAGCTTTTTTGCTCGGTGTCAGAAAACGCAGTTCTGCCGCAGCATTGCCAAGATAGAAACCGCCCGGCTGTTCACATTTTTTATTAAAGTCAGCAAATCCGGGAATAGTTGCCGCAATATGATCACGGATTTTGTTGTAATCTCCGGCTAATTCCAGCCAGTTAATTGTTGGGGTATTGCCCAAAACCGCATCGGCAATACCTGCAATAATGGCAGTTTCAGAACGTTGGGTATCAAATAGGGGTTTATTCACTCCCTCGGAAGCATGTACCATGCTGAAAGAGTCTTCTACCGTCACAAACTGTGCACCACTGAGCTGGATATCCTGTTCAGTACGCCCCAACGCAGGCAGGATCAGAGCATCTTTTTTACCAGTAATAAGATGACTCCGATTTAATTTTGTACTGATATGAACAGTTAAGTCACAATGCCGAAGCGCTTCTTCTGTACGTGGGCTATCAGGCGCAGCAGCGGCGAGGTTCCCTCCTAAAGCGATCAACACCTTCACTTGATCACGCAACATAGCTTCCAGCGCTTCCACGACATTATGGCCGTGGGCACGAGGCGGTTCAAAACCAAAATGGTTTGCCAGACTATCAAGGAAATATTGGGAAGGTTGTTCATTTATCCCCATTGTCCGGTTTCCCTGTACGTTGCTGTGCCCACGAACCGGGCATACGCCTGCACCGGGTTTACCCAATTGACCAAACAGCAATTGCAGGTTTGTAATTTCACGAACGGTATCCAGAGAATGTTTATGCTGTGTAATCCCCATCGCCCAGGTACAAATAACCCGTTCGGCGTTCTGATAAATATCAGCAGCCTCGCGTAACTGTGCCTGCGTTAAGCCTGATTGTTCTTCAATAAACGACCACTCAGTAGCAGCAACTTCCTGCAAATAAGCATCCACACCTTCGGTGTAGGCCGAAATAAAATCTTGATCAAAAATACCTGCTTTTCCGGCATTCGTCAGTGCGTTATGGGTTTCTAAAAGTGCTTTGACCATACCCCGCACAGCCGCCATATCTCCACCCAGTTTAGGCTGATAGTAACGATGGCTAATATTACCCGCTATTGGCGTGATCATTTCGAGTGGTTTTTGTGGATCAGCAAAACGTTCTAAGCCACGTTCGCGCAATGTATTGAAGGTGACAATTCTGGCGCCGTGCTCGGCGGCATGTCGTAAACTATGCAACATTCGTGGATGGTTTGTACCGGGGTTTTGACCAAACACAAAGATGGCTTCAGCGTGATCAAAATCATTCAGACGAATGGTTCCTTTGCCAACACCCAAACTTTCCAGCAACCCATAACCGCTTGCTTCATGGCACATGTTCGAACAATCTGGGAAATTATTGGTTCCCAATACCCGGCCAAATAACTGATACAACCACGAAGCTTCATTACTGGCCCGACCAGAGGTATACAGTTCCAACTGATTGGGGTTATCCATTGCCTTAATATGTTGAGCAATAAGAGAAAAAGCCTGCTCCCAACTAATTGGTTCATAGTGATCCGTTTTACGGTTATAACGCATCGGTTCAACGACCCGTCCTTGATATTCCAGAAAATAATCACTTTGTTGGTAGAGTTTACTGACGCTGTATTTAGCGAAAAATTCGTTGTCTACATGGCGACGGGTCGCTTCCCAGGTAACCGCTTTAGCCCCATTTTCGCAGAAACTGAAAAGGCTTTTGTTATCATCTCCCCATGCACATCCCGGACAATCAAAGCCTTTGGGTTTGTTCATGCGCATCAGGTTAACCATGTTTTTTAATGCTTGTTTACTATCAAAGACAAAGCGTGTTGTTGCCTCCAATGAACCCCAACCGCCCGCAGCAGCGCGATAAGGTTTTATTTTTGTTTTGAATTTCATAACAATCTCGATTTTTTAACATGGTGGTCAAAAAATTGGCCACGGATTGGCAGATGAATCAGAAACGACAAACTGATTTATTGTGATATTTATTCCGTTCTTATACAACGAGAAAACCGAATTGTCTTCCTATTGGTAGTACTGACTGAAATTTGTTAGAGATCACAATCTCCAATAGAGCAAGCAGATTGGTGAAAATAAACACAATAAATAATAAGACGTTATCAAAACAAGGTATTGCTTATTTTTAATTCATAACTGAGTGTTTTTTATGCTTCGAGCGGAAGGTACAAGTGTAATTTTTCTATACACAAGTGATCTTCTCACGGTGAAAGTGGTTCTGAGCTTGTATTCAACAAACAGAAAAATTTACTACATAAAAGTAACCATCCGATAAGCTACACCTAGTCAATATTATCCTGATAATCATACAAAATAATATTGGTCAGCGAAGATTACGGGTCGGGGGTGTAGTGATTACGGTGGCGAGTATAGAAAAGACCACATTCAGCGGCCTTATAATAATTAATTACTGGTTTCTTTAGACGGGGTAGTTAACTCTTTCTCGCCAAACGATACATAAGTATCTACATCAAATAGAGAAAATGATTCTATTTGGTCTATCGGTAATATATGTCGAAATTGATACACTGATAATGGATCAGAATTTAACGTTATATTTTTCTGGTTATAAATAGTCACATAACTATGCTCGACTTTGAAAGATAAGCTGTCTTTCTCTCGATACCCACTTATAAACGGTATAATTGACACCATTGCATCTGAATGAGTGTGAAAATTATAAAACTTCGCTTCATCAACCATTCCAACATATACCTTTCGAGATTTAAGAGTGACCATAACGAGAAGACCACGCTCTAAGGATTCTAGCAACAATTCATTTACAGAATCTTTTTTCGCATTACTCCTAATAGCCTTAATTCTATATTCATAGTTTTCTGATCTATTTTTAGCAATTGAAGCTTGAGCTATGCTCATAAGTACTGTAGATATAACCACAATCCATGAAAAAAAGCTTGCTGTGGCGTATCTAAATCCATTCAAATCTGTAGCAAATGTAAATTGAGTATATTTTACCCCTAAATATGCAGGTACATTCATAAGGTACATTGCTAAATACAATAGCGCATCAATAAATACAGCCATGATAAAACCGGCGATCAAAAATTCCCCGCCTTTTAAAGCCACTTGAAAGTAAGCATTCCACCCCTGCGCTTTTTGTAACTCAATTTTTGATGGTAAAATACTATATATACATACAGTATCACTCATTACATTCACTAAAAAGAAGATTTTACCTATCAATTTCGAAGCAACTTAATAATCTAAATTGAATGCTGCTCAATAACAAAGCCATGCCGGAACGCAACCTCGAACTCAGGGTATAGATCACCGGATGCTTACGGGTAAAAGGTAACAGCATCTATCATTACCCATAATTTTTTGGAAAATGTTATCAACACAGCACTCCTTCGGCTATGACATTTTCCCCACGACAAAATAAACAAATGTGCCAACGTAATTACCAATCACATAACCCACTGTGCCAATGACCATAATCGGCCCGACCAGAGTATTCCAACCCCGGCTGATTGCCATTGCTGCTGCTGTGGTTGGTCCACCAATATTGGCGTTACAAGCAAGAATGTTCTCCTCCAGACTGAATTTAAACACTTTCCCCGCCATGAAGGTGAGCAGCAAGTTAATCATGGCAATGATGAAAACAAAGACAAACAATAACGGCGCGTTGCTGATAATGGCGTGGATTGATGCGGGTATACCGATAACGACAAAAAACATATAAATAGCATAAGTACCAAGCTCCTGCGTACCATTTAGATTGCTGAATGTTTTTTTGAAAATCGATACAAGGATAAATGTCACCGTTGTAAGGAGCAGATATTTATCAGATATCAGGCTAAAAACCAGCTCTTGATAAATAGTGCCGGGTTGCCCAAACAATGCCTTTAACCATGATGAGAGGCGGAATGATAAAGCGACGATAAAGATTGACCATGCCAGCGATAATACAATGTCTTTCAGGGCGATATTTTTCGGTTTCCAATAAGCTGCGGCGAAGGTCTGGGCGTTATCCAGATTGGGATCATTATCTATCGCATCTGAATAAGGACTTCCCCAGAACCTCCTTGCCACTGTCCAGCCCGATATAACGATCAGGATAATAAAATAACCTGCCATCATCACATGATCAGCCACAATGGTGGATGCAACCATACTCTGAGAAGGTTCTAATTTAGCTGCCATCGCTGCAAAGTTGACACCTCCTCCCGTATAAGATGCGGAAATCATGCCACTGATTTTATCCAGTTCGGGAATATATCTCCTGAGCAGATGGAAAGCGATGATTGTTCCAAACATGGTGGCAATAGAAGAAATTAAAAATAATATCAATAACCGCCAACTGCCTTTAATAAGGTTTTGTAAATTGGTTTTGAATAATAATAGTGGAATAGCTAAAGGGACAATATATCCCCAGACAGCATCATAAACAGGGGCTTCAGTCGGAATAATATGTAAATTGGAGGCTAATATCGCTATTACCAGAGCAATAACCGCACCCGGTATTTTAGTCGCCCATTTATACTTCTGCTCAAACATAATTGCACAAGCTACTGCAATCATAATAAAAGCCCAAAGCATTAATGAATTATCAGCGCTAATTAAGGTACTTTTCATTATTCGCCCCTGTAATAAACTTTGTTTAGTTAAAGCTAATACATCCGCCGTATTTCAAGTTGTAGCTTTGTTTATATCTGCATCCACCGCGCCATAAATGGCGTTACTGTTTTTATAAAAAGCCCACGAGGAATTACCATAATCATAATGCCACCATTCAGTCGGCAAATTAGTAAAACCAACCTGAATCATGGTGTGATACAGTATCCTCCGGTATAAAGTAGCAGGCATGTTGTTTTCCGGTGTATTTTCTAACGCGGCGGTATAAGATAGCTCTACCACTTCATCAAACTCAGTCCCCATAAACAATGCCTTTCCAGATGTCATGTCAAACAGCGTCACATCCACTGATCCCCCCGTCAGATGAGGGCTAATCGGATTTAGTGCCGTCGGAGCCGGTGCCACAAATCGTTCCAGTAATTTTTTTTGTTCTTCAATGGATAATTGGCTGTATTGCTCAGCTATTTTAGCCTGAGTTTTTTCCTGTAATGCCTGCTGAGTTTCCCGTGAACGCCATCCATCCAAAACCAAAATCCCTAAATGAGATGGTAACAATTGTGAGGCTTCAACTAATTTTTCAACCACACTTTTTCTTACTGCACAATATTCAACAGAACCTTTTATACCTGCAAGAAAATAGACGGGTTGCGATTTTATTTTATCTGTCTCAGGAATTATCTCTAAAGATTCATGACATTCATTGATGTGTATTTTATTAATGTTGCTCCATTCAAAAATTCTTTCCGTAACAATTTTTTCCACATTCAGAGAGTGCAACATATTCACCTTTATATTTATCTTGATTTTCAAAATGTTACATTAAATAGATTTTGCTGATTATTTTAAGAAATAAAAACTGAATCATTAGTTTTTTTCTTTAAAAGAAACAGTACATTTACAGACTAGCAACAAAGATACAGGCTATCAAATTTTATTTTCTTCCTGTCGGGAAAATTAAATCATTATTTGGAATTACACTGATGGAGATACAGTATATATTTCTCAATAATATTACAAAAATTTATCATCAGGTATTTAACCCAAATGATTTGGTTGAAATACCATAAGAAATGATTTCACAAGCGACTATGATATGTTTATCACGCAAGATGAAATGCCAAACCTTATATGACAAAATAGGAGCATGTCCCTGATTCCCTAATATCTGGAGGAGAAATACCCTAAACGGTATTCAAAGTACAACATGACCCAAGACCATTCACTACAAGATCATCAATTACAAGTAGAAGCCATTAAATGTGGCACCGTTATCGACCACATTCCGGCCCATGTCGGTTTTAAGTTATTGTCACTATTCAAGCTCACAGAAACCGACCAACGCATTACTATTGGTTTGAATTTGCCTTCCAATCAATTGGGTAAGAAAGATCTGATCAAAATTGAAAATACGTTCCTGACAGAACAGCAGGCAAATCAACTCGCTATGTATGCGCCACATGCAACTGTGAATAATATTGAAAATTACGTTGTCGTGAAGAAGATGCCAATCAACCTGCCAGAGCAGGTTGACGGTATCCTTGTATGCCCGAACAGTAACTGTATCAGTCATAATGAACCAGTAGAAAGCAGTTTCCGCGTTATGGAAACCGCTAACGATGTCGTCGTCTGTTGCAAATACTGCGAAAAAGAGTTTGATCGTCAGGCTGTCATCAGCAACGATTAAAATCCCGCAGTTGATGCTGGCCAGAGGGGCACTATAATGTTGACCTCGCAAAAATTTTCCATTCTGACGTTAAACAGGAGTTTCTAATGTCACATTCCATTCACACCGACAATGCACCAGCCGCAATCGGCCCTTATGTTCAGGGTGTTGATCTGGGCAGCATGGTTATCACTTCCGGTCAGATCCCTGTTGATCCGAAAACGGGTGACGTTTCTGAAGATATTACGGCACAAACCCGACAATCACTGGAAAACGTCAAGGCTATTATTGAACAATCTGGCCTGAAAGTAGCGAATATCGTAAAAACTACAGTGTTTGTTAAAGATCTGAATGACTTTGCTACAGTGAATGCAGCCTATGAAGCATTCTTTACTGAACATAACGCGCCTTTCCCTGCTCGCTCATGTGTTGAAGTTGCTCGTTTGCCAAAAGATGTAAAAATCGAAATCGAAGCTATCGCTGTTCGTAGCTAATTCATAGCTTCATCAACCCTGATAGCTCAATATCAGGGTTGATATTCTCTCTTTTTGCCTCCCCACTTCGTCCCAGAATAATTTCCCTGTTCTTTGTCTTAGATCAACTTATTGCATGGTATATTGATTAGAAGAACCCACATATTGTGCTTAAATATAAAAATATAACTATATATGGTGTTTATGCACAAGATTATCCACATCAAATTAAAAACTGACCATCATGCAATTTTAGTTTGTGGGTAACATTTTGTGGGTAGCATATTGAGGAACTCTATTGTGAAAACGGTTGTGATGCAGCGCAATAACCATCCAGTTAATGTTGAGAAAAAAGCTCTCCATGAATGGCATGATCGACTAGATCAGGAAATTCGCGGCCTGATCGAACAAAGCGATCTACCTTTACTCAATGAAAATGCCAATAAAGATGCTAAAGTGATCCCCACTCAGCGTGACTTACTGGCAGGGATCGTCGCCAGACAGTATGCCAAACAACATATGCTGCCGAGTGATGTTGTTCTGGCACATGAAAAGGGAGAAATTCACTATCATGATCTGGATTATGCCCCATTTTTCCCAATGTTTAACTGTATGTTAGTTGACTTACAAGGCATGCTGACCAAAGGGTTTAAGATGGGTAATGCCGAGATTGAACCGCCAAAGTCGATCTCCACAGCAACTGCCATTACAGCCCAAATTATTGCACAGGTCGCCAGCCATATTTATGGCGGTACAACCATCGACCGTATTGATGAAGTGCTCGCCCCGTTTGTTGAAGCCAGCTATAACAAACATTTGATCATCGCAAAAGAGTGGAATATTACAGATCACACAGCCTATGCTGAAGCCCGCACCGAAAAAGAGTGTTACGATGCTTTCCAGTCTTTGGAATATGAAGTGAACACGCTGCACACCGCCAACGGGCAAACACCGTTTGTGACATTCGGTTTTGGACTGGGAACATCAAAAGAATCCCGTTTGATTCAAACGGCTATTTTACGTAACCGTATTGCTGGCTTAGGCAAAAATCACAAAACCGCCGTATTCCCAAAACTGGTTTTTGCCATTCGTGACGGGCTAAATCATAAGTTTGGAGATCCTAACTATGACATCAAATTATTGGCTCTGGAATGTGCCAGCAAGCGCATGTATCCCGATATTCTTAATTATGATCAAGTGGTTAAAGTCACCGGATCATTTAAAACTCCAATGGGTTGCCGTAGCTTTCTCAGTGTTTACGAAGAGAATGGTCAACAAATTCATGCAGGGCGCAATAATCTGGGGGTAATAAGCCTGAATCTTCCCCGTATCGCGATTGAAGCCAAAGGCAATGAAATGCGTTTTTGGCAGCTACTGGAACAACGCCTGTTGGTTGCCAAAAAAGCATTAATGACCCGAATTGGACGCCTTGAAAACACCAAAGCACGGGTTGCCCCTATCCTCTATATGGAAGGCGCTTGCGGAGTAAGGTTGAAAGAGGATGACAATATTGGCGAAATCTTCAAACATGGGCGGGCTTCTATTTCATTAGGGTATATTGGTATCCATGAAACGATTAATGCATTATATGGTGATCACTTTCATCTATTTGACGATGAACAACGTCGCCAAAAAGCAATCTCTATCGTCAAACGCTTACGCAAAGCGGTTGATACCTGGAAACAGGAAACCGGCTATGGATTCAGTTTATACAGTACGCCAAGTGAAAGTTTATGTGACCGTTTCTGTCGCCTTGATGCCGCTGAATTTGGCGTGATCCAGGGAGTCACGGATAAGGGTTATTACACCAACAGCTTTCATCTGGATGTAGAGAAAAAAGTTAATCCCTACGATAAGCTGGATTTTGAAGCACCTTATCCCCCATTAGCGAATGGTGGTTTTATCTGCTACGGCGAATATCCCAATCTGCAACATAATTTGAAGGCATTGGAAGATGTATGGGACTACAGTTATTCCCGTGTCCCTTACTATGGAACCAATACTCCAATTGATGAATGTTATCAATGCGGTTTTACCGGAGAATTTTCCTGTACCAGCAAAGGGTTCACTTGTCCCCGTTGTGGTAATCATGATTCAGCGCATGTTTCTGTGATCCGACGGGTTTGTGGATATCTTGGCAGCCCTGATGCCCGTCCATTTAATGCAGGTAAACAGGAAGAGGTAAAACGTCGCATCAAGCATCTCAACAATGGGTCAATTGGCTAATATCATGAATTACCATCAATATTATCCGGTTGATGTGGTTAATGGCCCCGGAACCCGCTGTACCCTGTTTGTGGCTGGCTGTTCCCATCAATGTCGTGGTTGTTATAACCAAAGTACATGGCGGACTGACTCAGGTCGCCCCTTCACGCAAGCTGTTGAAGATCAGATCATTACTGATTTGAAAGATCTCCGCATTAAACGGCAAGGGATATCATTATCTGGCGGCGACCCTCTTCATCCCTCCAATACGCCTGATATTCTCAAATTGATCAAACGGATAAAGAGAGAGTGCCCGGATAAAGATATTTGGCTATGGACAGGTTATGTCCTCCACGAGTTAAGCGGTCTCCAACAAGAAATTGTCAGTTATATTAATGTGTTAGTTGACGGAAAATTCGAACAGGATTTGCACGATCCGGCGCTAATCTGGCGAGGCAGTAGTAATCAAGTCATTCACTATTTACGATAATGAATTACGATAATTTTATGATATGAAATTTGCAGCACTAATATTAACGCCGCCAATGTAATTTTTTACCAAAGCCAAGTGTGTTATCCACCATTTTTATCTCATTCAGGTTCAATTGCCAAATAGGCGATTTTGCTGTTATTGCAACAGGAAAACGGTGGCAGTAGTTTGCTCTGGCAACTGTTTCAGCCTTACCTGTCAATGAGACGACTTCACCACGAAACTGAATGCCTCTGATTTGGGAAACATTGTGAGTTTGCCCGGCAATAGTACCTGCAACTATGGCGTTTTCCTGCATCATTTTACCGTGGCGGGTATCAGGTTCAGTCATAAACCAGAGTGCCATTTTATCGACATCAAAAACATAGAAACAATTTGCGCACCATAGATCTTGATTTGAAGAAGTACAAATTGTGAAGACATGTTGCTCGGCAAGATACTGGCAAATTATTAAGATATCTTTATTCAATTCCATCTAATTCCATACTGTTATATTTGCTTATCTCAATCAGAACACATCTGGATATTGATTCAGTGATGTGTTCTGATATTTGTACAGTAGTATAATATTTAAACTGATTTAACTATAAGTTATTTATAGATTTCTGCAACACCATGCAGTTTATCGTGGCCAGTAGCAGAAATAATGCGGAAATAAGCTGCTCCAGCTTTGTCAGCTTTTTTGGACAACTCTTCTGTCAGGTTATCCAGTGTTTCTGCTCCCGTCACAGAAACAACACCAATCTTCTCCCCTGTAGCATTTCTTACTTCAGTTGCCGCAAAAGAACCAAATGAAACAGCACATAGTGTTAAAAGAGTGGCAATAAATTTTGCATTTCTCATTTTTAGATCCTTTGTCTACTTTTCAATATAACGGAGTCTCTTTGTGATTTGGATCAAGTTATACGCTTCTTCAAAAAATGATAATTAGCAATTATTGCTATGGTTTTTCAATTATTTTGAATAAGAAATATTGTCACTTACTGTTAATAAACATGTAATTTAATATAATTCATCATGTTGTATGGTTACAAAAACCACAATACAGTCTATGGTCTCATAATGTTTTAATCTCATACGGTATTTATACATCTGTAATTATTTAATATAAATAATGAATATTAACAAATCTGATTGGTATCTTTACTTGATAAAAACCGAGAATGGTTCTTTATATACCGGAATTACTACAGATATTTCCCGTCGTCTGATACAACACAGTACAGGAAAAGGGGCGAAGGCTTTGAGGGGAAAAGGCACATTGACTCTGGTCTATCACAGTTTAGTACGGGACAAGAGCACAGCATTAAAGCTGGAATATCCGAAAAAGCAGCTAAACAAGCAGCAAAAAGAGAGGCTGGTTACAACCCAGCCTCTCTGTATAGCAACCTATTTGTCAGAGACTTCATGAAAATAGACAGTGTTGCCAGAGTATCTCTAGCATGACTTCAACATGTATTTACTAATTCTGTATTTACATCTTGTAATGACATCTTATAGTTACACATAGTCAAAATGACTGGGATATGTGACTAAACCATGACAATCATCCAGCGAGACATCAGCCAGTGTGTAAACCTGAAAGAATTCCTCACTATCAGGCCATTGGCAATGTAATTGGTACTCTCTAGCAAGCTTGAAACCAAAACGGTGATAATATTCCGGTTTACCAAGCACGACTACTGCACCATAACCGAACTCATTCAGGCTATCCAATCCTTCATACACTAACTTCTCACCAATGCCCTGACGACGATACGGTTCAGACACTACCAATGGTGCCAATCCAACCCAATTATGATCCTGACCATTGATGTCAACAGGTGTGAAACCAACATAGCCAATTACGTGACCTTCATCGTCAGTCGCAACCACTCCCAACGTCAACAAGCCATCTTCTCTTAATCTATGAACTAACTCAGCTTCTGTCGATGTCTCAAAGGATTCTCGCAGCAAGCGATCAATACCCATGGCATCAACCGGAATTTCGACCCTGATTAACATGACGATAACGCGCGATCGTTCTGATCTGCGCCCTCTTTTTGTTCCGCTTTGATAAATTGAGTTAACGATAATAAACCAAAACGGAAAGTGGATTTAACCTAACACAAGTCAGATCCCTTTTCGTGAAAAGGAACATGTCATTTTGCCAAAATACTGTGATATTTCCTGATACTACCTCAAGAATTGATAATAAAATTCTATCACTGAGATCCCGTAAATCAGTACCCGTGACATTTGCACGGAACCCGTCCCAAATCAATATATTTTCACTATCAGTCTGGCGATAATTCTTGATTACAGTTAATGCTTTCGCTGCCGTTTTATAAAAATCTTTAGTTCCCGCAGTTCACCATTACGCAATATCCCAACAAAAATCCCCAGGATCATGTACACGACACCAAGAAACAGGATCATTGCAATATCCCCTAACATACTTTGCAAGGGCATGTTCATTTGGTTTATTCCTGCGATAATTTTGGTTGCCCATGTGGATGGCAAAGCTGATGAAATCGCTCTTACCCAATCAGGCATCGCCTGAACTGGCCAGATAGTCCCCGAAATATAGAAAACAGGAGTAGTGATAAACGCCAATGTCAGATAAATCATTTCCACACTGCGCAAACACTCTGTTACCAGTTTACCTAACCCCAATACTGCCAGCAGGAATGGGAAAGTTATCAACAATAATTGATAAATTGGTGCATCCTGCCGATATCCTAATACCCATGGCCACAGAACAAAAAAGATCACAGACAGAAACAACCAAATAGGCAACAACGCAGACAAAGCCCCCAGATAGACAGGAAGTGGTGGGTTACCTTTAGGGGTGCTACGTATGGTGATACTCACACGTACACAAGCAATCAAAAAGGAGTGCTGCAAAAGCATCACCAGTAGTCCGGGAAAAACAATGGCAGCATAGCTGATCCCCGGATTGAATAATCCAATGGTTTCTCCTTTAATCGGTTGCAACAACACTTTCACCTGTTCCGTACTGAAACCTGATTTCAGCAGTAACTGTGCATTATATTCAGATAATAACTGTTGATACGCCAACGCCAAATCCTGCTGAATCTGCCCATTAGCAAGGCGGTTCGTCGCGTCACCATAAACTGGCACTGTCACATTTTTCCCACTTAAAAGACGTTTTTCAAAATCCGGTGGCACAATGATAATGGCGAAGATTTTCCGTCGTAATATGTCATTACGGGCGTTAGCAAGACTAGCGTAACTTTTGGTTTCAATTTTCGCCGTCGCATCAATATGGCGGATCAGCGCACGGCTCATATGACTGTTGTCCTGATCAATAATCGCAACGGGCAGATCCCATAATGTAGGGCGGATATAAACCAGACTCATCACACACAGAGAAACAATCAGCATTAACCACAAAGGTTTTTCCAGCATTCCCAACAATACATTGCGGAAAGTTTGCCAATACATTTTCCAATTATTCATTTACCTGCTTCCCCTGCATTATATGACTTCTCCTGGCTGATTAAGCCGTTTCCACAAACGGTTGCGGATCAACAAGGCACACACCAAAGGATAAATCACCAATAGCATGCAAACATGCAGGATGATTTTTAACGATACTTCCCGCAGAAAGATATCGAACATGGCATTTAAAGCATGAGTTAATGGCTCCAGGTTCGAAATAATTCTTGCCAGCCATACCATTGATAATTCAGGCACCACCATGCCAGAAAATGACATCGCAATACTGACCAGCATTCCGATTAGCGTATAAGCCGTCAATGCACTACCGGTGAAAGTAAACAGTAATAAGCCGATACTTTGAGCCGCAATCACATAAAAGAATCCAACAACCGGCATATATATCGGATTACCTGCAACTTTAGCATCAGAAAATGCAACCAATGCAGCAATTTCTATCATCAACAACAACGTAAAAATCAGGGTATAAGGCGCAAGTTTTCCTAATAAAGCCGATATAAAATATTTTGCGCTTAAGAGCTCCTTTTCCCTTGCCATTGTATAAATAGTACAAGTTACGACGAAAAGTTGTAATAAATGGATGGTTGCAGCAAATTGCTGGAAATAGATATAACTGCCACTGGCATTGAATAAGCTGTCATAAGACATCGTCGCTTTAGCAAGTGGTGGAAGCTGACGACCAATTTCAGATGCAATGATCTCACGATATTTGGCATTTGTTTCTGCCATCAATCCGCTGAAATCCTGAACGGAATAACGCCCTGAACCATAAAACAAGGCATTATAATAGATGCTCACTGTCGGCTGTTTACCACTCAACGCATCTTTTTCTAGATCGGGGGGGATATAGAGTAAAGAGTAATCCTTTGCACTGCCCAATCTCTGTAATGATTCTGTCAGACCATTATCATAGGTTTTGATATCAGCGTGAGGTGCCGCATTTAAATTGCGGATTAATGTGCGTGATAAGGTACTGTGATCATTATCCACTACTGAAACAGGCAGGTTTAGCAGTGTTCCTTCCGAAAAATTGGCACTGATTAAGATAAACAACAACAGAGGAAACAGCCAACTCAGCCAGTGAAAAATCGGGCTACGGACTGCAACCACCAGCTCACGGATAAACGTATGCTTAAAGCTATGCCATCTAAAGACTATGCTATTTAAAGACCACGCCATTTAAAGACCATGCCATTTAAGACCACGCCACGCCGATTTTCTGTTCATCAAGCTGCCACCTTATTTATCCCAGCGCCATAATGCACTCATTCCCGGACGCAGCCCATCAACAGGTTGTAGTGGATATAAACGCACTTCAAATGTTCTCAGATCAAAGTCCCCTGTCGCACGAGTTGCTCGTTTTGTTGCGTAATCTCCCATTGGCGCGATATAACGTACCTCTGCCTCAATATCTTTATTATTCAAAGCCGGTACACGCAATGTCACTTTGTCACCTTTACGGACTTTAGCCAGAATATCTTCGCGCAAATTATAAATAAAATAAGCTTCGGGGATACGTACTAATGTTGCCAATGGGCTATTGGCATTGAAAAGTTGCCCGACCTCCGCCGGAAGTGGCCCAATTTCACCATCAACGGGAGCTTTTACCTGTAGGTCATTACTCTGAATTTTTAATTCCTGTAATTTTTCTTCAGCTTCATTCAGGGCTGCCTGATATTGTTGCCGTAATTCTATACGATCTCCATTTTTCCCTGCATCTAGCTCCGCTTTTGCCGACAGCATTTTCTGGTAAGCAATATCACGCGCGTTTCGTGCGTTATCCAATTCACTGGCAGATGAATAACCTTTGGCTGAAATATTACTGAGTCGCTCAAATTCACGTTGAGCGTTTTTATATCCAAATTCAGCCTGTAAGTATGCCGCTTCCAAACTGCGAATATTCTCTTCTCGTGTTCCATGCAAAGATAAATTGAGTTTTGCTTTGGCCTGATCACGGGCGGCTTGAGCTGCGGCAACTTTTGCAGTCAGTTCAGGGCCATCAAGGCTTACCAATAGTTGCCCAGCTTTTACGTCATCTCCTCTCCTAACGTGAAGCGCAATCACTCTTCCAGAGGCTTTAGATGCAATGATGACCTCAGGTGCTTCAACCTCTCCCTGCAACAATAAGTCCTGATGATGTGAACGAAAAAGCACAGCCATTGCGATCAAAAAGATAATCAGCAATATCGTGAAAAGTGTTCTTTTCTTCATTATGTTTTGTAAGCTCCAAGCATACAACCAGATCAAAACTCGTCAGCGATTCCGAATTAGTTTAGCGGTACCAATCTAGTGTGACACTATCTTCATAAATTCTTTTTAGAAATTCGTGCGCCTGATCATTGCCAAAAATGAAATGCTTTATGCAGATACCTATCACATTATATACCCAATCAATTTCAAGTGTCAGTAAAACGAGAAATTAACACATTCCCTCAATTCAACTTATTATCTGATTATTTTTATTTCTTAAAATCAATTCATCAATTAATATTTAATGATGAATTATAAAGAAAGCTCTTTCTGAAACCATATTACACAATATTCGCCAATAAAAAATTAAAGATTAATAAACTTAAAATAAAAATAAAAATAAAAATAAAAATAAAAATAAAAATAAAAATAAAAACCAATAATAATTAGCAAAGAATATTTAACCATCAAAAACCCTCTTACTATTTAAAGTTATTTTTCCCCTTTCCAGACAATCCCTGTTTATATAAGATATATAAGTTGCAACATCATGTTTTAATTTACATAAATACCAAAACCCTTGTTTTAACCTTATGAGGAAATATGTATAAATCACCTATTATTTTTTTATTATCAGTCTTATTTTTTATTTTCAATGCCTGATATAGAAAGTAATATTGACCACTAAATAATTTTATGCTGGAATAAAAAATACATATACAAGATATGTCAGATCAATAATCCTTGCGTTAACGAGTTAACAATTTTTTTTGTTAACCAATTTATGATGTCTCAAATAAGGCAATACCGTTTTGCCCTGCTTTTATTTCATCATCACCTGATGCTGTTACTATTACAGGTTTATTTTTATGCACAAAAAATTTGATAAATCCCAAGAACAAAATCAGCAACACTCGCTGAAACGAGTAGCCTGGGTGAATATTATCGCCCAATTTGCGTTCCCACTCGCTGGCACATTTACGCCTATTATTGCTGCCGCCGAAACGCATACGATTTCTCAACACTCTCCTCTGGCAATACCAACTGAGCCTTATATTCTGAAACCGGGAGAAACGATCCATACAATAGCTAAACGTTACGGTTTCACCATTAATCAACTCAAAGAAATAAATAAATTCCGTACTTTCAGCAAACCGTTTCCAGTACTTGGGGTTGGTGATGAAATTGATGTCCCCAAATCCCGCCCTAATAAATATTTACCATTCAATGACTTTTCATCAGAGCCATTTTCTAAAACCGATGATACAGAACGCAAGCTGGCTAATGCGGCTATCCGTGTCGGTGAGATACTGAACAGCGATAAAGCAAGCGACAGCGCAATAAACCAGATAAGCAATTTAGCGGTGGGAGAAGCCAATCAACAACTCCAGAGCTGGTTAGGATCTTACGGTACAGCACGTATACAAGCTAATATTGACAGACGAGGTCGTCTGGATGGTAGTCAACTTGATATGTTGCTACCTCTGTATGACAGCAAAAGTAAAATGGACTTCACTCAATTTGGCCTACGCCGCATTGATAAACGCAACACCATCAATATCGGTATCGGACATCGCCAGTTTTTTGATAGCTGGATGCTAGGATATAACGCTTTTCTGGATCACGATGTTACCGGAGATAATACCCGACTTGGCCTCGGCGCAGAGTACGCCCGCGACTATCTGAGACTAGGCATGAACGGCTATTTTCGCTTAAGTAACTGGAAAGAATCGCATTTGCTGAAAGATTACGATGAACGTCCTGCCAATGGGTTCGATCTGAGAGTACAAGGGTATCTCCCCACTTTGTCACAACTTGGCGGTAAGTTGGTATATGAACAATATTTTGGCGATGAAGTTGGGTTAATCAATAAAGATCACCGCCAAAAGAACCCCGCGGCCTTTACTGTCGGAATTAACTATACGCCTATCCCATTGCTGACTTTCGCTATTGACCGCAAACAAGAGATGTCCAGCAATAAAGACACTCAATTCAATATAGAGCTGAACTATGACATTGGTACACCATGGTCAACACAGATTGATCCCGATGCCGTAATATTCAAACATACGCTACAAGGCGGTCGTTATGATCTCGTTGATCGTAATAATCAAATTGTTTTGCAATTTCGTCAACGTGAAGTCATTAGTCTGACATTAGACAAACTGATTTCCGGTCATGCAGGTGAAACCAAACCTATTCATCTTAGAGTAAACAGTAAATATGGCCTGAAAACGATCCAATGGGAGATTGGAAGCCTGCTTGCCAACGGAGGCAAGATCAAACAACAAAACAGTAATACCTATCTGCTGACCCTGCCGAAATATCATCGTCAAGGCAATAACACTTATACCGTAGGTGCTATTGCCTACGATGAGCATGACCATGCTTCCAAACGAGCAGAAACTGAGGTTCAGGTACTACAAGCACAGGCAAGTGCTGACAAATCTACGTTCACCACAAAAGACAGCGAATTGTCAGCAGATGGTCACTCCACCACCATCCTTAAATTGACACTAAAAGATGGGAACGGTAATCCAATTCCTGATGC
Organism: Xenorhabdus siamensis; assembly: GCF_037996745.1. Lineage (NCBI taxonomy): Bacteria > Pseudomonadati > Pseudomonadota > Gammaproteobacteria > Enterobacterales > Morganellaceae > Xenorhabdus > Xenorhabdus siamensis. Next base: position 313,054 of record NZ_JBBMXE010000014.1, read on the forward strand.
TGGTGAGGATATCAAACTCATGAGTAGTAAATTAAGCGGAGCCGGTAAAGATCCTCAGATTGGGCAAATAAAAGAAACTCGACCAGGGATCTATGAAGCGTTACTCACCGCTGGTGAAAAAATTGGCGTGCTGACCATTACACCTGAGGTAAAATGCCTTGATATCAAGCCAATAGAGATCACCTTTTTTCACCCTGATAAACCAATTATTAAAGATCTCAGTATGTCAGGCAGATTAGAAATGGGACATATCCTCAGTGCAACCTATACCTTCCATGCTAATAACGGAGAAAACGTGGACAAATCACGCTATGTGTGGGGAGATAAAGGGAATGTTGATATTACCAAAGGCGGCACTATCGTCGAATCGGGTAAGGTCCCCAGTTATACATTGACACTGTCAGATGCAGGTAAAGTAAAAGCACTTGTTGTTCAGGCACAGAATGGCCTCCACATTACCGGGAATACCAAAGCGATTGATACCCGTATGGATCAAGAGCAAGGTAACCATACCTATGGTGGTACTGAAGGTGGAAAAATCAAAGGGATTGCTGATAATCTGGAAGTCACCATCAATACAAGGAAAGTTAAAAAAGGCGAAACAATTACCCTAAATATGAAAGCGTTCAATCACGGACAGCCTGTAAAAAATGTCCCTATAGAAATAAAAACAGCCAAAGCACTAAACCGTCAGGAAGTCCCTCAGACAGTTACTGCGCTGATAGACAGTGAATCAGGTCACTACCAAGGAGTAACGGGAGATCAGGGTAGTTTATCACTCCCTATCACCGATCCAAATGGACTGGGCGTAAAAACGACCTTGCAAATAAAAGCATATGGTGTCTCAAACCCAAAAACTGAAGATGTCATTTTTACTGTCGTGACCAGCCCTAATTCTAAGTACGCCAATTTTTGGGGACATATGGCTGAAACGGTGACAAATACAAACGGAGTTATTTTTGACCGACCTCTGCTACAAGCCGAGTTAGCAATGGGTATGAAAGGAATGACTACTTATACTGAAAATGGTGAGATTTGGCCACGTCGAGTCTATAAAGGCGCTGTATGGTATTGTAAAATAATGCATAAAAAATTACCGACAGCAGAAGACTTAGCCAGCCTGTACCAAGCACATCAACAAAATGCGATGCATGAGTTGTATGGCTGGCCACAATTCCGTTCTTACCGTTCTTCAACACCCGGAATAGATGAACATGGGAAAAATGCTCATTTCGCCGTGAACATAGATGATGGTACAGTTCATGTTATTAATGAGATAGTCACCGATTACGTTATCTGTACTGAGTAATCCTATTCCTGCTTATTTCGTCAAAAGATCCTTAAGAAAATCCGCCCTTGCCGAAGAGGGCGGATATACCCATTGACGGCGTTAAATTCAAGCTTTGATAATGGCCGCATAAATTTATTTATCGATCAAACATGCCGTGAAAAAATATGTATGAATTTACCCTCGTGTTATTACTGCTCCAGCAGATGTGTATCTATCTGGTGATTGCCTGGCTACTGAGTAAAACGCCTCTGTTCATTCCTTTACTGCAAGTGAGTGTTCGCTTACCTCATAAGCTCATGTGTTATACCATTTTCTCCATCTTCTGCATCATGGGAACCTATTTTGGCTTGCATGTTAATGATTCTATAGCTAATACCCGTGCTATTGGTGCTGTATTAGGTGGTTTCCTTGGCGGGCCAGCAGTCGGAGCGATGGTAGGATTCACAGGAGGATTGCATCGCTATTCCCTTGGCGGGCTGACCGCATTCAGTTGTATGGTATCCACCATTATAGAAGGCGTTATTGGCGGTCTTGTACACAGTTATTTAATGAAGCAGGGCAAGATCAATAAGTTACTTAATCTATGGACTGCGGCGATTGTGACATTCTTTGCCGAATGTGCTCAGATGGGGATCATTCTGCTGTTTACTAATCCTTTCAGTGAAGCATTTAATTTAGTGAAAAATATCGCCGCTCCTATGATCATCGCTAACAGTATCGGGGCAGCTATGTTTATCCGTATCTTATTGGACAGACGCGCCATATTCGAAAAATATACCAGTGCTTTTTCTGCTCAAGCCCTGAAAATCGCGGTATGCACCGAAGGGATATTACTTAAAGGATTTAATGAAGCTAACAGCATGCGTGTAGCAAAAGTTATCTATCAGGAACTGGAAATCGGGGCTGTTGCAATTACTGATCGGGAAAAACTACTGGCATTTATCGGCATTGGTTCCGACCATCACTTACCGGGAACGCCTATTGCTTCCGAGCAATCACACCGTGCGATAGCAAATAATGAGGTAGTCTACGCTGATGGTAATGAAACTCCCTATTGCTGCTCTCTTAGTCCCATTTGTAAATTGGGTTCAGCACTGGTTATTCCTCTGCGGGGAGAAAATCAGCAAGTGATCGGTACGATAAAATTGTATGAAGCCAAAAACCGTTTATTTAGTTCGATCAATCGAACATTAGGGGAAGGAATTGCCAGCTTGCTTTCTGCCCAAATCCTTGCGGGACAATATGAGCGGAATAAGCAATCTCTGTTACAATCAGAAGTGAAGCTACTTCATGCGCAAGTGAATCCTCACTTTTTATTTAATGCCCTGAATACACTACAGGCGGTGATCCGACGCGATAGCCAGCAAGCGGGTCAGCTTGTGCAGTACCTTTCAACATTCTTTCGCAAGAATCTGAAGCGACCAGAAGAAATCGCCACACTACAAAATGAAATAGAGCATGTGAATGCTTACTTACAAATTGAAAAAGCGCGATTCTGTGAGCGTCTCCAGATAATCATAGACATACCGGAGTCTCTACGTTATGCCAAATTGCCTGCATTTTCCCTGCAACCTATGGTCGAAAATGCGATTAAACATGGCACATCACAGTTACTGGATACCGGAAGAATTACGATTAGAGCCCATCAGCAAACTAATCTGCTATTGGTAGAAATTGAAGATAATGCGGGGCTTTATTGCCCGAAAAAAATGGGGGATGGACTTGGAATGAGCCTGGTAGATAAGCGCCTGCGGCTTCGCTATGGTGAACATTATGGTGTACGTGTTGATTACCAACCAGAAGAATTTACTCGTGTCATTTTATGTTTACCACTGGAAAAAGAGGTTGATAAGGCAGCGTAGGTATGAATGTATTAATTGTTGATGATGAGCCGCTGGCTCGTGAGAATTTACGTTGCCTGTTGGAAGAGGAAACAGATATTCAGATCATCGGTGAATGTGCCAATGCAGTAGAAGCCATTGGCGCCATTCACCGTCTGAAACCGGATGTGATTTTCCTTGACATTCAAATGCCCCGCATCACCGGGCTTGAAATGGTGGGTATGCTCGACCCTGAGCATCGCCCTTATATCGTTTTTCTTACCGCTTTTGATGAATATGCGATACAGGCATTTGAAGAACATGCGTTTGATTACCTGCTAAAACCGCTGGAAAAAGAGCGACTGAGCAAGACATTACAACGACTTCGTTCGGGTTATCAAAAACAGAGTCTGGCAGATCTACACTCCGAAAATGAGCAACTGAAATATATTCCCTGCACAGGACACAGCCGGATATGGCTGATGCAACTGGATGACGTGTTGTATATCACCTCACGTTTGAGTGGTGTATATGTGATGAGTGCCAACGGACAGGAAGGTTTTACTGAATTGACCTTACGCACTCTGGAAACCCGTACGCCCCTGACTCGCTGCCATCGACAGTATCTTGTCAATATGACCCATTTGCGGGAGATTGTTTTTAGGGAAAACGGCCAGGCGGAATTGGTATTGCGCAATGATGAACGTATTCCTGTTAGTCGCCGTTACTTAAAGCCTCTCAAAGAGGAACTGGGGTTAATTTAATCATTTTTTTAGAAATAATGTCTGTACTCTCTACCATTAAGCCAAAATGAAATAAGGAAATGTATGGCCGATCTCTATCTAAAAATCAAAATCAAAATCAAAATCAAAATCAACCAAATGATCCTGAAAAATCTCAGCAATCAAAAAGAACTGAGTATTACAGGAAATTTCAGTACCTCCCGCTTATTGGTTGGTGATTTTTATAATGCAGAGCAGCAATTGCATTTGTTGCTTAAGCAACATGGTCTCATCCGATTCATTGACAGATTCTTCGGATGCAAACATCGGGTACTTATCCATCCATTAGAGCAATCCGAAGGCGGTCTTTGTTCCGTCGAAGAACGTGTGCTATTAGAAGTGGCCTATAGTGGCTCTCGATCCAGAATGAAAAAAATGGTTATTCATCAAGGTGAGCACTTACTTTCAGATTTAGAAATCAAAGACATACTGGGACTTAATACACAAGCTGTGAGTTAAGAAATCATCTGTTTTTTGATTAAAAAGACAGCAATAAAAAGCAGTCTATAACGAGTGGTTTCAGTTCACATTCAGAAAGCGCTTCATACAGCCAGAAAATGGCTACGAAAATGAGAATATTGAAAACATAAAAAAGCCCTTTCTTTTATAAAGAGAAAGGGCTTATTTCAATTCGATATTTCAGCGTGTTATTGCTAACACGAAACAACAATCAATGGCGTATTAAACGTTGCCATTACTTTGTTGCTGACGACGACGTTGTGCACCACCGTTGAAATCGTCATTATTGCGACCACGGAAAGAACCACGCTCACCGCCACCACGGCGTTCATTGTTAAAACGACGACCACCGCCGTTACCAAAACCGTCACGGTCACGGCGTGAACCATTGCCACCATTACCATTACTGTTGCGACCACCACCACGACGTTCACGGCGTTCAAATGGCTGTGCATCGCCTAGCAACTGCATGTTCATTGGTTTGTTCAAGATACGGGTACGGGTAAAGTGAGTCAGTAACTCCCCTGGCATCCCTTTTGGCAACTCAATTGTGGAGTGCGTTGCGAACAGTTTGATATTGCCGATGTAACGGCTGCTGATATCACCTTCGTTAGCAATAGCACCCACAATGTGGCGTACTTCAACACCATCATCACGACCCACTTCAATGCGGTACAGTTCCATATCGCCAACATCACGGCGTTCACGACGAGGACGGTCACCTCTGTCACCTCTATCACGCTCACCAAAGCCATTACCATTACGGCGACGGTCATCACGATCATTGAATTCACGGCGAGGACGACGAACCGGATCTGGTGGCAGAATCAATGAACGTTCACCTTGTGCCATTTTCAGCAATGCCGCAGCTAATGTTTCCATATCCAGCTCGTCACTGGTGCCTAATTTAGACAACAGAGCACGATATTGATCCAGATCGCTGCTTTCCAACTGCTGCTGAACGTTAGCAGCAAATTTTTCCAGACGACGCTGGCTCAGAAGTTCAGCATTCGGTAACTCTACTTCCGGGATTGTCAGTTTCATAGTGCGTTCAATGTTACGCAGCAGGCGGCGTTCGCGGTTTTCAACAAACAGCAGAGCACGACCAGCACGACCGGCACGACCTGTACGGCCGATACGGTGAACATATGACTCAGCATCCATCGGAATGTCATAGTTAACAACCAGACTGATACGGTCAACATCCAAACCACGGGCAGCAACATCTGTTGCGATCAAAATGTCCAAACGGCCATCTTTTAAACGCTCCAGAGTCTGTTCACGCAGAGCCTGATTCATATCACCATTCAGTGCCGCAGAGTTATAACCGTTACGCTCAAGCGCTTCTGCCACTTCCAGAGTCGCATTCTTGGTACGGACGAAAATAATCGCCGCATCAAAATCTTCTGCTTCAAGGAAACGTACCAGTGCTTCATTTTTACGCATACCGTAAACAGACCAATAGCTCTGGCTGATATCTGGACGGTTGGTTACGCTGGTCTGAATGCGAACTTCCTGTGGCTCGTTCATGAAACGACGAGTGATACGACGAATCGCTTCAGGCATAGTTGCTGAAAACAATGCTGTCTGATGTTCTGCCGGGATCTGGCTCATGATGTTTTCAACATCTTCAATAAAGCCCATACGCAGCATTTCGTCAGCTTCGTCCAGCACCAGACCTTTCAGGTTGGACAGATCCAACGTACCACGCTTCAGATGATCCAACAGACGACCCGGTGTTCCCACTACAACTTGTGGCCCCTGGCGCAAAGCACGCAATTGAACGTCATAACGCTGTCCACCATAGAGCGCGACAACATTCACACTACGCATATGTTTGGAAAAATCTGAACATGCTTCAGCAACCTGTACCGCCAGTTCACGGGTCGGTGCTAACACAAGGATCTGTGGAGCTCTAAGCTCAGCATCGATATTATGCAGTAAAGGCAAGCTGAAAGCCGCAGTTTTACCACTACCAGTCTGCGCCATACCCAGCACGTCACGACCATTTAACAGGTGAGGAATACATTGCTGTTGAATTGGTGAGGGCTTCTCGTAGCCCATGTCTTGCAGTGCGGAAAGAATAGGTGCTGATAACCCTAAATCAGCAAAAGAGATTTCAGTCTCAGTGGTCATGTAATGGTGCCTCATTGATCGTGGCGGCCAGTCTACATAACACAGTGAAAAGAATTTCTATCATTTTCATTTAAAATGTGAACTGGCTCAAATTATGTTATAAAACGAACAAACAAGTCCCCACCTCTTATAGATGTGGACTTAAAAATCTGTCGTGAAAATGTTCGTCAGCTATTGTTGGTTCGATTCTGATAGGTCATCTTGTCTTTGGCCTAGCAGCGCCAATTCCAACAATGCATAGCGGTGCTCAACAAAGTTATGGACATTATTAGCTACCGTCAGCTTGAATAACGCAACCGCGCTATCCTCATCCCCCAGACTTAGGTAATGCTTACCTAAATAGAAGTCAGTTTCACTGAGATGCTCAGCGAGCGAAGTGTTATCTGTCGAACCCTGTTTCAGGCGTTCCATCAGTGTTTTCTCACTGATCTTACCTAAATAGAATTCAACAATATTCCAGCCCCATAGCCCCCGGTTCGTTTTGTCAAAACGATGCGACAAATTAGTCATTGCAACCTTCGGATCGATTTTCTCTTCCACAAGGTACAACCACAACGAACGGAAGGGATCATTTGGATCGTCTTGATAAAACGCCTGCAGATCATCCTGCGCTAAACGATAACGGCCACCGTAATACAGTGCAATTCCGCGATTCATTCGCGCGTAGTTGTAAGTTGGATCAAGCTCTAAAACAGAATCAAACGCTTCATAGGCAGCATCAAAATTGCCTGCCTGCGTAAAATAAATCCCCAAATAATTAAAAATCTCAGGGATATCAGGACGGATAGACAAAGCCACTGAAAAATCATTCTGTGCCAATGCCCTCAGCCCGAGGCTATCATACAGCACACCTCTTTCATATAAAAGCTGTGCATACTCATCTTCCTTAAGAGAGCGGCTCGCAAGTATTTGTTCCATGCGCGCCAAAATAACCTCTTGTTGCAATGTTGGTTGAAGTGGAATAGCAAAAACTTCATTTTTACGCCACTCAGTGCTGCCACATCCTATAAGGAAAAAGATAGCTGCAACGTAATACCAGCGCAGAAAAGAATTCATTTCCCACTCCCGAAGTCAGACATTAACCAGAATGCCCTGTTACTTCACCCACGGTTGTTCCACCCACATTGTATATTTCAGGCATCCTGCCAGAAATTAGCTGCCCTCCTTTATCTTTCAAATTGTCCTTTGTTGGCTGACAATTTGAAATCTATTGGAGATAAACGGCGCCCTTTTTACAGGACACCGTTCTTTACGTCAAATTTATTCTACTGAAGATTCCGGTGATTGTGATGTTTCATCGATAATATTCAGCATAGTATTAACTACTGCTTCTTTCATGCTCAGGCGGATACGACCTTGACGGTCAATTTCCAGCACCTTGACAGGAACTTCCTGACCAATCTGCAAATAGTCAGTGACTTTCTCCACACGCTTGTCTGCGATCTGAGAGATGTGTACCAATCCTTCTTTACCACCGCCAATCGCAACAAATGCGCCAAAGTCAACAATACGGGTGACTTTACCAGTATAAATACGGCCAACTTCAACTTCAGCAGTAATCTCTTCAATACGGCTGATAGCATGACGAGCTTTTTCACCATCAGTCGCTGCGATCTTCACAGTACCGTCATCTTCGATTTCGATAGTTGTGCCTGTTTCTTCAGTCAGAGCACGGATCACGGAACCACCTTTACCAATCACATCTTTGATCTTATCTGGATTTATCTTGATGGTGTGAATACGTGGTGCAAATTCAGAGATATCATTACGTGGACTCTGGATTGCCTGCTCCATGACGTTCAGTATGTGTAAACGAGCACCTTTGGCCTGATTCAATGCAATTTGCATGATTTCACGGGTGATACCTTCAATTTTGATATCCATCTGCAATGCGCTGACACCATCACGGCTACCTGCAACTTTAAAGTCCATATCACCCAGATGATCTTCATCACCCAGAATGTCAGAAAGAACCACAAAGTTATCACCTTCTTTCACCAGCCCCATGGCGATACCTGCAACTGCTGCCTTAATCGGTACACCTGCATCCATCAGTGCCAATGAAGCACCACAGACGGAAGCCATAGAAGAGGAACCATTGGATTCAGTAATTTCAGAAACCACACGAACGGTATACGGGAATTCGTTAATGCCAGGCATTACCGCCATAACACCACGCTTCGCCAAACGACCGTGACCAATTTCACGGCGTTTTGGCGAACCAACCATACCCGTTTCACCAACAGAATATGGAGGGAAGTTGTAATGGAACAGGAAGCGATCAGTGTACTCTCCCATCAGTTCGTCGATCACCTGGGCATCACGTTCAGTACCCAGTGTTGCTGTAACCAGTGCCTGAGTTTCACCACGGGTAAACAGAGATGAACCGTGAGTACGTGGTAATACGCCAGTACGAACGTCCAGTGCACGAACCATATCTTTTTCACGACCATCAATGCGAGGCTCACCACGCAGGACACGTCCACGAACGACATTTTTCTCCAGAACAGACAACACTTCAAGCACTTCTGTCTCTTCCAGTTCAACACCATTTTCTGCCGCTTCTGCCAAAATGATAGCAGAAACTTCTTCTTTGATAGTATCAACCTGAGCGTAACGCTCCTGTTTTTCAGTAATGCGGTAAGCATCACCCAGACGGTTTTCAGCCAACTTAGCAACGCGATCATGCAGAGATTGGTTGACAGGCTCTGGTGTCCAATCCCACTTCTCTTTACCCGCTTCAGCAACCAGTGCATTGATATTATCAATTACAATCTGCTGTTGTTCATGGCCGAACACTACCGCCCCCAACATCTGTTCTTCTGTCAGCAGATCCGCTTCGGATTCAACCATCAGTACAGCGCTTTCAGTACCTGCAACAACCAAATCCAAGCGGCTGTTTTTCAGCTCATCGCTGGTTGGGTTCAATACATACTGATCATTGATATAACCAACGCGCGCTGCACCAATTGGGCCATTGAATGGAATGCCAGACAATGCCAACGCCGCAGAAGAACCAATCATAGCAACAATGTCCGGATGAACCTGTGGGTTTACGGAAACAACGGTTGCAATGATTTGAACTTCGTTCAGGAAACCTTCCGGAAACAGTGGGCGCAATGGACGGTCAATAAGGCGGGCAACAAGGGTTTCACCTTCACCCGGACGGCCTTCACGACGGAAGAAACTGCCAGGAATACGGCCAGCAGCATATGTACGTTCTTGATAGTTAACAGTCAGTGGGAAGAAATCCTGACCTGGTTTCACTTTTTTCTGACCAACAACGGTAACAAATACCGCAGTGTCATCCATATTTACCATAACAGCCGCTGTCGCTTGACGAGCCATCATGCCTGTTTCGATGGTCACAGTATGCTGACCATACTGGAATTTACGAACAATCGGATTCAGCAAAATAATATTCCTTCGTTAGTGTTGCTGCCTTTTAACTATCAGCAACAATGGATATTCTCTTCATTGCTACACCCTCACGACTAATGACAGCACTTAATCCCCTTTGTCTTTCAAGTGCAGCTTTGTTAGCCGCGCTATAACTTGGCATCTACTGGGTATATCCTTTTAAGTACTCTCATTAGCCGCGCGAGTCACTGTAGCTGAAGAGGTTCAAATATTTCAGAAACGGAATTTAAGTTTCTTAAATTCTACTTTCTAGAAGAAAAGGGGCCCAATAGGCCCCTTTCCACTGAAACTCATCAATTAGCGACGCAGTCCCAGACGCTCAATCAGCGCGGTGTAGCGTGCCAGATCTTTACGCTTCAGGTAGTTCAGTTGGTTACGACGCTGTGCAACCATACGCAGCAGACCACGACGGCTGTGGTGATCTTTTTTATGCTCTGCAAAGTGACCTTGCAGATGGTTGATTTGTGCAGTCAGCAGGGCAATCTGAACTTCGCTAGAACCACTGTCGTTAGCGCCACGGCCAAACTCAGCAATAATCTGCGCTTTTGCTTCAGTACTTAGAGACATAGTATAACTCCAAATATAAATTATGAATGACGAGTGCCGATCTCTAATTCAGCCACTCAATACAGGCGCATTATTCTACGCTGCAAATAGGTGAAGCGCAAGATAACCCCATAATTGCTTACTTTTGATATAATTCAACCATCATTCGGTTTTAACTATCATAAGCTTCAACTACCAAACGACGCGGAGCTACTAAGCCATCGTCATCAATCACGGCAATACCGATGAATTTGTTTTCATCTCCTTCGGTAATACGTACCCACTCACCAGATGGTAAACGATGCTGGCTACGAACAGGCTGTCCCTGCTTAAAATAAGCAGCAACAACAGATGTCAGATGAATTACAGGGAAATGCACAACGGCCGTATCCATCGGTAACAACAATGGGTCGAGCAATTCTCCTGCTTCAAACTGTTGTCTTTCCGCCTGTTCTTTTAACTCATATAACTGGTCCAATGTCACCATTCTATGATTAGGATAATTGGCAACCTGCAAACGACGCAGATAAATCACATGGGCACCACAACCCAACAACTCTCCTAAATCGTCAATGATCGTACGGATATAAGTCCCTTTGGAACAGTGGATTTCCAGCTCCAGTTCATCACCTTCCCAGCGAATGAACTGTAATTCATAAACAGTAATTGGACGCGCTTCCCGCTCAACTTCAATGCCCTGACGAGCATATTCATACAGCGGTTTTCCCTGATGTTTTAATGCAGAGTACATGGAAGGAACTTGCATGGTATCACCACGGAATGTTTCCAATGCCGCATCAAGCTGAGCCAAAGTCACCTGAACTTCACGTTCACAAATGATTTTTCCATGAGAATCGGAGGTATCAGTGCGCTGTCCTAAACGGGCAATGACTCTATAGCGTTTGTCAGAATCCAGCAAAAACTGAGAAAACTTAGTCGCTTCACCCAGACAAATCGGCAACATTCCAGTTGCCAGCGGATCTAACGCACCGGTATGACCTGCTTTGCTGGCATTAAAGACTCGCCTTACTTTCTGTAAAGCATCATTGGAGGAAATATCCTGTGGCTTGTCCAGCAACAGTACGCCGTGTATCGCACGACCCCGACGACGACGCCCCATTACTTTTCCTCGTTATGATCCGCAGAAGCACGACGCTGCTCATCATTTTTTACGACATTAGTCACCAGATTTGACATACGCATCCCTTCTATCAAAGAACTGTCGTAAGAAAACGTCAGTTCAGGAATAATGCGCAGACGCATCGCTTTGCCCAGTAAAGAACGAATAAACCCAGAGGCTTCATTCAATGCCTTGATACCCTCTTGAACCTTATCTGAATCATGTTCTTCTACTAACACATTCAGAAAAGTCACAAATACTTTGGCATAAGCCAGATCGCGGGAAACCTCAACACCAGAAACAGTTGCCATGCCGATACGGGGATCTTTGACTTCACGCTGTAAAATGATGGCAATCTCTTTTTGCATTTCTTGTGCAACGCGCTGAGTACGACTGAATTCTCTTGCCATTGTTTTATCTCCTGACATTTGGGGGGCATTAAGCCCCCCAAGAATGGATGAATCTATACCCGTTTTTCAAGCTACTACCTGAAATCTATTGGGCAATTGTGGTTTTTTAATCGATGGAGCGTTTAATTTCAACAACTTCGAAGACTTCTATCATATCGCCAACACGAACATCATTGTAGTTCTTCACACCAATACCACATTCCATGCCATTACGAACTTCGTTAACGTCATCCTTAAAGCGACGCAGAGATTCCAGTTCACCTTCGTAGATAACCACATTATCACGCAGGACACGGATTGGATTATTACGTTTAATGGTACCTTCTGTCACCATACAGCCAGCAATTGCACCAAATTTCGGTGACTTAAAGACATCACGGACTTCTGCCAGCCCCATGATTTGCTGTTTGTATTCTGGAGCCAACATACCGCTCATTGCCTGTTTGATTTCATCAATCAAGCTATAGATAACGGAGTAATAACGCAGATCAACACTTTCGTTTTCAATGATTCGACGTGCAGAAGCATCAGCACGGACGTTGAAGCCCAGAATGATTGCGTTGGATGCCGCCGCAAGCGTTGCGTCAGTTTCAGTGATACCCCCCACACCGGAGCCGATAATTTTCACTTTCACTTCGTCAGTAGACAACTTCATCAGTGAATCACAAATCGCTTCGCACGTACCCTGAACGTCGGTTTTCAGGACGATGTTCAGCTCAGATACTTTACCTTCTTCCATGTTAGCAAACATGTTTTCCAGTTTAGATTTCTGCTGGCGAGCCAGTTTCACTTCACGGAATTTACCCTGACGGTACAATGCCACTTCACGGGCTTTTTTCTCATCACGTACAACAGTTGCTTCATCACCCGCAGATGGCACGTTGGACAGACCAAGTATTTCCACTGGTATAGAAGGGCCGGCAGACATGACTTCCTGACCAAGTTCGTTACGCATCGCACGGATACGGCCATATTCGAAGCCGCACAGAACAATATCACCTTTGTTCAGAGTACCAGACTGCACCAGAATGGTTGCAACAGGACCGCGGCCTTTATCCAGGAAGGATTCAATGACCACGCCATTTGCCATACCAGTACGAACTGCATTCAGCTCCAAAACTTCAGCTTGCAGCAGGATAGCTTCCAGCAATTCATCAATACCAATACCAGCTTTAGCAGATACATTGATAAACTGGTTTTCACCGCCCCAATCTTCCGGAATAATGCCGTACTGCGACAGTTCATTCTTCACGCGATCCGGATCAGCTTCTGGTTTATCAATTTTATTGACCGCAACAACTACCGGCACACTCGCTGCTTTGGCGTGCTGGATAGCTTCAATAGTCTGAGGCATCACGCCATCATCCGCAGCGACAACCAGAACAACAATATCGGTTGCCTTAGCACCACGAGCACGCATGGAGGTAAACGCAGCGTGGCCTGGAGTATCCAGGAAGGTGATCATGCCTTTTTCAGTTTTCACATGATATGCACCGATATGCTGTGTAATGCCGCCCGCTTCACCGGAAGCTACTTTGGTTGAACGGATGTAATCCAACAAAGAAGTTTTACCATGGTCAACGTGACCCATGATGGTAACCACAGGCGCACGAGGCTCTGCCTGAGTTTCACCAGTATCACGATCGCTCATCAGCGCTTCTTCTAGCTCGTTTTCACGACGTAGAATAACTTTGTGCCCCATTTCTTCGGCAACCAGTTGAGCTGTTTCCTGATCGATAACCTGGTTAATGGTCGCCATTGCCCCCATCTTCATCATGGTTTTGATGACCTGGGAACCTTTGACAGCCATCTTATTAGCCAGTTCAGCAACGGTAATGGTTTCACCAATCACTACATCACGGTTAACAACTGCCACAGGTTTGGTAAAGCTCTGCTGCAAAGCAGAGGTTTTGCGCTGTTTGCCTTTGGTTCGACCAACCGCACGTGCTTCTTCACGATCAGCTTTCGATTCAGAATGTTTGTTATTCTTCTTCTGGCGGGAGGATTTGCCGCCACGATTGCGGGCACGGCGATCACCTTCAACTTTAGCGTCATTCTCATCTTCCGCATCACGGGCATGACGGGAAGTGGTTACATGATAGTCATTGCTGTCATTAAAATCAGAGTCGTCAGACCATTTATCCTGATTTTCTTCTGCCATGCGGCGGGCTTCTTCTGCTACCCGTCTTGCTTCCGCTTCAACTTTACGACGCATCTCTTCTTCAGCTTTGCGTTTTAAATTTGCTGCTTCAGCTTCACGACGCGCTTTTTCAGTTTGCGCTGCTGGCTCAGTTTGCACTGGTTTCGATTTCTTTTCGGTATGTTGCTTAGTCACTTTTTCTTTTTCCGCTGCCTCACGCTGAGCCTTTTCAGCCTCTTCACGTTTGGCTTTTTCTTCTGCTTCACGTTGAGCTTGCTTTTCTGCTTCGCGTTTTGCCTGTTCTTCCGCGTTACGTTTCGCTTGCTCTTCCGCGAGTTTCTTCGCTTCAGCTTCAAGCCGCGCCTTTTCTTCTGCCTCGCGCCGAGCCTGCTCTTCCGCTTCACGCTTCGCCTGTTCTTCCGCTTTAGCTTGTTCAATCGCGTCACGGTTCACATATGTGCGTTTTTTACGGACTTCAATCGCTACCGATTTACTTTTGCCACCGGTGCCAGGGACGTTCAGTGTACTGCGCGTTTTACGCTGTAGTGTTAATTTACCTGGCTGACCACCAGTACCGCCTTGTTCGCGGTTCAGGTGTGCCAGCAAAGCTTCTTTTTCTTTCTGGGAAACAGAGTCAGTTGCGGTTTTCTGAATGCCAGCATCAGTGAATTGCTGGATCAGGCGTTCAACCGATGTCTGGATCTCTTCTGCCAGTAATTTTACGGTTACCTCTGTCATTCTGTTCCTTCCTGCTACAGTTTATTTATGCATCATCGCCAAACCAACAGATATTACGGGCTGCCATAATGAGTTCTCCTGCTTTCTCATCATTCAGTCCTTCGATATCAGATAAGTCGTCGATACCCTGCTCGGCAAGATCTTCCAGAGTGCAGATGCCACGGGCAGCCAGGTTAAACGCCAAAGTACGTTCCATGCCAGGCAGATCCAGTAAATCTTTGGCAGGTTGCTGATCACCAAGACTCTCTTTCTGAGCCAGTTCCAGCGTCGTCAAGGCCGCTTTTGCACGTTCACGGAGAACTTCAACGGTTTCCTCATCAAGGCCTTCCACTGCCAGAAGTTCATTGATTGGCACATAAGCCAACTCTTCCAGTGTGGAGAAACCTTCTTCGACCAATACAGTGGCGAAATCTTCATCAATGTCGAGATGCTTAGTAAATGTATCAATAGAAGCATGAGCTTCTGCCTGATGTTTCGCTTGCAGCTCTTCCGCAGTCATGACATTCAATTCCCACTTGTCATCACCACGATGTTTTTTCAGCAATTGTGCCGCCAGACGGACGTTTTGGCCATTACGACCAATCGCCTGAGCAAGATTGCTGTTTTCCACGGCAACATCCATCGTACAGTTATCTTCATCAACAACGATAGATGCAACATCCGCCGGAGCCATTGCATTAATAACAAATTGCGCAGGATTGTCATCCCACAATACGATATCAATTCGTTCGCCGCCCAACTCACTGGAAACGGCCTGTACCCTTGCACCACGCATACCTACGCAAGCACCAACCGGATCGATACGCTTGTCATTCGTTTTCACCGCGATTTTGGCACGGGAACCCGGATCACGGGCAGCAGCTTTGATCTCAATGATCTCTTCGCCAATTTCCGGTACTTCGATGCGGAACAATTCAATCAGCATCTCTGGACGAGAACGGCTAATGAAAAGCTGTGCACCACGTGCCTCTGGACGCACATCATACAAGACACCACGAACGCGGTCACCCGGACGGAAGTTTTCACGTGGCAGCATATCTTCACGCAAAATAACCGCTTCAGCATTATTACCCAAATCAAGCGTAATATTATCACGATTTACTTTTTTGACCTGACCGGTCACGATCTCGCCCTGCTGTTCACGGAACTG
Organism: Xenorhabdus siamensis; assembly: GCF_037996745.1. Lineage (NCBI taxonomy): Bacteria > Pseudomonadati > Pseudomonadota > Gammaproteobacteria > Enterobacterales > Morganellaceae > Xenorhabdus > Xenorhabdus siamensis. Next base: position 329,066 of record NZ_JBBMXE010000014.1, read on the forward strand.
ATCGACGACCATTGCACGTTCAGCCTCACGTACTTTCTGCACGATAACCTGTTTTGCAGTCTGAGTTGTAATACGGTCAAAAGTTACTGATTCAATTTGATCTTCAATATAACCACCCAGTTCAATTTCTGGGTCTTCAAATTTTGCAGCTTCCAATGTGATTTCACGCGTCGGTAGAGTGACTTCTTCTACAGCTAACCAACGGCGAAAAGTATCAAAATCACCGGATTTACGATCGATGCAAACACGGACATCGATTTCCTGCTCATATTTTTTCTTGGTGGCTGTCGCCAATGCAATCTCTAATGCTTCGAAGATTTTTTCACGAGGGAGAGATTTTTCATTAGAAACCGCTTCCACAACAGCCAGAATTTCTTTATTCATCCTAGTTGCCTCATCCGAACTTTAAAAGTGGGGTACCAGATTCGCTTTCTGGATGTTGCTCAGTGCGAACACTTCGTCTTTTCCATCCACCGTAACCGTAATCATTTCACCATCAACAGCTTTGATAATTCCTCGCCATTTACGACGGTTTTGCATTGCCATGCGTAACATCAAGCCGACTTTTTCACCCATGAAACGCTGGTAGTGTTCAGCCTTAAACAGTGGACGATCAAGCCCCGGTGAAGATATTTCCAGGTTATAAAGCCCTGAGATCGGATCTTCAACATCGAGTACTGCACTGACCTGATGGCTAACATCAGCACAATCATCAACAGTGATACCCTCCTCACTATCGATATAGACCCGCAGTGTCGATACACGTGCGCGAATAAACTCCAGGCCCACTAATTCAAAACCCAAAGCTTCAACTGGTGCTGAAATCATCGCTGTTAATTTTTGCTCTAATGTGGACAAGCCCACCCCCAAGACATAAAAAAAGGGCTATATTAGCCCAGTAGTTCTGCTGTCAAATAACAAAAAACCCCGAAACCCGGGGCTTTATGCAACTGGACCCTATTTACTGCCAGTGGTCTCAACCAACTTCTTCTATACCTCTCAAAGCTATACTTCTGGAAGCAACCTGTCAAATCAGGATTGAGACCCTAGGCTGCTAAATCATAACTATTTGAAAGGGTATATGTTGTTAAGAAGTGGTTGCGGGAGCCGGATTTGAACCGACGACCTTCGGGTTATGAGCCCGACGAGCTACCATGCTGCTCCATCCCGCGTTCGAAAACGTGGCAAATCTTACGCTGATAACACTAAAAACGCAAGTTTCTAGATTAATGGTGCCGAGGACGGGACTTGAACCCGTACGCCCGTTGTTTAGGCACTACCACCTCAAGGTAGCGTGTATACCAATTTCACCACCTCGGCACTGATTGTAGAACTGTTATCTTAACCTGTTAAGTACTAACTGTTTAAATCAACAACCCTACTTCAATTCTTTTTCTGACTATTCTTTTTACCGAAAGCTTTCTATCGAGAGCTACTGTGGGATATCACTATTCGGTTTAGTTGGCTTTGCTGGCACTACTGGCACTTCTATTTGTTTCTCAACTTGTGCAGGTTCAGCAATATTTTCCCACTTACCGCTTGAACCAGTTCTGTTACTGGTCATATTACCCAGTACCAAACTGATAACAAAAAACAGTGTTGCAAAAACTGCTGTCATGCGGGTCATAAAATTCGCAGAACCCGATGAACCAAATATTGTTGCAGACGCACCCGCACCAAAGGAAGCACCCATATCAGCACCTTTCCCCTGCTGTAGCAGAACCAGAGCGATTAGCCCGATACCGACCAGCAAGAATATACCTAAAAGAGCTTCATACATATGTTGTACCCGTTTCCTCGTGGGATTTGCCATAACTTTGGTAATGTCATAACTCTGGTAACGTTATACTGCATTACCCGCTCAAAATTAAAAAAATTAACTTATTGAGCGGGTGTGAATACTAACCAAAGCATTTCAGACAAGCAAGGTTAATTTTAAATACTGATGCTGATCGAAGAAAAAATCAACAAATCAGGCTATTTTTTCACAGCATCTGCGATACGATGCGCCAGTGCCGTAACCTGCTCCTCATCTTCACCTTCTACCATCACACGGATCAGTGGCTCAGTGCCCGATTTGCGTAACAGTACCCGACCACGGCCATCTAACTCAGCTTCAACTTCTTTAACAACTTCGAGTACGCGTTCTGATTGCAAAGGGTCGTTATCACCACTAAAACGAACATTGACCAGCACTTGTGGCAACAATTTCATGCCACTACACAGATCATGCAGACTCATATCGTTACGTACCATAGCACTCAATACCTGCAAACCAGCAACAATACCATCGCCTGTTGTGGTTTTATCCAGTAATATGACATGGCCTGAATTTTCTGCGCCTAAACGCCAGCCTTTTTCTTGCAACTTCTCCAGTACATAGCGGTCACCGACTTTGGCACGTTCAAATGGAATGCCAAGCTGTTTCAATGCCAATTCCAATCCCATATTGCTCATCAAAGTTCCCACTGCTCCACCGCGCAGTTGCCCTTGTCGCAATGCTTCACGTGCGATGATATAAAGTATCTGGTCTCCATCCACTTTTTGACCCAAATGATCAACCATGATTATCCGATCACCATCACCATCAAATGCCAAACCAACATTTGCCTGCTCTTCCAAAACCCGTTTCTGTAATAGCCGGACATCTGTCGCACCGCATTCTTCATTGATATTGATGCCATTTGGCTCACAACCAATGGTTATCACATCAGCGCCCAACTCTCTGAGAACGTTCGGTGCGATATGGTAGGTAGCACCATTAGCACAATCCAATACAATTTTTAATCCATTTAGACTTTGTTCACTTGGGAATGTGCCTTTACAGAATTCGATATAACGGCCTGCCGCATCAACGATACGATTAGCACGCCCTAATTCAGCGGATTCTACGCAGGTCAGCGGTTTTTCCATTTCGGCTTCAATTGCTTCTTCCACATCATCAGGAAGTTTAGTGCCATCAATGGAAAAGAATTTAATACCGTTATCGTAGTAAGGATTATGAGAAGCAGAAATAACAATTCCCGCTTCAGCGCGGAAAGTGCGTGTCAGGTATGCTACGGCTGGCGTCGGCATCGGGCCAGTAAACGATGCTGATAGCCCTGCGGCTGCCAACCCCGCTTCCAAAGCAGATTCCAGCATATAGCCGGAAATGCGGGTATCTTTGCCAATAATAATTTTGCGAGAACCATGACGCGCCAGTACTTTACCCGCGGCCCAACCAAGTTTTAAAACAAAATCGGGGGTAATTGGACTATTACCGACTTTGCCACGGATACCATCAGTACCAAAATATTTACGGCTACTCATAAATTTCTTTCTTCCTTTGCTGAACGTATTCTTTGTTCACAATCTACGTTTTGCTAATAATTTATCTGGGGGATTCGGATTCGCTACTGACGACAAATCGTCTTCTCTGACAAGGTTGCCTGAACAATCTGCATTGCCTGCACCGTTTCTTTTACATCATGCACGCGAATAATCTGAGCTCCCTGCATAGCCGCAATGACAGCACAAGCAACACTTCCCGTTACTCTCTCCTGTGGTGGGATATGAAGTAACTGGCCAATCATGGACTTGCGTGACATACCAGCCAGAATCGGCAGACCAAGATAGTGGAGTTCTTTCAAATGAGCCAATAATTGATAATTATGTGATAAATTCTTACCAAAACCGAATCCCGGATCTATCATCAGCTTGTTTCTTTTAATACCTGCCGCAACACAGCGTTCAATCTGCTCTTCTAAGTATGTTTTGACTTCTGCCACAACATTTTCGTAGTGAGGTTCTACCTGCATTGTTCGGGGTTGTCCCTGCATGTGCATTAAACAAACTGGTAACTCTGTTTTTACCGCTGCCTCTAGTGCACCCGGCTCCTGCAATGAACGAATGTCATTAATGATATGAGCCCCTGCTTTGGCAGCTTCCTGCATTACGATAGCTTTTGACGTATCAACAGAGATCCACACCTTAAAACGCTGTGTCAAAGATTCTATTACAGGCACAACGCGATCTAGTTCTTCCTGTTCACTGACATCATCAGCACCTGGACGTGTTGATTCGCCACCAACATCAATAATAGTGGCTCCTTCTTCAACCATTCTGGCAGCATGTTGTAGTGCCGCATCAAGGGTACTGTGAGTACCACCATCTGAAAAAGAATCAGGGGTAACATTCAGAATTCCCATGACTTGCGGATGGGAAAGGTCAAGAATACTGCCTCTGGATGTGAGTTTCATCGCTAGGGGGCCTTAATGTTAAAAACCCCAGGACAAACCCGGGGTTTAGTAAGTACGGTCTGTCAAAACCAGAGGCAACCTTTCTATCAATGATCGCCCTTGGTTTGAATAGATTACGCAGTTGGATTACCATCCGCAGGTTTCGTGGCCTGCTGCTGAGACGATGTATTCTGACGATTATTACTGCTATTACCACCATTATCGTTATCGCCTTCCCAACCTGCCGGTGGACGGACTGTAGTGCGGTTCATCAGGTCATCAATCTGAGGTGCATCAATGGTTTCGTACTTCATCAAAGCATCTTTCATTGAATGCAAGATATCCAGATTATCCATCAGAATCTGACGTGCACGCTGGTAGTTGCGATCAATGATAACTTTCACTTCTTGATCAATTAAACGTGCAGTATCTTCCGACATGTGTTTTGCCTTAGCCACAGAACGACCAAGGAAAACTTCGCCTTCTTCTTCCGCATACAACAGTGGACCTAGTTTTTCCGAGAAACCCCATTGTGTCACCATGTTACGGGCAATAGATGTTGCCACTTTAATGTCATTGGAAGCGCCCGTAGAAACATTATCTGGGCCGTAGATGATCTCTTCTGCAAGACGGCCGCCGTATAAAGTAGAAATCTGACTTTCTAATTTCTGACGGCTGGCACTGATTTGATCACCTTCTGGCAAGAAGAAAGTTACACCCAACGCGCGACCACGGGGAATGATTGTCACTTTATGGACAGGATCATGTTCAGGAACCAGACGGCCAATGATGGCATGTCCTGCTTCGTGGTAAGCGGTGGATTCTTTCTGCTCTTCTGTCATGACCATTGAACGGCGCTCTGCACCCATCATGATCTTATCTTTTGCCTTCTCAAATTCCACCATAGACACGACGCGTCTGTTGCTACGAGCGGCAAATAAAGCTGCTTCGTTCACCAGGTTTGCCAAATCCGCACCAGAGAAACCTGGTGTACCACGGGCAATAATGGAAGCATCAATGTCAGTATCCAATGGAATACGGCGCATATGAACTTTTAGAATCTGTTCACGACCGCGAACATCTGGCAGACCAACGACAACCTGACGGTCGAAACGGCCCGGACGCAACAGAGCCGGGTCCAGAACATCAGGACGGTTAGTTGCTGCGATAACGATAATGCCTTCGTTACCTTCAAAGCCATCCATTTCAACCAGCATCTGGTTCAGCGTTTGTTCACGTTCATCGTGTCCACCACCCAAACCAGCACCACGTTGACGCCCTACGGCATCAATTTCGTCGATAAAGATAATACAAGGAGCGGCTTTCTTCGCTTGTTCAAACATATCACGAACACGAGAAGCACCAACACCAACAAACATTTCAACAAAGTCAGAACCAGAAATGGTGAAGAATGGCACTTTAGCCTCACCTGCAATTGCTTTCGCTAGCAAGGTCTTACCTGTACCCGGAGGCCCTACCATCAGGATACCTTTCGGGATCTTACCACCTAGTTTTTGGAAACGGCCGGGTTCACGCAGGTATTCAACTAATTCACCTACTTCTTCTTTTGCTTCATCACAACCAGCAACATCAGCAAATGTGGTTTTGATCTGATCTTCCGTTAACATACGGGCTTTGCTTTTACCGAAAGACATCGCCCCTTTACCGCCACCACCTTGCATTTGGCGCATAAAAAAGATCCAAACGCCAATCAGCAGTAGCATTGGGAACCATGAAATAAAGAGAGTCGCTAACAGGCCTTGTTGCTCTGGTGGTTCACCAACAACTTTTACCTGTTTGTTGAGCAGCGTATCCAGCAGCTTCTCATCCTGAACTGGCATATACGTGCTATATTTTCCACCGTTGTCTTTCTTAGTGAAATCAATGTCACGACCCGAAATACGTACTTCACTGATTTGATTATGTGATAACTCACTGATGAAGTTCGAGTAATCCACCCTACGACCACTGGAATCGCCGGGACCAAAACTCTGGAACAATAACATCAAGACAACTGCGATGACTAACCAGAGAATCAGGTTTTTCGCCATGTCACTCAAGGGATTAACCTCATATTACAACTGTGTTAACAAATAGCAGCAGGGTACTACACTTTCCGCCCTGTCGCTACAATGTATACTTCACGTGATCGTGCCCGCGAAGCGTCTGGTTTACGAATTTTGACTTTCGTAAAAAGGGAGCGTATTTCCCTCAGGTACTCATCAAAGCCCTCTCCCTGAAACACTTTGACGATAAAACTACCCCCAGGGGCCAGCACATCACGACACATATCCAACGCTAACTCAACCAGATACATGGATCGAGGAATATCGACCGCGGGGGTTCCACTCATATTGGGAGCCATATCCGACATGACGACCTGGACTTTATTATCACCAACTCTCTCAAACAATGTTTTCAATACAAACTCATCACGGAAGTCCCCCTGTAGGAAATCAACTCCAACAATGGGATCCATCGGCAAAAGATCACAGGCAATTACCCGACCACGATCACCAATCTGACTGACTACGTACTGAGACCACCCACCAGGGGCAGCGCCTAAATCAACAACGGTCATGCCCAGTTTAAAGATTTTGTCGCTTTGCTGTATCTCATCAAGTTTAAACCAAGCGCGGGAGCGAAGCCCTTTTTTCTGCGCCTGAAGAACATATTTATCACTAAAATGTTCCTGTAACCAGCGACTTGAGCTTGCTGAGCGTTTTTTATTGGCCATTGTTTTTTCCAACTATACTAATAGAGAGCCCTATTTTTGCATTCTCTTATCAAACTACACCACACACTTATGGTGATAGATAGTAGATGGCGGTAGAATATGTCGTTTTCAATCCCAACTAAGCAAAAAAACGATGACTCTTAACAAGAAACAAGTGCAATACCTGAAAAGTCTCGCTCATTCATTAAAGCCTGTTGTTATGATCGGTAACAACGGACTGACTGAAGGCGTATTGGCCGAAATCGAACAAACCCTTTCGCATCACGAGCTTATCAAAGTCAAGGTTGCAGGCGAAGACCGGGAAATCAAAACTTTGATCGCGGAAGCTATTGTTCGTGAAACTGATGCATATAATGTGCAAATTATTGGAAAAATGCTAGTTCTCTACCGCCCATCGAAAGAGCGCAAGATTAGTTTACCGAAATAATCTCAACATATTTATACAAAAGTGCCATTCTACCATGATAAAAAAGGCCAAATCAGGCCTTTTTATTTCCATCATCAATATATAATCGCTGTTTTCTATGCCCCTCCCCGCTCTATGAGCGGGAAGGTTAATTCAACTTTTAAATTGAATATCAAATATACTCAACGTTCAGAACTTCATATTCCACTTTGCCGCCCGGAGTATCAATCACAGCAACATCATCCACTTCTTTACCAATTAAGCCACGGGCAATAGGCGAGTTAACCGACAGCAGGTTTTCTTTGATATTCGCTTCATCGTCCCCCACAATGCGGTAAGTCTGTTCTTCATCAGAATCAACGTTTAACACCGTTACCGTTGCGCCAAAAATTACACGGCCATTGTTGGTCATCTTAGTGATATCGATCACTTGTGCATTAGAAAGTTTAGCTTCGATTTCTTGAATACGGCCTTCACAGAATCCTTGTTGCTCACGAGCAGCGTGATATTCAGCATTTTCTTTCAAGTCACCGTGCTCACGCGCCTCAGCGATTGCAGTAATAATTTGAGGGCGACGTACATTTTTCAGATATTCTAATTCTTCGCGCAATTTATCTGCGCCACGTACCGTCATCGGAATTTGTTTCATTTATCAAACCTCTAAATCAATCCTAAGCCCAGACAACATCTTCCTGATTTTTGCAATAGCATCACTTCTCTTGCAATAACAGTATATTGCAATAGACTACAACACAATGAGCACACCCTATCAGGCGGGCTTCCAGACAATAAAAAGAGTATAAACTACAGAATACTCTGATAGTTCACATACATATTTAAACTGCTAATCTATCATTTTAACGTAGAGTTGATGATGGATCATCGTTTACTTTTTCCTGAATTGCATCTTAGTATTATTGATACAAATATTATCGGAATACATTCAATTTATATGCGAGATCTATGGCTCTTTTAAAGATTACCAGCAGAATAGCTTGTATGCTCAGTTTGAGCCTGAGTATTTTCAGTGCAAATGCCTCTTCAATTGAAGAAAATATTCAATATTTGCCAGCGGGAACTAATTTTTCGTTTATCGCCCAGAAAATCGGCGAAAAAACACCTCTCATTAATTATCATGGACAGCAATTGGCATTACCTGCCAGTACTCAGAAAATCGTGACAGCATTAGCTGCCTTATTGCAGCTTGGCAAAGATTTCCGCTTTGTCACTACATTAGAGAGTGACGCTAATGTTGAAGATGGCAGATTAAAAGGCAATCTTATCGCCCGTTTCGTTGGTGATCCATCGCTAACACGCACACAACTGCGCAATATGGTAGAAAAGTTAAAACAATCTGGTGTACAGCAGATTGAAGGTGATCTCATCATGGATATTTCCATTTTTTCCAGCCACGATAAAGCACCCGGTTGGATATGGAATGATATGACGCAATGTTTTAGTGCCCCTTCTGCTGCTGCTATTGTGGATAAAAACTGTTTTTCAGTCTTACTCTACAGCGCCGAACAAACTGATGCATTAGCCACTGTTCATGTTCCTTCGTATTATCCTGTCAATGTATTCAGTGAAGTAAAAACACTTGCGAAAGGTTCTCCAGAAGCAAAGTATTGTGAACTTGATGTGACAGCAGGAGAATTGAACCGTTATACGCTGACTGGCTGCCTGACACAACGTAGTGAACCCTTGCCACTGGCATTTGCTATCCAGAATGGAGCAAGCTATGTGGGCGCTATTCTGAAAAATGAACTACATCTTGCTGGAATTGAGTTAAAAGGCCATCTACGACGCCAATCGCTTCCTGAACAAACGGAAAAGATCCTCGCATTAAATCAATCAATACCTTTACATGATCTGCTCAGAATCATGCTGAAAAAGTCAGATAATATGATAGCTGATACCGTTTTTCGCACCCTGGGACATTATTACTTTAACGTTCCCGGCACCTGGCGCTCAGGCTCTGATGCTGTTCGTCAGATCTTAAAACAAAAGGCAGGTATTGATCTTGGTAATAGCGTCTTAGTTGATGGTTCCGGTCTCTCACGTCATGACCTTATCACTCCTTCAACAATGATGGAGATTTTACAATTCATTGCCCAGCACAATAACGAACTGGATTTCATCTCTATGCTGCCGCAAGCAGGTTATGATGGGACTCTAGCCTATCGTCCCGGTCTGCATGAGGCGGGAGTTAATGGTAAAGTTTTTGCGAAAACAGGATCATTGCAAGGTGTATATAACCTTGCTGGCTTTATGAAAGCTGCCAGCGGACAACAGATCGCTTTTGTTCAATTTATTTCGTCTTACTCCGTCTCTCCTGAAGATCAACGTCAGCGCCGTGTTCCTCTGACTCGTTTTGAAAGCCATTTATATAAATCGCTATACAAAAACAATTGACGAAAATACCTTCAGAGAGAATAAGAAAAAAGGGCGCTTCAAATACGCCCTTTTCCATCATTTAGATATCTGAGAACTTAGCGTTTGTAAATAAATTCAACGCCTTCTTCATCTTCTTCATCCCAGTCGTCATCCCAATCATCTGTATCAGATGATTGCTGCAACTGTTCCTTATGGTAGTCATCCCACATGAACTCAACTTTCTTCGGTTGAGATCCTTCCTCGGCATCTATTTTGCGAGGCTGAGCCTTGATGAATTCCATGATATCCCAGCAGAGCTCTTTCACTCCCTGACGATTCACGGCTGAAATCATGTAGTAATCGCCTTCCCAGCCCAGTTCATCAGCAATCGCCTTCGCTTTCAATTTGGCTTCTTCCGGATCAGTCAGATCAACCTTATTGAATACCAACCAGCGTGGTTTTTCAGCCAGTTTTTCACTGTATTTATGCAGTTCATTGATGATAATACGAGCATTCTCTACTGGATCAGATTCATCAATTGGGCAGAGGTCAATTAAATGCAACAGTACACGGCAACGCTCCAAATGTTTCAGGAAACGAATACCCAAACCAGCACCTTCTGATGCACCTTCAATCAAACCTGGGATATCTGCTACGACGAAGCTTTGCTCGTTATCCATACGTACAACACCAAGGCTTGGTACTAACGTCGTAAATGGATAATCAGCGACTTTCGGTTTTGCTGCTGAAACAGCGCGGATGAAGGTAGATTTACCCGCATTTGGCATTCCCAACATCCCTACGTCAGCCAGTAACATCAGCTCCAACAGAAGCTCACGACTTTCTCCCGGCGTTCCCATGGTTCTCTGGCGAGGCGCGCGGTTAACAGAGGATTTAAAACGGGTGTTACCCAAACCATGAAAGCCACCTTTCGCAACCATCAAACGCTGCTCGTGACGTACCATATCGCCCAGAATTTCCCCTGTCGCGATATCACGGATACGAGTCCCTACTGGTACTTTAATGGTAATATCCTGACCACGCTTGCCGGTACAATCACGGCTTTGCCCATTTTGCCCACGTTCAGCGCGGAAGGACTTCTCAAAACGGTAGTCGATTAGCGTATTGAGGTTTTCATCTGCCAGTAGATAAACATCACCACCATCACCACCGTCACCGCCGTCCGGCCCACCTTTTGGAATATATTTTTCACGACGGAAGCTGACACAGCCATTGCCACCATCTCCCGCTACAACCAGTATCCTGGCTTCATCTACAAATTTCATCACTTTTCTCCGTAGGATAGCCACTATAAAGCTGGATGGCAGATCGTACCCAGAGATGGCATAATCCAAAATATAAAAAGCCCCGCAACACACATTGCAGGGCTTCCGATTCGATCGAAGTTCAAAAAACTTATTCAGCTACAATGCTGATAAATTTACGGTTTTTTGGACCTTTAACTTCGAATTTAACTTTTCCGTCAGCTAATGCAAACAGGGTGTGGTCACGACCACAACCTACATTGTTACCTGCGTGGAATTTAGTACCACGTTGACGAACGATGATGCTACCTGCCAAAACAGATTCACCACCAAAACGTTTTACACCCAGACGTTTGCTTTCAGAATCGCGACCGTTACGAGTCGAGCCGCCAGCCTTTTTGTGTGCCATTAATCTGCTCTCCTAATATCTTAAGCGATGCCAGTGATTTTAACATCAGTGAACCACTGACGGTGGCCCTGCTGCTTACGGCTGTGTTTACGACGACGAAACTTAACGATTTTAACTTTCTCACCACGACCGTGCGCAACAACTTCAGCTTTAACTTTAACGCCTTCAACTACTGGAGCGCCGATTTTGATGTCTTCACCATTAGCGACCATCAGAACCTGGTCAAACTCAACAGTTTCACCTGTTGCGATGTCCAGCTTTTCCAAGCGAATAGTTTGACCTTCGCTTACTCGGTGTTGTTTACCACCACTTTGGAAAACCGCGTACATATTAACTCCGCTTTCCGCGCACTCCCTAAAATTCTTTCCAGAGCGCGCTATAAAATATTCACAATAGGGCGCGAATTCTACGCAAAAACCACTTGGAAGACAAGAGCAGAATTAGATAGTGTCGTCATGAGATACTTAACCAAAGAGCAAGGCAACGGATTTGGACCGCGGCAAGAAACGATGCACTATTTTTGGCATAGCGGGTTGCTATGCCACGCCAGCGTTTAAGATGAAGAAACGCATTTTCAACTAAATGCCTGAGTCGATAGAGGTCTCGATCATATTCTCGTTTCACTTTGCGATTTTTTCGGCCGGGAATTTGCGCTGCCATGCCTTGTTTTTTTGCTTGTTCAACAACGGTATTACTGTCATAGCCCCGATCCGCTAATAAATGTTCTGCCTCTATTCCGTCAATCAAGGCCTCAGCTTGTGAGCAATCCGCTGTGGGACCGCTTGTAATAAGCGCTCTGATCGGCATACCATGCGCATCCACGGCCAGATGTATCTTTGTATTGAGCCCCCTTTTGTGCGCCCCATATCCTGATTGCCTCCTGCCGCTCCTGCGGCATGGGGATGAACCTTAATATGACTGGCGTCAATCATCAGCCATTCGAAATCGGGTTCAAAGATGAGTTCTTCAAGCAGTCCTTCCCATACGCCTTTGTCCCGCCACCGACAAAAACGGCGATGCGTATTTTTCCAGTCGCCATAATCGGGCGGTAAATCTCGCCAGGGTGCGCCTGTCCGTAAAATCCAGAACACGGCATTAATAAATAATCGATTATCATAAGCAACACGCCCCCAGGCCCCCTTACGCCCCGGTAGGTGAGGTTCAAGCAAACTCCAAATATGATCGGAAATATCGTGACGGCGGTGTGCGGGTGTGCTCATGGTTAAGTCATCCATTCATGTAATATAGGGTGATTATTACATGAATTTATTTATGACGACACTATCTAGAACAGAGGAGAAAAAAGCCGAGTTTTTCGATTGTCATTTATTTGAACGGTTTTTCAAGTACAATCAACATATCGCGATATCTATTGATACACTAATTAATGAGCATAGCTCTGAATCAGAGTCCGAAGCCAAAACATGAACTTAGAATCTATAATTAAACTTACAGCTGATGATATGGCAGCGGTTAATGAAACAATTCTTAACCAATTAAATTCTGATGTAGCGCTAATCAACCAGCTTGGCTATTACATTATCAGCGGCGGTGGTAAACGTATTCGCCCAATGATCGCAGTGTTGGCTGGTAAGGCACTGCATTATGAGGGAAAGAAACATATCAAAATTGCTGCCCTGATTGAATTTATCCATACAGCAACCCTACTCCATGATGACGTCGTAGATGAGTCCGATATGCGCCGCGGTAAAGCAACTGCCAATGCTATGTATGGCAATGCAGCCAGCGTTCTGGTTGGCGATTTTATCTATACTCGCTCGTTTCAGATGATGACAGACCTCAATTCTATGCGAGTGCTGAAATTGATGTCTGACGCCACGAATGTTATCGCTGAAGGTGAAGTGATGCAGTTGATGAACTGTAATGATCCGAACATTTCAGAAGATGACTACATGTGCGTAATTTACAGTAAAACTGCACGCTTGTTTGAAGTAGCCGCGCATTCTGCTGCTATTTTGTCTGGTGCAACTCAGGAGCAAGAAGAAGCACTACGTGATTATGGTCGCTATCTTGGTACTGCATTTCAATTGATTGATGACCTGTTAGACTACGATTCCGATGATAATACACTTGGGAAAAACACTGGAGATGATTTAAACGAAGGTAAACCGACCCTCCCACTTTTACATGCAATGAATCATGGAACGCCGGAACAGTCAGCACTGATCCGCGAAGCTATCGAGAAAGGCAATGGCCGCCATTTGCTGGATACTGTGCTTACAACGATGAAACAGTGTGGTTCACTTGATTACACCCGCCAACGGGCGGAGGAAGAAGCAGATAAAGCAATCTCAGCGTTACAAGGACTTGATGATTCTCCATACAAAGCGGCCCTAGTGGGATTAGCCCACATCGCTGTACAACGACTTTCCTGAGCCAGGCCCAGTAGTATAGTATACCTTGGGTAGTAAGTATCCCAGACTATTCAGTCTGGGATACTCCTTTATTTTCAACCTCTTGAATTCCTATATACTGTACAATGCTGGCAAGTCCTTTACGTAAAATGAACTTAACCATCCGCTCCCTTTCTGGCTTGGTCAATTGATAGTAAGCTTCCACCCAAATCATAAATGGATCCTGTCGTTTGTTCCGATAATACTCAACCGAGTTCTCACTGACGGTCAGTACATTCAAAACATCTTCGGGCAAGCTATTGATATGATATTCGAGGGCTTTTCCCTGCACTCCACGCTTACGGCGTTGTTCCCAGCCTTCACGTCTTGCCATCAGGTTTACTCCCTGGGGAGACGATGGCAGACCAGCGAGGCCAATGAGTTCCTTTGCAGAATACCATTCTTTTTTCATCTCTCTCTCCTCGCTTTGTACCGGAGCAGTAAAGAGGAAGCCAAATTTTGAACATTTAGCTTTTCAAAAGCTGCCTCAGGTAGCTACGATTTTTTCCAAAAAACTTCTTATTCCATCTCGTAGTATCACTTCTGTAATTATCTCCTTTTCTTCATCCGTGAGTAGATTAAACGCACTTACCCAAATGGATAGTGGGTCCTGTTTCTGAACCTGATATTCAGGTGATATTTCATTAAGTTCCAGAGCTGCCAATGTTGATTCAGGAAAACATGAATAGTGATATTCAATTGCCCTTCCCTGAACACCTGTTCGTTTTTGTCTCAACCACTCTTCACGTTTGGCTCTGGCATTCACTCCTTGTGGTGATCTAGGTAACTCACCTACACCGGTCAACTCCATTGCCGTATACCACTCTTTTTTCATAATGTTTCTCTATTTTTGTAACCAAGTTCAAAAAAGAAGTTATTAAGAAAAAATTAAAAACATTTTTAGAAAAAATAATGTTATTTTATTTTCTTAATAACAGATCCATGTTCGTTATTAATTTCACTCTAACGCTTTAGTTATACCACTAATGTGGCTCTAAATTTAATAGGAAAGGATTAAAAAAATGATTTCTATGAAATCGGATTGGCATCCTGCTGATATTATTGCTGCTTTACGTAAACGTGGAACAACTCTGGCCGCTGTTTCTCGTGAATCAGGACTAAGCTCATCAACTTTGGCGAATACTCTTTCTCGCTCGTGGCCCAAGGGAGAATGGATAATAGCAAACTACTTAGGTATTCATCCGTCTGAAATATGGCCAAGCCGTTATTTCAATCCCCATACTGGAGAATTATTAGAAAGGAAAGTAAGAGAGAAAAAAGAATAATTAGCTACCAATATAATTATTGAAAGAAAAACCGCTAGCTTTTTTAAACTAGCGGTTTCCGTTATCTAATATATTTAAATTAATTCGTATAATAATAGATTAATAATTAAATTAACCATTAATAAATCTTTCGCCTAATTCAATATCTTTTTTCAGAACATCCAGCATATTATCCAATGCTTTCTGTTCAAACTCACTCAATTGGCCAATGTCTAAACGTTCTTCAATACCATTTTTGCCCAAACGAACAGGTTGTGCGAAGAAACGAGCGTATTTGCCGTCACCTTCTACGTAGCTGCATTCGATAACATTGCTTTCACCCTGCAAACCACGGATCAAAGAAAGACCCAGACGTGCTGCTGCTTGGCCCATAGACAAAGTTGCAGATCCACCACCTGCTTTTGCTTCAACAACTTCAGTACCTGCGTTCTGAATACGTTTCGTCAACGCTTCTACTTCTTCATCAGTGAAACTGACATCCTGGATCTGAGACAATAATGGCAGAATAGTTACGCCGGAGTGACCACCGATAACAGGAACATTCAGCTCTTCTGGTTTCTTATCTTTCAGTTCTGCCACAAACGTATTAGAACGGATAATATCCAGAGTAGTTACACCAAACAGACGATTTTTGTCGTAAACGCCCTCTTTTTTCAGAACTTCGGCAGCGATTGCCACAGTGGTGTTAACAGGGTTAGTAATAATTCCGATTAATGCTTTTGGACATATTTTAGCAATCTGTTGAACCAAATTACGGATAATCCCTGCATTAATATTGAACAGATCTGAACGATCCATACCAGGTTTACGGGCTACACCTGCAGAAATCAATACAACTTCCGCCCCTACCAATGCAGGAGTTGCATCTTCACCAGCAAAACCAGTGACCTTCACAGTTGTTGGGATATGGCTCAGATCGGCAGCCACACCTGGGGTCACCGGAGCAATGTCATACAAGGAAAGTTCTGAACCTGAAGGAAGCTGGGTCTTGAGTAGAAGGGCAAGTGCCTGACCAATACCACCGGCTGCACCGAGAACTGCAACTTTCATCCTGATACTCCTTTAAATAAATGCTGTAAAAAACTTAAACCTGTCTGGTTAAGAGACTCTATATTTCCCATACAAAGTATAAATATGGGATACGCTCTCAGCCTTATTCATCACTACGTATTAAAAACAATCTGTTAACAGACAGATTATCTACCTAATAGCCCAATGATGGAACACTAAAGTTTTTTATTTTAGACAAAATGCTTATCTGTTAATGAGATAATGGGCACTTTTTTAGGAATTATTCCTGTTATCTTATTAATTGCTCTGTTGATTAACTTGTCCTTCTCCTTTTCCCTGAATAATGCAATTTTATTAACAATAAATTTACTGAGCTCAATAATGTAATTATGCTCTCTATATTGGGTTTTTCTTCTCTTCCTTGCATAAAAATTCACTTTTTTGCAGAATATTGGCTTCATAGTGGATTCAACGATGGTGAAATATGCGAATTCTTTCGAAACAGGAAGATTTGATCAAAGCTTTCAAGGCATTATTAAAGGAAGAAAAATTCAGTTCTCAAGGCGAGATAGTTACAGCACTCCAAGAAGAAGGTTTTGAAAACATTAATCAATCTAAAGTTTCCAGAATGCTGACAAAATTTGGCGCTGTCAGAACCCGTAATGCAAAAATGGAAATGGTCTACTGTCTGCCAGCAGAATTAGGTGTGCCTACTGCCACCAGCCCATTGAAAAATCTGGTATTAGATATTGATTATAATCATTCCGTAGTTGTTATTCGTACCAGTCCTGGTGCGGCACAGTTGATCGCGCGTTTATTGGATTCATTAGGAAAAGCAGAAGGGATCCTTGGCAGTATTGCAGGAGATGACACTGTTTTTTCTACGCCAACACAAGCCATTACAGCCAAACAGCTTTATGAGGCTATCCTCAACTTGTTTGAGCAAAAACTGTAAACCAATCGTCCATCAAAACCATGTAAAAACACGGTATCACTGCATACCATTTTTCCAGAGAAAATTTTGCAAGAGGATCGCTTGATCATCGCGATCCTCTTGATTTAACGCTTGTGATCAATTAAGCAGCGTGTGCTCTCTTATTCAACGCCGCCAATAATTTCTCATGAATACCACCAAAACCACCATTACTCATGATCAATATGTGGTCACCTGGCTGTGCTGCCTCCACAATCATACGTACCAACGTGTCAATATCTGCACTCCAGCGAGCAGGTTGAACACATTGTTCCACAATTTCAGCAACCTGCCACTGGATATTACCAGGCTGAAACAGAAAAACTTCATCCGCTCGGCCCAGAGAAGGTGCAATATCATTTTTGCTTATACCCAGTTTCATGGTATTCGAACGTGGTTCCAGTACTGCAAAAATGCGCGCCATACTGCCCGCTTTGCTTCTCAGAGCTTCCAGTGTCGCCAAAATGGCCGTTGGATGATGGGCAAAATCATCATAAACCGAGATATCATTCACTTTGCCGAGTAATTCCAGTCGGCGACGAGCATTGATAAAGTCACCTAATACCTGACAGGCATCCTCAGGCTGAATTCCTACATGGTGAGCTGCTGCAATAGCCATTAAGCCATTATGCATATTGTGTTCCCCCACCAATGACCAGTTAACTTCGCCAACTAATTCACCATGATGGTACACTTGATAGGTACTGCTGTCCTGAGTGGTTTTTTGGACGTGCCAGGCCCCTGTTTCCCCTAGGTGTTCCAACTCACTCCAGCACCCCATTCCAAGCACTTGTTTCAGATTTATGTCATTATCGGGCACAAGGATCTTACCCATGCCCGGTACGATTCTGACAAGATGGTGAAATTGCTTTTGGATGGCAGCCAGATTTTCGAAAATATCAGCATGATCGAATTCAAGATTATTTATGATGAGCGTACGAGGACTATAATGAACAAATTTCGAACGTTTATCAAAGAAAGCACTATCGTATTCATCCGCTTCAATCACGAAAAATGGGCTTTCACCAATCTGTGCTGAAACATTAAAATTGCCCGGCACACCACCGATAAGAAATCCCGGTTTATAGCCACAAGCTTCCAGGATCCACGTCAGCATACCCGCAGTTGTTGTTTTACCATGTGTTCCTGCAACAGCCAAAACCCAACGCTCTGGTAAAACATAATCATGTAACCACTGTGGGCCGGATGTATAAGGAATACCGCGATCCAGCACCGCCTCAACACAAGGATTACCACGTGTCATAGCGTTACCAATGATCACCATATCTGGCACAGGATCGAGTTGTGAAGGATCGTATCCTTGGATCAGTTCAATACCCTGATTTTTTAACAGAGTACTCATAGGAGGATACACATTGGCGTCAGAGCCGGTAACTTCGTGACCTAATGAACGAGCAAGTATCGCCAGCCCTCCCATGAAAGTACCGCAGATGCCAAGAATATGAATACGCATTTATTTCTATCCGATATCATGAAGTGTATCACTATTCTAACCATCAAATCACAGATTAGAAATGCAATAGCCTATCAATCATTTTATTCTTTAGCTAAACTGCCCGCACTTAAGTGTTACCAAAATATACAGCACGATTTTAAAACCATAACCAAATCAGGGCCTTCGTCATGAAAACATTAGGCGAATTCATCGTCGAGAAACAGCACGACTTTCCTCATGCTACAGGTGAACTGACCGCACTACTTTCTGCCATTAAATTAGGTGCCAAAATTATTCATCGGGACATTAATAAAGCTGGCCTGGTAGATATTTTAGGCACCAGCGGTGTTTCTAATGTTCAGGGTGAAGTTCAGATGAAACTGGACTTGTATGCCAATGAAAAACTCAAAGCAGCATTGAAAGCACGCGGTGAAGTAGCGGGTATTGCTTCCGAAGAAGAAGACGAGATCGTCATCTTTGATGGTGACCGGGCAGAAAATGCGAAGTATGTTGTTTTGATGGATCCACTGGATGGTTCTTCAAATATTGATGTAAACGTTTCCGTTGGGACTATTTTCTCCATTTACCATCGAATTACGCCAGTTGGGCAACCTGTTACCGAAGAAGACTTCCTGCAACCGGGTCATCGTCAGGTTGCAGCGGGTTATGTGGTTTACGGTTCGTCCACCATGTTGGTTTACACTACGGGCTGTGGTGTTCATACTTTCACTTACGATCCTTCTCTTGGTGTATTCTGTCTGACCCATGAGAAAGTCCAGTTCCCGGAAAAAGGTAATATGTACTCAATTAACGAAGGGAACTACATCAAATTCCCTCTGGGAGTGAAAAAGTACATTAAGTATTGCCAGGAACAAGACGAAGCAACTCAACGCCCTTACACTACCCGTTATATTGGCTCATTGGTTGCCGACTTCCACCGCAACCTGTTGAAAGGTGGTATCTATATCTATCCAAGCACAGCAAGTCACCCGACGGGCAAACTCCGTCTGCTGTATGAGTGCAACCCGATTGCTTTCCTGGCTGAACAAGCCGGCGGCAAAGCCAGTGATGGCATTAACCGGATTTTAGATATCGTACCAAGCAAGCTGCATCAACGAGTGCCTTTCTTCGTCGGAACCAAATCTATGGTAGAAAAAGCTGAAAGCTTTATGGCTGAGTTTCCAGATGAACCGGATGAGTAATATAAGTCAACTGGTTGATTAATTGGTTATAAGAAGAGGCGAAAATTCGCCTCTTTCTACTCAGTTGTCTCTGTAATATTTATCAGTATCTTTTGATTTGCCCCAACCTAGTTTTGTTCAATAAATTATTTTGTTCATGATGCATGAAGAAACGTTCTTATCAGAAATTACAGCAAGCCTTCTCGCTGGCCTCCTAAATACAGTGGATAAAGAAAGCCTGATCGACGATGTAATAAGGCAATGACTGGCAGAACAGTCGGAAACCATAGTTCAAATCATGAATGATTTTTGGACAGGGATCCTCTACCACTATTAACCCATAGGAGTACAGGCATAATACAGAAAAATGGAATTACTTTAAGTCTGTTTTGGCTATAATAGCCCGCACTCCATTTTGGTTTGAAATTGAAGGAAACCTTTTATGAGCCTGAACAATGTACCGGCGGGTAAAGAACTGCCAGAAGACATCTACGTTATTATTGAGATCCCTGCAAATGCCGATCCAATCAAATATGAAGTGGACAAAGAATCCGGTGCTCTGTTTGTAGACCGTTTCATGGCGACCTCCATGTTCTATCCATGCAACTACGGTTATATCAACAATACCCTGTCTCTTGATGGCGACCCTGTTGACGTACTGGTTCCAACTCCATACCCATTGCAGCCAGGCTCCGTTATTCGCTGCCGTCCAGTTGGTGTGCTGAAAATGACCGACGAATCTGGTGAAGACGCTAAACTGGTTGCTGTTCCTCATTCTAAACTGACTAAAGAATACGACCACATCAAAGATGTAAATGATCTGCCAGAACTGCTGCGTGCTCAAATTACACATTTCTTTGAACACTACAAAGATCTGGAAAAAGGTAAGTGGGTAAAAGTTGATGGTTGGGAGAATGCCGAAGCCGCTAAAGCAGAAATCCAATCTTCTTTCGAACGCGCTGCAAAAAAATAATCCTGACGGATAACAGCAAGTTTTGATTATAAAAAAACCTCTGTATTTTTATTTATTGGCACAGAGGTTTTTTTATTTGGTTATATTGGTTAATCTGTTAAAAATGATATAAAAACAGTAACATCGCTGATTTTTATCTCTCCTCGTGCCGCTTCAGCCAGTCACCACTTTCTATTCGAGGCACTCCCTCAACTGATAACATGTATAAATAGATCCATGCACTACCATAAGGAGTTTTGACCAATTCCCTTTGATATTCCTGAGTATTCTTTTTCAAATCATCCAGTTCAGTCAAAATGGATGACGTAATGCGATAAACCTCACATTCAATTGTTCCTTCGCCACGGATCACCGCTGGATAATGCCCCAGATCATAAATTTCATAACCTTCCAACCTATGCTCCCCCAAAAGTTGAGCGTAGGTCATCCAGTGGTGATTACCTTGTTTGCGCCTCAGGCTGCCATAAACAATAACTCGCATCTTTAAAACTCAAACTCATAGAGCAGATCTAAAGCCTGATCAATACCAGATACCGCTTCCAGATACAATCTCGGCATCACACGGTAACGTAACGTCAGAGTTGCCAGAGAGTCAAAAATGCCAACACCATATTTTACCTGTAAGTCGTTGGTAATCTTGCCACTCACAACAACCTGCGATTTGTTACCAATTCCTTGTGTGTCCAGCGCCAGATCAGAGACACCAAAGGTTTCACCAATTTTGCCCACCAATCTACCGCTCTGCGCGACACCCAAACCAATCAACATAGAAGTCATCTGGGTGTTATCAGCCCCCCCTTTCTCTAACCCCTCACCACGCAACAGGTAAGATAACGCTTCCTCTTGCGATTTGACTGGCTCAGAGAAAATTTCAATCTTAGGTTTATCTGCCAACCCCATCACTTTCACACCAGCAATAACATCATTCGCTGTCGATTCAGGGTTACGGATCGCTTCAATATTCAACATAGGTTGATCCGGTGGACCAGAGAACAGAATAATTCCCTTACGCACCTGTAAATCCTGCCCATAAGCGCGAAAGCGACCATCCGGAATATCAATTTGACCGTTCAGCCCCAATCCCTGCTGATCCTGAATGACTTTCAGGTCTCCTTTCAACTGAGCGTTCAAACCAAATGCACTCAAGCGGACATCATCACCTACGTGAATATTTAAATTACTTTGAATCAAAATGGACGATTTTTTCTTTTCTATCGGCTGTAGATTTTTATCCAGCATCACTTCATCAGAAGAAACATCCACTGCAGATTCCGGTAATTCCTGTACGGTAATGCGTGCCCACGGAATATCCACATTGCCATTGAGCTTCAATAATTGGGACGTCGCTTCAAAAACCAGATCAGGACTCACATCAATTTTTACCATTGGTGGTACTGTCACACGCAGTTTTTCACCATACGCTGTCACTCTGGCATACCATGCATCCAGATTGCGCCAGTCTGCATGACCATTAAGATTAAGTTGCCCTCGCGGAGTTTTGATCACACCATCCAGATCGGAACGGACACCATCAAAATGAACTGCTACCTGACTTTGATTGATATCAAATGGCAGCCAGTGGCTACTGATCTGAAAAACATCTGCTTTTAATATGCCAAATAACAATGGATTCTTAGCATTACCACCAAGGCGCAAGTTCGCATTTAAATTCCCTTCAGCTTTTTCACCTTTATCCAGAATCGGTTTCATCAACTTCAGAGAAAGGGACTGGATATCTACATTACCCGCTAATTTACGATGGCCTTCTAAATCATCGACTTGAATATGGCCATTCAGTTGTCCATTATCTGCCAGTTTAAATAACCACGATAAATCCGCCTTACCATTTGTCAAACCAGCACTCAAAGTCAATGTTTCAAAATCAACAGGTAAAGTGGTGCCTTCCACAACCTGCCGAATCTGGACGCCGTTTCCTTGCAGAGACACGTTCGCTTGTGGTAATTGATGCCCCGCTGTCCATTTGACATTGGCACTCCCACTAAATACGCCTTTAAGTTGGGTTGTTTTATCCAGGAATGGCTGGATCATGGCAAGATCAAAACGCTCAAACACAATATCAGCCTGCCCACTGGTGCCTGCTTCAATCGATTTCGGAATACAAAGTTGGGCATTTGGGTTCAACCAACAATGAGTACCAACGATCACTTTTTGCTGTAAATTCTGATAATCAATAGCGATCGCTTTACTTAAGCGCCACTCACCAACCGGGGTCTCAAAGTAGGTATTGTTGATACTGCCTTTCCAGCGTTCTTGTTTACGGTCAAAACTACCATTGAGCGCCAGCTTACCTGATACGGGATTCCCATCCACCTGCAATTGTAAGTCATGCTGTTTTTCTGTTCCCTTAGCATTGAGCATCAAGTTACTGATAATCAGATCTGACTGCTTCAATTGACGAATAACAACCGATAATTGCCCTCCAATCTGGTTGGTAGAATGCACATTTCCTTTAATAACCGCGCTATCCACCCTCAGCATATTCTGCCAGCCCACACGATGTGCATTTAAATCTGCCACAACTTGCGGTGCTTTCATGTTGCCACGCAGCTTCACATCACCGACAACGACGCCTGACAATCCCGGCAGCAAGCCATTTAATTGTGGGGCATTGATATCGCCATCCAAATTCCATTTTTTATCGCTAAGATATCCTTTAATATCCAGCGTGTTACGACCAAAAATGAAGTTAAATTGGGGAATATCCCATTGTCCGGCCGCATTGCCGGAAACTTTGCCATGTGCTTTGATGGTATTCTGTTTTATATCACCATCAAGGGATATTTCAGGAAATTGGAGCTGCCAACTGCCACCATATAAACTGCCACGTACTGCCACCTTGCCACCTATTTTGGCAGGCCATTCCGGCCACTGTTTAGCAGTATCAATGCCATTAAGCGTCAACAGCGCATTCCAGCTAATGGCTTTGCTCCAGTCAACTACACCAGTGAGATCCGCATGCCCCTGTAATGCAGATAGACGCAATCGCGTTAATTTGAGTAATTCTTCACTCCCTTTTGCATCCAGCACCAATAATGCCGGTGGAAGTTCTTCACCTTTAATATCAGAACGCAGGGAAAGATCATAACCACTGGCCTTACCATTCAGACGTAATTTGACATCATTTAACTGATATTCAGATTTACCTGTCAATGGCCACTGTAACCGTTTACCTGCCAATGTCAGGCGTACAGGCAAACCCGCTTTAGCTAATTCGACCTGAGCATCCAAATTAGCATTCACTGGCCCTGAAAGATTCAATGCCAGATTAAGCTGCTGTAATAAAGATCCGTTCAGTTTTGCCTCAACCTGTTGCCCGTTCAATTCATCCAGCTTGGTATTGCCCTTAACTGACAAATTGACTGGCCATTGTTCGGACAGTTTTGCCGTTCCCTGTATCGCGAGGGAACCTTCCGGTGCACTCACGCTGAAGGTTTTGATATCTACCTGTTGCCCCTGATTACTGGCTTGCAGTTTCAGATCATTAAGAGTGATAGCGGTATCTCCCGTCAGACGAAGCTGGCGGCCGTGAATATTTTCTACCGTAATATCAAGAGGAATAGGAACATTAGGCAATTCAGCCAATAGTGGCTTAGAAAACAGTGTCTTTAAAACCTCTCCCAATGATTCCTCTGGTTCAGCTTTCTGCTGAGTTTTCTGTGCAGTATGTCCAGGAGGTGTTTTCGGCAATGTAACCAATAGGTTATTGACTTGTATGGGTTTTAGCGTCAGATGTTTTTCCTGCCACTGAGCACCCGCTTTGAACTCATCTAAATCAATGACTGTATCATCTACTTTGACATAGGTATTCTTTAAAGAAAGCAGATCCAACGAAATAGGATATGGTGTTTGCAGTTCAGTTAATGGCTCTGATTCTGACGGGCTTTCTGATGGCGGAAGTTCTGTCGTATTAACTAAAACAGATACCCCTTCCGTCGTCAGAGCACTGACACAAACATGACTGTGTTTCAAACAAGAGAGGCGCAACGAAAGGTGTATCTTGTCAGCATTAACATCAACACCCGGTATCTTATATTTTATACCTTGTAATGTTAAATCGCGCCAACCGCCACTGATACCTGCTATCTCTAACCCTGGAACTAAGCGTGTCGCACTGTTAATCATAAAATGCAGGCCGGTTTGTGTACCCACTAATCCCGCAATCGCTATCAACAACAGGCTAACAACCAATAGGAAAGCAATGCTAAGCCTTTTTGCCCACCTCATAGTTCAGCCCCTAAACCGATATAAAATTGAATGCCATGATTATCTTTATCTCTCACAGGGGTTGCCAGGTCGAATTTAATCGGCCCAACGGGAGAAGCCCAACGTATGCCTAAGCCTGCACCTGTTTTAAAATTACTCTTCCTGATATCATTCACTGCTTCGCCAGTATCCACAAACAATGCACTCCACCAATTACCATAGATATTGTATTGATATTCCAGCGAGCCAATAACCAATTTTGACGCCCCCGTTAATTTACCATTACTGTCTTTAGGGGAAATTCTCTGGTACTTATAACCACGGATACTACGATCCCCCCCAGAGAAGAAACGCAAATCAGGTGGCACTTTCTCGAATTGATTCGTTTCTATCCAACCAAGATCTCCCCGGAAAACAAAACGGTGTTTATCACGAAACGTTCTGATCCAAACATGGTGAGCCTGTAAGACCAGAAAATCCACACTTGATCGCCAGGTCGTATCGGAAACATCAATTGAATAACGCTGACTGTCTCCCCAATAAGGCATAGTACCGCCACGCTGACGAATTCGGCTGATATTCGCACCCGGATAAAGCAACGTTGTTGTATTCGTTACATTAGCCTGAGTAAAGTGGCTGAGGCTCCAGCGCAAATTGACACTGTATCGCCACCCAGTGGAGAGATCCCAGTTGCGCGAAAGGTTTAAGGTTGTGGTATCCGAGACGGTATCATTGATATTTTTACGCTTATAACCCGTCTGTAACTCATAATATTGTTCAAGTGGATTAGCTTTAAGTGGCATTTTATAAGACGCATCAATCAATTGATCACGTCTGGAAATATTGATACTGGTACTCAAACTGTGCCCACGGGAGTTGAGCCACGGCTTTTTCCATTTTGCTTGAATACGAGGGCCAACGTCTGTTGCATATCCTCCTCCCAATTCAACATAATTGGCAGAACGGGGAACCAAAGAAGCATCCAGTGGCAATATCTTATCTTTGCTATCACGACCCGCCATAAAATCAGGCACG
Organism: Xenorhabdus siamensis; assembly: GCF_037996745.1. Taxonomy (NCBI): domain Bacteria; kingdom Pseudomonadati; phylum Pseudomonadota; class Gammaproteobacteria; order Enterobacterales; family Morganellaceae; genus Xenorhabdus; species Xenorhabdus siamensis. Next base: position 355,026 of record NZ_JBBMXE010000014.1, read on the forward strand.
ACAACCGCTGAGTTGAACCATCCGGTATCTGCCAGACGGCGGTTAAATTCTGCCAGTTCTTCCGAAGAGTAATAATCTCCTTCTTTAAACGGCACAAGATTATTCAGGTAACTTTCTTGGATTTGTGAGCCTTGAAACTTAACAGGACCAAAGCGATAACGCTCTCCACTATCAAAATCAAAATTCCAGAAGGATTCATGCCGTTCCTGAGATACTCCCAGTTCACTTTTTTTTAACTCGGCATCAAAATATCCCTTCCTGAGCGCCAGACTATTTAATCCACTCTTAAAGTTCTCATACTCACTATGATTTAAAATCGTCCCTTTCTTCGGCATATTTTTTTTGATAAGTACGGCGTAATCCTGATCGGTTTTAGCTCCCCCTTCTAAATCAACCTTAACTTCAGCGACCCGCACTGGTTCACCTGGTGTGACTTTTGCTGTCAAAACAGGACGGAAAGGGAGAGTATTTTCCTGATAAGTAAACTCAATGGTAGGATCATAATACCCCAATGGTCTTAACCCTTTCCGTATAGCTTTTTCGACACGGGCACGAAAACGTCCATCGGGGGAAGCCTCATCAGTACTGATATTTGATAGCTGCACTCTGGCATTTTTATCCAGCTCGCCAGAAAGTCCTTCCACTTTCAATCGTAAATTTGCACTATAAGCCGATGGAGCTGCGATAGACACACAAAAAATAAATATGCAAGGGTATCGTGACACGCGAACTCCTAATATTTATTTAGGGGTAAGATTCAGCAGCATAAAAGAATACTGCCATGGATTAATTCTGGTAAAGTTTGAAAGATAAACAAGCAACCCATCACCATAAAATAGATGACAAACGGGAGAGAATCTTGCCAAATTCAGTCAACGAAAGCCAACATGTTTCTGAACAGAATGCATTACCAGGCCGAGAAATACCATTAACTGTATCACCCTATCACTACGTTACACAGCATGTGATAAATAACATACCTGATAATATGGAAATTGCTTATGTAGGCATGGGATGCTTCTGGGGTGTCGAACGTCTTTTTTGGCAGCAGGAAGGCGTGTATACCACATCTGTTGGTTACAGTGGAGGCACTACTCCAAATCCGACCTATGAGGAAGTCTGTTCAGGGTTAACCGGACATACCGAAATCGTCAGAATTGTATTTGACCCGACCAAAATCACCTATGGGCAATTATTGAAGTTGTTCTGGGAAAACCACGATCCTGCACAAGGCATGCGTCAACAAGGTGATATCGGTACACAATATCGCTCTGCCCTTTACACGGTTTCTCCTGAACAACATGCGCAGGCACTCTCCAGTCGCGAGCAATATCAGCAAGCAATGGCTGATAATGACGATAAGCGCACAATTACCACAGAGATCCGTGAAGCCGGACCATTCTATTTTGCAGAAGATTATCACCAGCAATATCTGATGAAAAATCCTGAAGGATATTGTGGATTAGGTGGCACAGGCATCTGTTTTCCACCTCCGTCCAGAAACTAGCCGATTTAATAAACCCAAGTTATAATTATCGGACTAAATTCATTTGTCTTACGGTACTGTGCCGTAAGGCATTATTTGTGTAATTTTTCATATCTTCCTCCAGTGTTATTCAAATAAAAAAACCTACCCTGCCACTGGAGATAAGACACGGATATTTTATGTTAAACAGTTTATTAGTCATACTTTTGCTTTGTGCGATTAGCGCATTTTTTTCGTTATCTGAAATTTCTCTCGCCGCTTCAAGAAGAATCAAATTAAAACTGATGGTCAACGAGGGAAATATCAATGCAGCTCATGTTCTCAAATTACAAGAAACACCGGGCATGTTTTTTACTGTCGTACAGATTGGCCTGAATGCAGTAGCCATCCTCGCAGGGGTTGTCGGAGAATCTGCCTTTTCTCCTGCCATTAAATCATTACTGCTCAAATTCATGCCTTATGAATGGGCAGAACAACTTGGCTTTATTTGTTCTTTCACTATCGTAACCAGCTTCTTTATTTTACTTGCTGACTTGACCCCTAAACGCCTTGGAATGATTAAACCCGAAGCTGTTGCAATCAGGATTGTAAATCCAATGCGTTTTTGTTTGGCAGTATGTCGTCCATTAGTCTGGTTGTTCAATGGGCTTGCTGATTGCATATTCAAAATCTTCAAAATCCCGCTGGCACGCAATGAAGATATCACCTCTGATGATATTTATGCTGTGGTTGAAGCAGGGGCCGTCGCTGGAGTATTACGTAAACAAGAACATGAGTTGATCGAAAATGTTTTCGAACTGGAGTCCCGTACTGTTCCTTCTGCCATGACGTCCCGTGAAAGCGTGGTTTATTTTGACAAAAATGAAGACGAAAACAGTATCAAAGAAAAAATCTCTACCCATCCACACTCAAAGTTCCTCGTCTGTGATGGAGATATTGATCATGTCCTTGGTTATGTAGACTCCAAAGATTTACTGAACCGCGTTTTGAATGGGCAGAATCTCAGCTTAAAAAATGGAGTTCAAATCCGCAATGCTCTGATGATCCCTGATACTCTCTCGTTGTCTGACACCCTGGAAAGTTTCAAAGCTGCCGGTGAGGATTTTGCCATCATTCTCAATGAATACGCACTGGTGATGGGTGTGATAACTTTGAATGACGTCATGACGACTTTAATGGGAGATCTGATTGGTCAGGGTCAGGAAGAACAGATTGTTGTCCGCGATGAAAATTCATGGTTAGTAGAAGGTGGCACGCCTATTGAGGATGTGCTGCGAGTTTTGGATATTGATGATTTCCCGGATTCCAACAATTATGAAACGATTGCCGGGTTTATGATGTTCCGTTTGCGGAAGATCCCAAAACGCACAGATTATGTGAAATTTGAAGGTTACAAATTTGAAGTAGTCGATATTGATAACTAACCCCAATTCCGCTTAAGCTATTACTGAAATATCTTCTTCTGAGTAGAAAATTTTCAGTGATGGCTTTTTCTCTTTAAGGCAGTAAGCAATCAATCCCGTTAAAATGGTTAACAAAAAACCGGTTATACTTCGGTGACGAGAATGTTCTAATTGAGAGCCGTTTTTTAATTGTCCATTAATCGTTTCAATGATAAAACGCTTTTTAAGCATAACCTTATCCCACTCAGCCAGTGCAAGCGCTTTCATGTTGCGGCGCTTTTTCGTGATAAAGGTGATATCCGTTTTAGCTAAATCATCCGCCAATTCCTGACTCAGATATCCTTTGTCGCCGTAAAGAGAACCCGTGAGATCTTTTGATAATTCGCGTACAGGCTCCCTATCATCCACATTACCCGGGGTCACTTTAAGCGCTAAAATTTCGCCCAGATGGTTAATAATCAGGTGTAATTTGAACCCATAGAACCATCCCATTGAGGTTTTTCCGCGTTGCGCTATGCCCTGAAAGACCTTATGACGAGGAATACGGATGTTATGACAAACGCGCAAACTCGTGGAGTCGATAAAAGCAATGCCTGTCGGTTTTCCTTTTAATTGAGTCAGATAACTGGATAAGGGGACCAAAACGGACGGGGCAACGCTGATAAAACGGGTATAACTGAGCAAGGAGGGGAAGTCGCGGTGATGGTATTGCCAGATATGCTCCAAATAAAAGTTTTTAAAATCACGGTAATGCGACCGCTGAAAGAGGATTAAAATTGTCATGATTTCACTGGGATACATGCGGCCTTGTCTGCGGCGCAGGCGGTATCCGTTATCGAGACAAAACTGCGCCCACTGGGGGATGAAAAGACGACAAAAGTCGTCGACATCGCAGAAAATTTCAACTAACTTGTCCATGGCCTGTTCCTCCCCGGAGTCGTTTTAGGCTTTCACCAAAACTTTGCTCCTGGAACAGGCCTCTCGTCAATTTCTTATCAGAATTCAGGTTAACTACAAAATTGATCAATTACTGGTAACCAAAATTGTGGATACACCATCTCCTTCCAGTTCAGGCCCTACTGAGCAGGCAGTACCTGAGTAATAACTCAAAGAAAAACTGTCATTAGAAAAACTCTCCTTACAAAAAAACGGCCGAAAGGAAAGGCCGTTTATTATACCAATTATGTTGCGTCAATCATGATATATATCATATAAAATCATTAAGTTAGCTGTTACAGAAAGCTATCCCATTTCAGCCTGTAGGAGCAACACGTGCTGGTTAACTTCACTCATTACATGGAAATGACGTTTATCTTTTATCCTTGGAGGTAAAATTTTCCCATAATTAAATTCAAAAGCACCCATATCCTTAATATACAACCGCCCACGGAATAGGGTTTTTACGTAGAGAGCAATTTTTAGTGGATTATAGTGGCGAAAGATTTTCATCTCTTTTTATTCCTCCGTGCTTCTTACGATACTATTTTTTACTGCAACACATCACTGCTGTGTACGATGTATAGACTCTATATCCGGCAATTTGTTCCCCAACATTGAAGATTCAATCACTGCTTTTACGTAACATAATGAAAAAATGGAGCATTATGTTATATTGGCTGAAGATTACCGTATATTTTATTTTGAATGTTAACAAATTGTTGTATTTTGTAAGGACAGACCAGCCAACAAGCGCTATGCTGAATAGGATACACCTTGATAACATGCCATATCATGCCAAAAATAAGGAATAAATATGCTAAAAAACATAATGTTACCTTTAATATTGAGCTTAGCTTCAATATCTGCGTTTGCCCACAATATTACTGTCGAAAAACCTGTTCCTGTTGTCATCATAACAGATAAAGGTGAACTACTTCTCAATGACAATAAGTTTAGCTATCAGGAATGGAGCAGTGCAGAACTTCCAGGGAAAGTAAGAACTATCCAGCATATTGCCGGGCGCAGCTCAGCCAAAGAGATGAATGATCCCCTTATTCAAGCCTTGAAAGCGGCTAACCTCCCGAAGGATCAATATCAAACCACCAGTATTGTAAATACCGATGATGCTATTTTTGGCACCAGTGCTTTCGTCCGCAGCAGTCTTGAAGACAGTAAAAAAGAGTTCCCCTGGTCACAATTTATTGTCGACAGCCATGGTGTTGCCAAAACAGCATGGGGGCTGGAACCCAAAAGTTCAGCAATCATTGTGCTGGATAAGAATGGTAATGTGAAATTTGTCAAAGATGGCAAATTAAGTCATGAAGAGATCGTACACGTTCTTGCTTTGATCAAAGAAGAACTGAAAAATTAATTATCTTCTTATTTCTCTATCATATTGAAGCTGGTGATAATGGTTTTGTGACAGGAACCATTATCACTTTAGCTATTATAATAAAGACAATTGGTGTTAATACGTTGATGTTAAAACGGTAATATTAAAATTGAGCTACGATTCGTATCACACATTAAAAAATCGTCACTCTGAACCCCGGATTTAAAAAAGATTCACGCGGTACATAACTTAGTGTTTTACCTGCCCAATCGGTTACATGTGCACCCGCGGCGATTGCAACAGCATGACCAGCGGCAGTATCCCAAATATTTGTTGGCCCGAAGCGGGGATAAAGCTGCGCTTTCCCTTCAGCAACCATACAAAATTTAAGTGAAGATCCGACTGATAACGTCTGATGCGAACCTAATTGAGTAAGATAATCTTTCAGTTCATCATCCATATGCGAACGGCTAACTACAACAGTGGGTGGTATTACAGCAACAACTTTAATGGGAAATCTCTGCCCGTTTGTTTCTTTCCACGCCTGACGTTCCTGCCCTGAATAAAGAACATCATGTGCGGGAACATAAACCACCCCCATCACGGGTACACCATCCTCAATTAGTGCAATATTAACGGTGAATTCACCATTTCGGTTAATAAACTCTTTTGTTCCGTCCAGCGGATCCACCAGCCAATAACGCTGCCAGTTTTTTCGTTCATCCCATGTTGGTGGATCTTCTTCTGACAGTAACGGAATATCAGGCGAAATACGCGTCAAACCCGCTTTAATGATCTGATGGGCGGCAAAATCCGCCGCGGTAACAGGTGAATCATCCGTTTTATGTTTTACTTGTAACGGTTGCTCATCATGATAAACCGCCATGATTGCTGTTCCTGCTTCCCGTGCCAATTGGCAGATCTGTTGTAACATCATACACCTCTGCATTTTCTAAAATAAAATAGCCGGCTAGCCAGCTATTTTATTGATCAGAATTACAGAATCTCAAGTAATTCGACTTCAAAGATCAATGTACTGTAAGGAGGAATAGAAGCACCAGCACCACGCTCACCATAAGCCAGATTATGCGGAATATAGAGCTCCCACTTGGAACCAACAGGCATCAGAGTCAGCGCTTCAATCCAACCTGGGATCACACCACTGACAGGGAATTCTGCTGGTGTTCCACGTTGTACAGAGCTGTCAAACACAGTGCCATCAATCAGGCGACCGGTATAGTGAACACGGACACGATCACTGCGGGCAGGGATTGTGCCATCACCCTGAGTCAAAACAGAGAATTGCAAACCAGATTCTGTGCTGTTTATACCTTCACGTTGGGCGTTTTCTGCCAAGAACTTTTTGCCTTCTTCTGCCATCGCCTGCTGGCGTTCACGACGAACGCTATCAGCACGTTCATGTACTTCACGCAGAGCACGATGCAACTCTTCCACAGGAAGTGCCGGAGCACGGTCTTCCAATGCATCACACAAACCTGCCAACAGAGCTTCTGGCTCCAATCCCTGCAAACCAGATTCCTGCAATTGTTGCCCAACCTGCAAACCAATACCGTAGCTTGCCCGTGCCTCAATAGATTCAAAAGAAGGTTTTGCCATGAAATTACCTGTTATTAAATGGATAAAGGTTCAAGCATAACAGCCCTGCCTGGATGGGTAAACGCATGAAAGAATTTAAGGCGATGTTTTACTTTTGTAAAACATTATCCATTATTACACTAGAGCATAAATTAAGCAGGATGAGAAACAATTAAGGCTGCTGCTGTTTTTCGTCAATCTGGAGGAGCTAATTACCAGCATGGTGAGAGGAACAAAGCTGGAGGTCATCTTACCTAAAGAGTTATCTACCCAACGGGAGATCCTTACTCATCAGATGAAATCATTAGATTTTTCCGATCGTCAGGTCGAATTTATTGAGAGAATACCTCAAGATATCACCGAAAAAGTGAGCGAAATAGCGAAAGTCATCATTTCGTAAGAAAACAAAAAACGCCAGCATTGCCAGCGTTTTTTGTGTTCACATGTTCTATCGCTAATCAGAGATTAAGCTTCTGGAACGATGTTAACGTTCAACTGTGCGAATACATCGCTGTGTACCTGAAAGTGAACTTCGTGCTCACCAACAGTACGCAGAACGCCGTTAGGCAGGCGAACTTCGCTCTTAGATACAGCAACACCAGCCGCAGTAATTGCGTCAGCGATGTCACGAGTACCGATAGAACCGAACAATTTACCTTCGTCACCCGCTTTAGAAGCGATAGTGACAGAACCCAGTGCGTTGATTTGCTCTGCACGAGCTTGTGCTGCTGCCAGAATGTCAGCCAGTTTAGCTTCCAGCTCAGCACGGCGAGCTTCGAAGAATTCGATGTTTTTCTTAGTTGCAGGAACAGCTTTGCCCTGTGGAACTAAGAAGTTACGGGCATAACCCGCTTTAACGCTAACTTGGTCACCCAGGCTACCCAGGTTTGTTACTTTATCAAGCAGAATAACTTGCATTACCTTATCCTCTCAAAGTCGTGAATGGACTGTGCCTATTACTGATGACGATCAGTGTAAGGCAACAAAGACAGGTAGCGCGCACGCTTGATAGCACGAGCGAGCTGGCGCTGATATTTTGCACGAGTGCCGGTGATGCGGCTAGGTACAATTTTACCACTTTCGGTAATGTAGTTTTTCAGCGTAGCAATGTCTTTATAATCAATCTCTTGTACGCCTTCCGCTGTGAAACGGCAGAACTTGCGACGACGGAAATAACGTGCCATTTGGCTAGTCTCCAGAATCTATCAATTCAATCTGCTCGGCATGAAGAACCAGTTTGTTAAGACCATTGCGCCCATGGTGGGAGTTAATGAATCCTGAAACGGTTATTCGACTACCGACCGTTATACTGTGAGTATATTCCTGTAACAACTGTCCACTGGCAATAACGGGCATTCTGCACCATGATTGCCTGTTTAATCCGGCTTCCTGTTGCTGTGAACGATGTTCAAGCACAAACTGACAATGCGGAATACCGGATGGACTGATTCTTCGTATCGGTGCTTTGCACACTGTGCCAGAAAGCACCAAACGATTGGTTGTCACGATGGTTACTCTTCAGAATCCCCAGCTTCATCAACATCATCAACCAGGTCTTCTTCCAAGACCAGGTCACGGCTGCGACGTTCGTCTTTAGCCTTAACCATTGGTGATGGTTCAGTTATTGCGTGCTTAACGCGCATAACCATGCTGCGGATAACGGCATCGTTGAAGCGGAAGTTAGTTTCCAGCTCATCAATCGCTTCTTGTGGCGCTTCAACGTTCATCAGAACGTAGTGAGCCTTGTGCAGTTTGTTGATTGGATAAGCCAGTTGACGACGGCCCCAGTCTTCCAGACGGTGAATCTGACCTTGCGCGTTAGTGATAGTCGCACTGTAACGCTCGATCATGCCCGGAACCTGTTCGCTTTGGTCAGGATGGACCATAAAAACGATTTCGTAATGACGCATTATCATTGCTCCTTACGGATTATTCAGCCTCCTGTCAGGGTCAGCCGTGGCCCATGGAGGCAAGGAACGTGTTGAGTACGGCTGAAAAATTGACGCGTCACTATACCCGCACAATAAAAAAAACTCAAGCAACTATTGGGTGCTTCTTTGGCGCACAATTTCAAACAGGCAAATTCCTGTTGCTACTGATACATTCAGGGAAGAGACTGAACCCGCCATCGGAATGCTAATCAGTTCATCGCAATGTTCACGGGTCAATCGACGCATACCTTCACCTTCGGCCCCCATAATCAAAGCCATCGGGCCTGTTAGTTTGCTCTGATATAAAGAATGCGTGGCTTCCCCCGCAGTTCCTACAATCCAAACATTATTTTCTTGTAGTAAACGCAGAGTACGGGCAAGGTTCGTGACACGGATCAGTGGAACACTTTCTGCCGCACCACAGGCAACTTTTTTCGCGGTGGCGTTCAACTGAGCGGAACGATCACGAGGGACAATAACTGCATCAACTCCTGCCGCATCGGCAGACCGCAGGCAAGCGCCCAAATTATGCGGATCGATGACACCATCCAGCACCAACAAGAAAGGACGCTCCCATTGAGCTAACAGATCAGGTAAATCATTCTCCTGATATTGTCGTCCAGGCTTAACCTTAGCAATAATACCTTGGTGTACCGCGTTTTCTGTCTGCCCATCCAACCATTGACGGTTAGCCAGTTGAACTGAAACACCGATATTTTCCAATTCCTGTAACAGCGGAGTTAAACGGCGATCTTCGCGCCCTTTCAATACATAAACTTCCATAAAACGCTGTGGATCACGTTCCAATAAGGCTTTAACGGCATGGATACCGTAGATAATTTCACTCATGACTGGATGATACCTAAAAAATAGAAGGCGGCAGAAACCGCCCCTGATTATCTGTAGTTGTTAGCTATTTGTCTGTCAGCTATTTTCTCGCGTTTTCTTCGCGCGTTTTGCTTTCAATTTTGCCGTTATCTTTTTGGTTTTATCTGAAACTTTTTTCTTCTTGCCTGATTTATTGTTTGATTTGTCTTGCTCCGTTTTTTTCTTCTTACAGAACTCACTGTCTTGACGGAAAACACGATCTGACTCGAAATTGGCTGATTTTTTATAATCTCGCCCTTTTTTGGCATTTTTACGTTCAGAAGCCCCTTTTTTCGCTTTATCTCTTACAGTTTTACCTTTATTACGAGCCTTGCGGGTGGTAGAAAGCAGAATAAAGTCAATCTTGCGCTCATCCATGTGCACCGCTTCGACACGAATTTCCACTTCATCACCGAGCCGGTAAGTCTGCCCGGAAGATTCACCTATCAAACGCTGGCCGACATTATCATATCGGTAATAGTCATTATCCAATGTTGAAACATGCACCAAACCATCAATAAAAAGATCATGCAGTCTGACGAAGAAACCAAAACCAGTTACACTGGTAATCAAACCAGTGAAAATATTACCTACCTGATCTTGCATGAAATCACATTTCAGCCAATCTGCCACATCTCTTGTCGCTTCATCGGCACGACGTTCAGTCATCGAACAGTGGTCACCCAATTGTAGCATCTGCTCCATATCATTGTGCCAGCCACCCGTTGGTGTCCAATGCTGCTCAACAGTGCCATTCTCTCGTGCCAGCAGGTATTTGATCGCACGATGCAATGCCAAATCAGGATAACGGCGGATTGGCGATGTAAAATGCGCGTAAGAACGCAGAGCAAGACCAAAATGCCCACGATTTTCCGGATCGTAAATAGCCTGTTTCATAGAGCGCAATAACATCGTCTGCAACAGTTCATGATCAGGTCGTTCAGCCACTATTTTCATCAATTGAGCATAGTCTTTTGGCTCTGGTGTCATGCCCCCCAATAGACTCAGTCCCAATTCATTAAAGACTGAGCGTAAATTCAGAATACTTTCTTCTTTCGGTCGGTCATGAATACGATACAAAACGGGTTCACGCTGCTTTTCAACAAAACGGGCTGCCGCAATATTTGCCAGGATCATGCACTCTTCAATGAGTTTGTGAGCATCGTTACGTACTACCGGCTCAATACGTTCAATACGACGTTCTGCATTGAAGATAAACTTTGCTTCTTCAGATTCAAACGAAATAGCACCACGTTCATCACGCGACTTATCCAATGCCTGATAAAGTTCATGTAAATGCTCAATATGCTTTACCAATGGTTTGTAATGCTCACGCAGTTCTTGGTCGCCCTGCAAGATTTTCCATACTTTGGTGTAAGTTAAACGAGCATGAGAATTCATTACAGCTTCGTAAAACTTGTATGAAGAGAGTCTCCCTTGGGCAGAAACCGTCATTTCGCATACCATACACAGGCGATCAACTTCCGGGTTAAGTGAACACAATCCATTCGACAGAACTTCCGGCAACATCGGCACAACTTGCGATGGAAAATAAATGGAGTTACCACGGCTGCGTGCTTCGGCATCCAAAGGGGTTTGTGGGCGCACATAATAACTGACGTCTGCAATCGCTACCCATAACCGCCAGCCACCGCCCCGTTTTCTTTCGCAATAAACCGCATCATCGAAATCACGGGCATCTTCACCATCAATAGTAACTAATGGTAATTCTCGTAAATCAACGCGCCCTTGTTTAGCCGATTCAGGTACATTCTCATCCAGATCAGCGACCTGTTTTTCCACCATTGGCGGCCAATTATAGGGGATTTCATGGGTTCGAAGGGCAATATCAACTGCCATGCTTGTTCCCATCGTTTCACCGAGTACCTCAACAATTTTGCCAATCGCTTTAGTACGGCGAGTCGGGCGATTCGTCAATTCCACAACGACGACATTCCCCATTCTTGCCCCACAAATCTCCTCTCTAGGGATCAAAATATCGAAACACAGACGGCTATCATCAGGTACAACAAACCCCATACCAGCATCAATAAAATACCGTCCAACAATTTGGCTGTTCTTTGGCTCCAACACTCTTACAATTCGAACTTCAACCCGACCTTTACGATCCGGACGTAAAGGTTGTGCCAGTACAACATCGCCATGGATCGCCATTTTCATCTGCTCTGCCGACAAATAAAAATCTTCTTTGTGACCTTCCACTCGCAGAAAACCGTAACCATCACGATGACCAATCACTGTACCCTTCAATAAGTCCAATCTTTCTGGTAACGCATAACACTGGCGGCGAGTGAAAACTAATTGTCCATCACGTTCCATTGCCCGCAAACGACGGCGCAATGCTTCCTGTGCATCTGCGCTGGTTAACTGAAGTTCTTGTGCTAATTCCTGACGACTTACCGGAGTGGTGTGTTTAGAAAGGATATCCAAGATATATTCCCGACTTGGGATAGGAGATTCGTATTTTTCAGCCTCTCGGTCCTGAAAAGGATCTTTTGACATCGCAATTCCTCTGTTGTCATCAGTAAGCTGTTTATCCCCATATTTCATTTCTTGCTTCATTTTGTCAGCAACAATTTATAAAGGGGACGATTGTCTTCGACCATATCGGCCAAAGTATATTGATTCAATTCTGCCAAAAAATTTTCTACTGCTTGATTCAATACTGATTTTAACCGACAAGCAGGTGTAATATGGCAACTACTACAGTTAACTAATCCAAGTGGTTCTAATGCACGAACCACATCACCGATTCTAATCTCGCTGGCGGCCTTACCCAGACTAATGCCGCCATTTTTCCCCCTAACAGCATTAACTAGCCCCAAGTTACTCAGTTGATTAATTATTTTTACCATATGATTACGTGAGACACCGTAAACTTCTGTTACTTCAGTAATGTTTGTCATCTGGCCTTCTGGTAAAGAAGCCATATAAATCAGGGCACGCAAGCCATAATCGGTAAAACTGGTTAACTGCACACTTACCTCTGGGTGGCTGAATATAACGGGGGGTTATTGATAACCAAACAAACAGATATTATTGGTTTATCATTAGCTGGTCACATTATGTGGGTATTTTAAAAATTAAGCAAAACGAGCTGCTCCCTTTTCTTTCTATCTCCTTAAAACACAAAATCAGACAGTCAACAGAACTTCTTGCAGAGAGTGATAAATTCGAAGCTATACGACTTTGTAAGAGAAAAAATCAAGGGCAATCGTTAGCTTACATGCAGCTAGTCAAATTTATTCAACACAGCTACTTGAGTTTCAGGTGTTATTGCACGCATTAAGTTGAAAACGGAAATGAATTTGTGCTGTTCTTCTTCGGTGATTATATGACGGATTTACTCTGGCCTCCGAGGGCAGAAACAGCGAGTCCCGCCGCCTGTAATTCTGTTATACCCTTGCGCTGAATGTTAATGGCCGCATTAATATCGCTGTTGTGCTCAACATGACAGATAGGGCATTGCCAGAGACGCTTATTCAGTGGCATTTCTAGCATTCTGTGACCGCAGCAATGACAATTTTTTGAACTGGCAAACCATTGTTCCAGTTTGACCAAGTGCTCCCCTGCCTCTGCTGCTTTGTATTCCAGTTTCATGATAAAACCATGCCACCCCGCATCTCTGATAGCACGCACCAGACTAGGGTTTCTCATCATGTTTGCCGTTTTCAGCGTCTCCACAATTACTGCTTGGCTTTCGTCAACAATTGCACGAGAGAGTTTATGCTGAAAATCAGCGCGGGCACAGGCTACCCGTCCATGTACTGCCGCCAGTTGTAACCGCGCTTTGCGGCGGTTAACACTCCCTTTCTGTTTTCGGGATAGCGCTTTCTGCCTCCATTTCAGGTTGCGGCTGGCGTTGATAAGGTGGCAAGAGTAAAGAGTAGGTAGGCATTGTGGGCTTGTTAGTAAATTAAACCGGGCATAAAGCCCGGTTGTAGATACTTTAAAGATTTAAAATCATCAATTAAGCATCAAATGGATCCCGCAGGATCATGGTTTCAGAACGATCTGGGCCAGTAGAAATAATATCAACAGGAACGCCGGTCAACTCTTCAACACGTTTGATATAATTCAATGCTGCTGCTGGCAACTGGCTGTGTTCTTTAACACCGAAAGTGCTTTCATCCCAACCTGGCAGCGTTTCATATACCGCTTCCAGACCTTCCCAGTTTTCTGCGGCCAATGGTGTAGTCTCAATGACAATACCATCAGACTTACGATAGCCAACGCAGATTTTCACTTCTTTCAAGCCATCCAGTACGTCCAGTTTAGTCATACAGAAGCCGGACAGAGAATTGATTTGGATAGCGCGACGAATAGCAACGATATCCAGCCAACCAGTACGACGGCTACGCCCTGTGGTTGCACCAAATTCCTGACCTTTCTGACGCAGATATTCGCCAGTTTCATCAAACAGTTCAGTTGGGAATGGACCAGCACCAACACGGGTAGAGTAAGCTTTAATGATACCCAATACATAATCAACATAACGTGGTCCCAGACCTGAACCAGTTGCAACACCACCCGCGGTAGTATTAGAAGAGGTTACATAAGGATAAGTACCGTGGTCGATATCCAGCAATGTACCCTGCGCACCTTCGAACATTACCAGTTCACCTTTCTGAGTTGCTTTGTAGAGCAGGTCAGAAACGTCAACTACCATGTCAGTCAGAATATCCGCAACTGCCAGAATATCATCCAGCGTTTTCTGATAATCAACAGCAGGTTCATTGTAATAGTTAACCAATTGGAAGTTATGGTAATCAATGATTTCTTTCAGCTTAACTGCGAAAGTTTCTTTATCGAACAGATCGCCCACACGCAGGCCACGACGAGCCACTTTATCTTCGTATGCAGGCCCGATACCACGGCCAGTTGTACCGATAGCCTTAGCACCACGTGCCTTTTCACGGGCATTATCCAATGCAACATGATAAGGCAGGATCAACGGACAAGCTTCGGAAATAAGCAAGCGCTCACGTACAGGAACCCCACGTGATTCAAGCTCCTTCATCTCTTTCATCAAAGCATCTGGTGCTAAAACGACCCCATTTGCGATAATGCTAATGACATTTTCACGTAAGATCCCAGATGGGATTAAGTGGAGAACGGTTTTTTCACCGTTGATGACTAGTGTATGGCCTGCATTATGGCCGCCCTGATAACGAACCACATATTTAGCTCGTTCAGTCAGCAAGTCGACGATTTTACCCTTGCCCTCGTCACCCCATTGGGTGCCCAATACGACAACGTTCTTACCCATTTCAAAAGTTCACTCGGTTGCTTAAAAATGGATTCTAACATCTCATTTAGCACCTTTCAGTATTTTTTATCACTTCTGTTATTTCGTTTCGTCATATTAATGGGCTGCTAAGTAAACATTGGTAATGATGGCAGACAAAATATGAAAAAGCCACTGTAAGTTTTCTTACAGTGGCTCAGATGAGATTTCTTTTTTCAATTCAGACGAATATAAAACAATTCACCTATCAGAACTCATTAGTTATCAGCACGGTTAACATGATCACGCTGTTTAGTCGGCTCTTTCATATAACGGAAGAAATCAGTATCCGGACTGAGAACCATGATATTGCCCTCATTCTTGAAACTTTTCTCATAAGCACGCAAGCTACGGATGAAAGCGTAGAAATCAGGATCTTTATTGAAAGCATCAGCAAACAGTTTAGTGGCTTCTGCGTCGCCTTCACCACGTAAAACCAGTGCCTGACTATATGCCGCTGCTTTAATCTCAGTAGCCGATTTGTCAGCCGCAGCACGGACCTTCTCAGCTTCTTCCATACCCTGTGAACGATGGCGACGTGCTACCGCTTCACGTTCTGCACGCATACGCTGATAGATTGCACCAGAAACTTCATCAGGCAAGTTGATTTGCTTGATCCGAACATCCACAACTTCAATTCCTAACGCAGCCATACTGTTCGGGTTGAAAGCGGGTTGTTCACCTTTAGTTTCTTTCTTCACACGGGCAGCAGCAGAGACGATTGCACTGTCTGCGGAAGAATTATCATCACTTGTCCCCAAGTTTAGGGCATTACGCACATCCGTCGTCAAACGACCACGAGAGTCTGTCACAATGCCACGAACATCCAGACGACCAATTTCAGAACGCAGGCGGTCACTGAATTTACGTTTTAACAGCACTTCAGCTTGAGAAATCGAACCATTCCCCGTTGCCAGATAATAGCTACTGAAATCTTTAATCCGCCATTTCAGATAAGAGTCAACAATCAGGTCTTTATTTTCACTTGTCAGAAAGCGATCAGCTTTGATATCCATCGTCTGGATACGGGCATCAAGTGTTTTGACAGTTTCAATAAATGGAATCTTAAAATGCAGGCCGGGCTGATAAACCATTGGCTTATTTTCAGCATCACGCACCACTTTGCCAAAGCGCAGCACAATACCACGCTGACCTTCATATACGATAAATATCGATGAATACAGCACAACCAATACGGCGGCAATAGCAAAGACGAACGACTTACGCATGATTATGGTCTCCCTTGTCTTGTCGTATCACCACGCAGGTTGTTTGAATCATCATAGCCAGAACTGCCATAACCAGAGTTGCTATAACTAGATGGCCCGTGTGTTGGTGTAGAATGTGTCGTGCTGCGTTGCTCCGATGTCACCTTCACTTCTGGCTTAACCTTTGCGGCTTCAGCTTGACTACGCAGAACCTGATCCAGTGGCAATACCAGCATATTGTTGCTCTTTTCATTTGCAATCACTTTACGGGTATTACTCAGAATACGCTCCATCGTCTCAATATAAAGGCGCTCACGGGTAATTTCCGGTGCAGCTTTATATTCTGGCAGGATTTTAGCGAAACTTGCCACTTCACCCTGTGCATTCAATACGATACTGACTTTATAGGCTTTAGCTTCTTCGATAATACGTTGAGCGTCACCCTTGGCAATCGGTAAGACAGAGTTTTTATAGGCTTCTGCTTCACGAATCGTTTTCTGCTCTTCTTCGCGGGCTGCGATAACGTCATCAAACGCCGCTTTCACCTCTTCAGGTGGACGCGCAGTCTGGAAGTTAACATCCAACAAAGTGATCCCCATATTATACGGACGAATGGTTTCTTCCAGTACTTTTTGGGTATCGTTACGCACAATAGTACGATCCGCAGTCAGGATTTTTTCCATTGTGTATTTGCCGACAACCCCGCGCACAGCACTGTCGGTCGCTTGACGCAGGCTGTTATCAGGATTAGTGACATTGAAAAGATAGGCGGCAGGATCAGTAACACGATACTGAACGTTCATTTCAGCACGTACTACGTTTTCGTCCGATGTCAACATGACACCTGATGTTGCCAATTCACGAACAGATTCAACGTTAACAGCACGAACCCGGTCGATAAATGTCATCTTCCAGTTCAAGCCGGGCTGCACGATATGGCTAAATTTACCCAAGCGGGTAACAACGCCACGTTCTGTTTCTTTAATGGTATAGAAACCACTTACAACCCAAACAGCAACTGCAGCAGCAACGGCGAGGCTAATAAGACGCCCACCAAATTTAAGGTTCTGTCCAGAACCATTTCCACTTTTGTTTCCACCGAGACCACCGAGTTTTTCACTCAGTTTACGGAACAGATCGTCGAGATCAGTTGCCCCACGGTTTCGACCACCTTTATTGTTGCCGCCGGAGTTGCCGCCATTATTATTGCTGCTTCCCCACGGGTCGCGGTCCTGTCCGTTATTACCGGGCTGATTCCACGCCATGTTTTAGCTCCACTTTTAGTTTTTCACTGGTTTTTCAGAGGTGACTGCTCTCCACCCAGATGGGTGAGGCCTCCCATTTCACAGGCCGTTGCCTGTCCCTGACAGGTCTGACAGTGGCCTCCATGGGCAGAAACGATAACTTTCATCGTTTCGTAAGCAACCAATATTTTTCGGTGATACTTTTGACAGTGCTGATTCCGTCACTGCAATTCTGGCACAGTCATTTCATCACCACCATTCCATCACCGCTACTCCATGACTTTAAGCACCTTGAAATGGCAGACAAAATGATACCTTGTTTGTTGTCCTGCGCCAATCAATCAGACAACATAGTCTGGTAAATTTGGCTCTTGTTTGCACAGACGACGCCAATCAACCAACGGCATCCTGACTTCAAGCCCCAACTGGCCATCTTCTTCCATCCACTCACGCTCAATCGCCTGAAGCTGGTAAAAACGACTACGCAAACGCCCTGCTTCTGGTGGAAGATGCAATTCATAATGCGCAATTTCCCCTGAAAGACGCTCAGTCAGCGCCTGTAATAACAGAGGAATGCCTTCTCCAGTCTGAGCAGAAAGCCAGACTCTCACCGGACGATTTTCCTCATCACGGTCAATACGGGGAACAAAATCAGCCAACATATCGATTTTGTTCATCACCAATAGAGAAGGGATCTCATGCGCCTCAATCTCTTCCAGGACACTATCAACAGCAAGGATATTTTCATCCAAACGATTATCTGACGCATCAACAACATGAAGCAGCAATCTTGCCTGCCGGGTTTCTTGCAAAGTAGCCTTAAACGCTGCAACCAAATCATGAGGCAAATGGCGAACGAAACCAACGGTATCAGCCAAGACAACCGGACCAACATCATTCACATTGATCCGACGCAATGTAGGGTCGAGAGTAGCAAAAAGCTGATCCGCAGCATATACCTCAGCCGAAGTTATTCTATTGAATAAACTTGATTTTCCTGCGTTGGTATAACCGACGAGGGAAACAGTAGGAATATCGGCTTTATTACGTGCCTGACGTCCCTGTTCGCGTTGCTTTTCTACTTTATTGAGACGCCCCAGAATCTGCTTGATTTTGTCACGCAGCATACGGCGGTCTGATTCCAACTGGGTTTCTCCCGGACCACGTAAACCAATCCCCCCTTTCTGACGTTCAAGGTGAGTCCAACCCCGAACTAAACGGGTGGATAAATGACGCAATTGTGCAAGTTCTACCTGCAACTTACCTTCATGCGTTCTTGCACGCTGGGCAAAAATATCCAGGATCACACCCGTGCGATCCACAACACGGCATTGACACAGGCGTTCAAGATTACGTTCCTGAGCAGGGCTGAGTGCATGATTAAACAACACCACATCTGCGCCACTGTTTTTGACTGCTTCAGCAATTTCTTCTGCTTTGCCTTCCCCGACAAAATATTTCGGATGCGGAGCCTTACGGCTTCCTGTCACTATCTGCACAGGAGAAACACCTGCGGAAGTCACCAATGATTCGAATTCACCGAGATTTTCCGTATCTTTCTCCTGTGAGAAAAAAACATGCACCAGAACAGCTAGTTCTCCGCCTTCATAACGATCAAACAACGGTGCAACCCCTCAGGCTGAGTAAAATCCATAGGAAAAACATAGGTAAAGTCTCCCTACCTATGTTTTTATTTACATCAGGCACTATCACTGATTTATTCAGCGATATCATTTTCCTGCTGTGCCGCCGAGCTAGTATTAGCCTGATAATTTCCTACACTGGCCCCCACACTTGCATTGCTACCATGATGAGACACTGGGCGGGAAGGCACAACAGTAGAGATGGCGTGTTTATAAACCATCTGACTGACTGTGTTTTTCAGCAAAATGACAAATTGGTCAAAAGATTCAATTTGACCCTGCAATTTGATGCCGTTGACTAAATAAATAGAAACCGGGACCCTTTCACGTCGTAATGCGTTCAGGAATGGATCTTGCAAAGATTGCCCCTTAGCCATTCTATATTTTCCTTATTTTGTTGTTTTTAACTAAGAACCCGTTGGTTCGAAAAAGTAACTACTCAAAAATGACACTTTGTACTGATCAATTGTACACAATCAATAAATTTATGTACTAATAACCTGCATGACTGTATTTAGTGCTTGTTCAGGTTGATCACTGTCCAACCAAGTCACATTGTCCCAACTCCTGAGCCATGTGATCTGACGCTTCGCTAGCTGGCGAGTCGCACAGATACCACGATAAACCATCTCATCATGAGAGATTTCGCCTGCGAGATAAGACCACATCTGACGATAACCAACACAACGAATGGAAGGTAAATCTGTATGCAAATCGTTACGAGCATAAAGCGCTTTAACTTCATCTTCAAACCCTGATTTGATCATTTGTTCAAAACGGGCAGCAATGCGCTGATGCAGAACTTCACGGCTTGCAGGCGCAATCGCAAATTGATGAACACGATAAGGCAATACTTCTCCAGACGTTTCAGTCAATGTAGTTAGAGTTTTACCCGAAATCCGAAAAACTTCCAGTGCACGGGTAAGACGTTGTGGATCATTTGGGTGAATTCTTGCGGCAGAGACCGGATCGATCTCCTGCAACTGTCGATGCAATGCGTCCCACCCCTCTTCCGCTGCTTGCTGCTCAATCTGTGCCCGCACTTCAGGACTTGCAGAAGGCAATGGCGATAATCCTTCTAGTAATGCTTTGAAATATAGCATGGTTCCGCCAACCAAGAGTGGAATTCTCCCGACAGCCGTAATTTCTGCCATGTGTTTCAACGCATCACGACGAAAATCAGCAGCAGAATAAACTTCGGCAGGATCTAAAACATCAATCAAACGATGAGGTGCCTGTACCTGTTCTTCTGGGGAAGGTTTCGCTGTACCAATATCCATGCCACGATAAATCAATGCAGAATCAACGCTAATCAGTTCAACCGGAAGATGATGACGTAAAGCGATTGATAATGCCGTTTTTCCTGAGGCAGTTGGCCCCATGATAAAAATGGCTGTGGGCAATTGTTGAGTTCTTAAATCACTCATGATTAAAAAGTGCCACCACTGCTTGTAAATCAATTAATTGTAATAATCCCTCAGGCGGAGATTCCACCAACTGAGGGCAAAGACGCTCGACATCAGCTAAAAGCTGAACAGCCTGCGCAACGTTCCACGTTTCGTGTTCGCTCCCCAAATGACGGGAAAGCCAGATTGCCACCTGTTCTACAGAGGCCGATGACTGCTCTGTCAGATAACCCAACAATGCCGGAAAAAGTTTTGGCAGGTTCTGTTGACGTAGAGGCAACGATACCGCATGAATGGTCACTTTTCCATGCGCGACAGTAGATTCAAAACCAAAAGTCTTTAATAGTTCACTATTCTGCTTTAAGACACTAATTTCTGCCTGATCGAGAGACAGTTTCAATGGGATAAGCAGTGGTTGTGATTTTAGCCCTTGTTCTCCCGGAGTTAACTGTGCCTGCCTCAGCCAACGCTCCGCAACAGGTAAAGATAACAATCCAATGCCTGACGCCGACTCAAACAAAGCATAGTGAGAGGCATAGATACTTAATACCTTGCCGAAACTATAACTACTACTTTTCCCTTGTACGACAGTTAAATGAGTCGGTGTTAATGTTGTTTTTTCCGTGTCAGGCGTTGGTTTTCCAGAGTCTCGTTTCTCAGGCGTTGCCTTTTCAGGAAATAATGGTTGTTTTTCCTCTGACGCAAACTGCATCAGTTTCTGATACAACTCCCCCTGTTTTTTCTGATAATTTTCCCCATGATGAGGCTGTCGGTTAGAGCTATGCTCTGAACGCTGACCTGAAGACGGGTTTTTGAGTGGTTCTTGCCTTTGTTTATCATGCTGCCCGGACGAAGATGAAGATACAGAGCGAGAAGATGATGATGTATTTGAAGGCGACTCTCCCGATAACGCCTTTGTTTGTTGGAGAAAATGGTTTTCTCCCGCAGAAGGCCGATTTTCCGGTATCCAATTGGCGGTATTCTCCTGACAATCAAGTGCCAGTTCAGCGCCATTACCCCGCTGTTTCAATACTGCGGCTACGCCCTGATAAATAAAATCGTGCACCAAACGCGCCTGATGAAAACGCACTTCATGTTTGGCTGGATGCACATTGACATCAACTTGATGCGGGTCGATCTCCAGGTACAGAACATAAGCAGGTTGCTGTTCTCCTTGCAGCAGATCTTGGTAGGCCTGACGAATAGCATGATTAATCAACCTATCCCGCATCATACGTCCATTAACATAGCAATACTGAGTATCACTAGCCACAGCAGTATTCATCGGATCAACCACCCAACCTTTGATAGATAAAGAGTCGTGCTGCCATGATAGTGCAAGTGCCTGCTGCACAAATGCCGCGCCACAAATTGCTGCTAATCGACGTTCATGTTGAGATTCTTCTTTGGCCGGGCGATATTGACGAACCAATTTTCCGTTGTGATTCAGATTGATCGCCACATCCAACCGGGCAAGTGCGATTCTGCGCACGACTTCATCGATATGGCTGAACTCCGTTTTTTCCGTTCTCAGAAATTTCCGACGGGCAGGCGTGTTATAAAACAGGTCTAAAACCTCAACCGTCGTTCCAACAGGGTGAGCAGATGGCTTTACCGTTACTTCCATATCACGACCTTCAGCATAAGACTGCCAGGCTTCGGCCTGATTTTCAGGACGAGATGTTAGCGTCAGCCGTGAAACGGAACTGATACTGGCCAGGGCCTCCCCTCGGAATCCCATACTGACAATGGCTTCCAGATCATCCAGAGAAGCTATTTTACTGGTAGCATGCCGAGCCAATGCCAACGTGAGGTCTTGCCTGCCAATACCGCAGCCGTTATCACGAATACGGATCAATTTTATGCCACCACGCTCAATATCAATGTCAATGCGGGTAGCGCCAGCATCAAGGCTATTTTCCACTAACTCTTTCACTACCGATGCAGGGCGTTCAACCACTTCACCAGCAGCAATCTGATTTGCCAATTGTGGGGGTAATATCCTGATAGCCATCATTCGACCTTATTCACTGTTTCTTACGTGTTAATTATTACGTGTTAATTATTACGTGTTAATTATTACGTGTTAATTATTACGTATAGTTTCTTGCTCACGGTTTAAAATTACTTTGGTGCTGTTTGCAACGGATTAGCCTGAAAATAGTGACGTAACCCCAGATGGATGGCTTGCGCCAATTTTTCTTGATACTGCTCGGAACTCAGCAACCCTTCTTCTGACGAGTTACTGATAAAACCCGTTTCTACCAAGATGGAAGGAATATCCGGTGAACGCAGAACGCCCAAACTGGCATGTTCTGGTGTACGTTTATGCAAAGAACCCACCTGAGTTAACTGATGCAAAACCTGAACAGCAACGTCATAACCTACCCGCTGTGAATGCCCGAATTGCAGATCCAACACAGCCTGACTCAAAAAAGGATCAGTGCCATTGGCAAGGGCATCTCCCGCACCACCTAACAATTCAGATTGTTTCTCATGCTGCTCCAGCCAATTTCCCAATTCACTGTTCGCACGACGATTAGACAATACCCAAACAGAAGTTCCTTTGGCACTACGATTAGGTGCAGCATCCGCATGGATGGAAACCAGCATATTGGCTTTGTGTTTACGGGCGACCTCCGATCGTCCTGCTACCGAAATAAAATAATCACCATTCCGTGTCAGGACAGGTTTGAACATGGGATCATTGCGCAGAAGTACTTCCAGTTTACGCGCTACACTGATGGTAACATTTTTTTCCCGCAATCCCCGCTGTCCGATTGCCCCCGGATCTTGTCCTCCATGCCCGGCATCAATGGCAATAACAACTGGATATTTCCCTTTAGCTGCCTTAGTTAGCTGTTTTTTCACTACTTGTTCACCATGAGCAGACGTAGTTTTAGCAGCCTGTTTTGTCGACATTGTACCAGAAGTTGACTTATTTGTTAGTAATTGCTTACCTTCATTTGATACTGGATTTTCTCTGAATGCAGGTTTTTCTTTCAATGTCGATGAACGACTCGCAGTACCATCTACTACTTTTACTACTTTCAGGGTAAAGATAATCTGGTACTGGTGACCTGATTGCTTCACAACGGAAGTTGCTGTTGCCTTCTGCGCCAACTCCAGCACAATTCGCTTATGCAGTACATCAGGTGGCTGACTGGTTCGGATGACTTTTACCAAATTCTGTTTTGTCTGACCCTGGCCTGATAAATGCATCGGCAACCCTGTGAAATTAGCGGATTGACGAATATCCACCACCAGTCTTTCAGGGTTATGCAAAGGGAAGAAACGATATTCAGGATGCCCACCTGTGAACCCCAATGTCACAGTCGCTTCAGATGGACTATTGCTCACATGCACATTTGACAACGTAGACGCCATTGCTGTTGTCACAACCAGTTGGCTTAATATCACAAACAACATACAAACCATCAGCCAATGGGGTTGCCATTTTTGTATCGTCTTCACGGAGAAGGCATTCATCATGGTCAGGGATTCCTTCATAAGGATTTCAGATTATCCAGTAAATTTTCACCATATTCAGATAACGCCACAAAACGCGCTTGTCGACCTTCATTGTTATAGGTCAAATGCAACTCAATATCAGCTTCAGGCAAAAACCCTGCCCCCTGCTGCGGCCATTCCACCAAACAAATGGCATCCTGATGAAAATAATCCCGAATCCCCATAAATTCCAATTCTTCCGGATCAGCCAGACGGTACAAATCAAAATGATAAACAGAGCGTGGTTGCAGGGTATAAGGTTCCACCAACGTATAAGTAGGACTTTTTACATGTCCCTGATGACCGAGAGCTTGCAGGAAACCACGACTGAATGTCGTTTTTCCTGCACCAAGATCACCATATAAATAAATAACATAGCCGCGTTCGCAAGCTGCCGCCACTGCATTGCCCAGCGCAACCGTAGCATTTTCATCTGGAAGTGATAAAACGAGTTCTTTCATCGAAAATTATCTGTTGTATTTATTAAATTGAAGGATATTGAAATATACACATCTTCTTTCAAGTCGCGACCTGAAATCCATTAAGGTATATAAAAGGCATATCAGCCAACAAATAGTATGAGTTTAACCAATAACCATAATATAACTTAGCTATTACCATTTAGCATCTTCTGTGCTAACACCAAGCCTGATGCCACATTTTTTGTCTTCAATCTATCCTGTGTTACTCTACGCTCCTTTTACAGCAGTAAATTAATATTTCATGGCAATCCCTCTCGATCTGAGTCTTCTGGCAACAAACATCAAGCAATGGGGGCTTTCCCTTGGTTTCCAGCAAGTTGGCATCTGTGATACTGATTTATCCACAGAAGAGCCGAGATTACAGGAATGGCTCGATAAGCAATATCACGGTGAAATGGACTGGATGGCACGTCACGGCATGATGCGAGCACGTCCCCATGAATTACTGCCCGGCACTTTGCGGGTTATTAGTGTACGCATGAATTACCTGCCCACCAAAGCTGCTTTTGCCAGTACATTGAATGACCCTGAACTGGGCTATGTTAGCCGTTATTCACTGGGCAGAGATTACCATAAACTGCTACGCCAACGGCTTAAAAAGCTAGGTGAACAAATACAGGACTATTGCAGCGCCCATGAATACCAAGGGAACCTGAATTTTCGTCCCTTCGTCGATTCAGCTCCCATTATGGAACGCCCATTGGCAGCAAAAGCTGGACTTGGTTGGGTTGGCAAACACTCACTTATATTAAACAGGGAATCGGGTTCTTGGTTTTTTCTGGGAGAATTACTTATTAATCTTCCCTTACCTATTGATACTTCTCAAGAAGAACAATGCGGACGTTGTGTCGCCTGTATGACCACCTGCCCGACAGGAGCAATTGTCGAACCTTATACGATTGATGCCCGCCGCTGTATTTCGTACCTGACGATTGAACTTGACGGATCTATCCCAGAAGAATTTCGTCCATTGATGGGAAACCGAATTTATGGTTGTGACGATTGCCAACTTATTTGCCCCTGGAATCGTTTCTCACAATTAACGGATGAAGGTGATTTCAGCCCTCGTGCCGCACTGCATACGCCTAAATTACTCGATCTATTCAGTTGGAGCGAAGAAAAGTTCCTGCGCATAACAGAAGGTTCAGCCATACGACGTATCGGTTATCTACGTTGGCTGCGCAATATTTCAGTTGCGTTAGGTAACGCACCTTATCGGGATGAGATTGTACTAACTCTGGAAAAAAGAATCGGCTTGAGTGATGTATTGGATGAACATATTCACTGGGCCATTGCTCAACAGATATCTCGTCGGAATGCTAATGTAGTTGAAGTCCAAACGTCACAACAGAAACGATTAATACGGGCAATTACCAAAGGGTTACCCAGAGATGCTTAATATACAATCAGCTTAATTTCTTATTAAAAAACCCTTCTATTTCCTTGTGAATAAAATAAAAACGCTTTGTTGATCAAGGCGCAAAGAAAGGATAAATGTTAATTCAATAATTTTGAATAATAGCTAATTATTCTAATTTATCAATTAGTTAATCAATAGATATTATTTTAAATAATGGGTTACAAAGCTTAAATGTAATCGTATTGCCTGTGGATAACTCTGTGTAACAATCAAAGCAATATCGAGCAACTCAATAGGGTAGTTACGTTAAATACTGTGGATAAAAAATAGAGATTGCACTTCGTTGGAAAAGTATTAGGTATTGGCAATAAAAACGGAATCCACTCCCCCATTCTAGACGCTACTGGAGAAATTTTCCTCTGCCTACCCAAAAATGAGGCGGCATTATGGACTTGTTGAAGCAGGATGGCAAGCGCTTTATCAATAAATTATTTTTGGCCGAACTCTGACAAGTTATACGGATACGGAATAAAGAAGTGCCAACACTCAATGCCAGCACTCTTTTCTTACTGACTATTTCATTATCAACTATTACCACTCATTATTATCCGGCAAAGTTAACGTGACAACAGGATACACATCGCAGCAGGGTAAAAATGACTTTAACTCGTTTTTATCCTTTCAACCAGTTCTCTGGATAACTCCCAGTCGTATTGATTGTAAAGACGCCCCAACGTTTGATAAGGAGCTCCGGCATAAAACAGTTCATACTGATGATGTCTCGAAGCAAACTCTGAGCCTACCGCATCCCACACTAACTTCATCAATCTGATCCTTTCGACAGGTGAGGCAATGGATGAATACTGTGTTTTCTCAATAACACTTAAAATTTCATCATCCTCTAAATCAGCCGCACTTGATGGCAACATCAAAACGCCTCCCCCCGCCAGTTTTCTGATTGTCTCCAATACATTTGGATACATTGACTGCGAGATAACCCGATACGTATAAAGCATGGTCTTATCAGGCAAGCAGAATCCATTATGAATTTTTGGGCAATGAAGCACACTCTTAAACAACCCTTCAATATTCATGGCATAGCAGGCGAGCTGTGCAAGTGATTCCTTCACAGCAGGATACTCGCAGACACCGTTGGTTTCAGCCATTGCCTGCGCTAATCCCGCTAAAAAGTGCAATTTTACTGCATAACGGGCCAGGCTTTGGATATCCATCAAAATTTCCGTAGCCGTTGACTCCATCTGCTTATTGCACATCTCGATATCTTCAAAGATAAATACCCTTTCCCAAGGCACCAAAACATCATCGAAATAGAGCATTGAATCATTTTCATCAAATCGGGATGACAATGGATAATCTGTGGGATTAGCACCAAACTCATAGGAGCGTCTGGATATGATTTTTATGCCTTTCGTATTGAGTGGCATAGCAAAAGAAAGCGCATAGCGTTCATCAACATCTTTTTTCAGCGGCTTAGTAGCACCGACTAATACTTCATCAGCCAATACAGCGCCCGTAGCAAGCATTTTAGCACCTCGGACAATAATGCCCTCGGCATTCTTTTCCACTACACCAAGGGCATGATAGATATTCTTATCATGTCCACCGGGTGTCTTTGAACGGTCACCCTGCGGGTTAATCAGAGCATAAGCCAGATAAAGATCATTCTTACTTGCATAGGCAAAATAATTTCGCAAAGCATCAGCGCGTTCTTGAGAGTAAGATTCGAATAATTCAATATGTGTCAGCATTCCGGCTAGTGCCGATGACGTGTAATCGGGGCTTCTGCCAAGCCAGCCCACCGTCTGCTCAGCCCATTCATATGCTGCATAACCACGCGCAATTAGCTGTTCAGGGGTAGATGGCAACTGCCAGTATAAACTCATCTGCTCGCCAGCTTCTGTTGTGAAAGTCATCTTATCCGCATGCTGAATTTTATAATCATACAAACTCGCTACAGATCTAATCGCATTCCTGAACGCCGGGTGATCCACATGATCTGTGATCTTTTCGCCATTGATAAAAATAGTGCGTCCATCACGTAAATCCTCCATATATTGCTTTCCGGTTCTTACCATCTTTTCTATGCTCCTATCGATAACGACGATTTTTAAAGGTCAAGAAAAGAAATCTTTTTATTCAGCACTGGAGATCCAATATACAAGGATAATTGTCCTCAATTGGGAATAATATGACTACGATATATCTCATTAAAATATCGCAGAAAACAACAGCCTATTAGCCGCACCGATACTGGTCGTGATTACCCTTTCCAGCACAAAAAAAGAATATACTTTTCAAGGCAATGAGATATATTCATGTGGATTAACCAGAAAAGCGATATCAAATTACGATGTCATCATAATAATGAATAACAAGCAAATTAGCTTAATCAATGGGTATTATAATCTTATAACACTGTTTCAATTATTATATAAATTTACCCTCCATTCTGTTTATTATTCAATAATACAAAATATTACTCTAACTCATCACGAATGTCTTATTGTGAGATAACTCATTAATTTTCATTTGTCTTTGCTGTATATTTATATCTTTTAGTTATAAACTAATGCATAAATAACATATTGGATAATCAATTATAAATGAGGTTGTTATCTATGATTGTTAATGATAAATCAAACGTACCACATGTTGTAAATACAAGTGATGACTTATTGTTTATATACGAATGTTATCATTGCATATTGGGAATGAAAAGGAACGAAAAACTGACAAGTATAAATTGGTTCCATTCAAGTAACCTCTCTCTTTCAATATTACAGATACATATGATTGACCTGCTTATTTCAATGGAAAAAAGCAAATATGAGCAAGCTAAAGCACTTCTTGATACATTAATAATGATAAGTGAAAAATAATCAGATGAACGTGCTGAACTCATCAACTCAGGAATAATTTCTTTAATTAATAATAATTATTATCAGGCCAGAAATTATTTTTATAAATGTTTACTAAAAAAACCTAAAGATATATTCAGTTTTTACACCTGTCATATGATTGAGTTCAATAATGGCATGACCGAAACCATGCTTGAAACGCTCAATCTGGTTAATAAACACTGGGATATTAACGATGAATTCTACAGTTATTTTCAAGGTATTAAAGCATTCATTCTGAACGAAAATAAATACTATGATGAATCTTATATAAGTGCATATAACTCATTGAAAATAAATAATCTTGATATTTATGCCATTCATGCCATTTGCCATTATTTTTATGACAAAAAACACTTTAGTGAAGGGAAATACTGGATGGATACCCTGAAAGATAAATGGCAATATAATTACGGCATGAGAATTCATCTATTCTGGCATTACGCTATGTTTCTTATGGAGATGAATGAAATCGATCAGGCAGTGAATATATACCATCAGATTCGCCATAAAAATGATAGTAATGGGCTTGAAGATTTAGACGCGACTTCTTTATTATTCAAGATGAAATTCATATATGGGAAAAATGATCATCATATACAAAGACACTCAGATTTACTTTTTGAATCATGGAACAATAAGGAAGAACTTGGTTTTTATTTTTTCAATGATTTCCACGCAGCTTTAGTATTTGGCGTCAATAAAAAATTCGATATGATAGATTATCTCATTGAAAAAACGAAAAATAGTAACCCTATAGGTTATTATAATACTAAAAGAAATCTGCTTGAGGCCATAAAAAATTACAGCCAAGAAAATTATGATAAAGTCGTTTTAATTTTAAATGAGCCAATTAACTATCAATTTATGGGCGGAAGCCGTATTCAACGAAGTATTATCAATAAAATATTATCTGATTCTAAATCTAAACTAGGGTTAGCTGAGAAAAATGAAAACAAAATACCAAATAATCTGATAACGCCAGAAATATATACCCAATAAGTTTCGAATCACTTCATAGTGAGGGCTTTCTTCACCTCAGTCATATAGTTAACTATGTAACTGAGATAAGTAATTACATCAATTTAAAAACTAATAGTAAAAGTCGTTTCTCATTAATTTTACAGCCGCCTCAAGCAATTTCTGAGAGCCATACCACTTTCTTGCTTTGTATTTTATGATGGCATTGCTAGTATAAAGAAAGCTGAATTCATCAACTAAGATACCATGATGTAGCTAATAAAAAATAGTAAAAACAGTTCGTTATTACCATTTCCTTACTAACATGTTGGAACTGGAAAATATTACAAGGTGATAATAAAAATGGACGAAAAATCAAATGATTACTCAAGCTACATTAAACTCATTATTGTTTCAGTTATATGGGGTGGAACATTTATTGCTGGAAGGTTTATTTCATCTGATACCAATTCGTTATTATTAGCCACTGTTAGATTTATTCTTGCAGCATTTGTGTTAATAATAATTATTGCTTTTTCTAAAAAAGGATTTATCAGAATCAATAAAGCACAAATGGCAAATATAGCGATACTAGGCTTCTTTGGCATTTTTGTTTATAACATCTGTTTTTTTTATGGACTGAAGTATATTGATGCGTCAAGAGCGTCTCTTATTGTTGCAATAAATCCGGCAGTGATAGCAACTGTCTCTTATTTCCTATTTAGAGAAAAAATGTCTGCTATAAGAATCATCGGCATTTCGTGTTGTTTATTTGGTGCAGGCATTGTTATTATTGGAAATAATTTATCAACTTTATTAAATACAAAAGGAAATATAATCGGTGATATTTCTATATTAGGATGTGTAATTAGCTGGGTTATTTACAGTATTTTTGGTAAGAAAACAGTCAATGAAATTGGAGCATTACACACTGTTGCTTACTCAGTCATTGCTGGAACCGTGATGTTGACAATAACAGCTTTGGTTACAAATGATATGACACCATTAGCCTTCGTTTCTTTATCAATGAACGACTTAATCAGCCTGATTTATTTGGGAGTCATAGGCTCAGCTATCGCTTATGTTTTATATTACGATGGTATCGGTAAAATTGGTGCTACAAGAGCGGGGGTATTTATCGCATTAAATCCCTTAACTGCGATATTAGGCGGGGTATTATTTTTACAGGAAAAGTTCACTATACCTATATCTATCGGTGGTATTTTTATTATTACAGGTATTGTGATGACCAATAAAGAGATAAAAAAATAACACTCAAGGCAGAATAATCTATTATTCAAGATAATAAAATATATGAATCAGATCTTCATCATTCTCTGGCCTTTGTTTGCCCTGATATTATTAGGATTTATTCTAAAACGTAATGCGATGTTTAGTACTTTATTTTGGCAGGGAGCAGAAAAACTCAATTACTTCTTACTATTTCCTGCATTATTAATAAATAGTCTGGCTACCGCTTCTTTGGATAACCCACAATTATCAAGGTTAGTTTGGGCAATTCTCACTGTAATTAGTATTGGCTATGTTATATTAATTTTTTTAAGATATTTATTCCAATGGCCAACCCAACGTTTTGGTGTCTATGTACAAGGGACATTACGTTTCAACACTTATCTCGGATTAGCTATCACAATAGATATATTTGGTACTCATGGGATCGCTGTTGCTTCACTGATACTCGCTATCTTAGTACCCCTTTGCAATACAGTTTCTATTTTAGCATTAACACCAAACAAAAATACTTTATCTATTAAACAATTCGTGATGGTTATTATTAAAAATCCCTTGATCATAGCTTGCTTCATCGGGATATCATTCAACCTGTCCAAAATTGGCCTACCTTACGGTTCAGGGCAATTTTTAAAAATTCTGGCAAGTGCAAGCCTTCCATTGGGATTGATTTGTATCGGTGCATCTTTACAACCATCAACGTTAAGATCTGATAAAAATTCAATTATTATCAATAGTCTATCCAGATTATTATTAATGCCATTCATTGCCGGGATTATTGGTTTTCTTTTTCATCTCAATATATTAGAACTCAATTTACTGATCCTATTTTTCGCAATACCGACAGCACCAACGGCCTATATCTTAACCCGACAGCTAAATGGAGACAGCCAATTGATGTCAGCGATCATCACGCTACAAACAATTACTGCTGTTATTACTTTGCCTATTATATTAAGTTTAGAATTAAACTAGGTGAGAACGACTAAAGAAAGGATACATGATTTGGAGCGGGAAACGAGACTCGAACTCGCGACCCCAACCTTGGCAAGGTTGTGCTCTACCAACTGAGCTATTCCCGCACCTCAAGAACGGACGCCATTATGAACGCCTTCAATAAAGATGGCAAGCTATTTACTCGCACATCAAGACTGAACGCTTAAAAGACATCCAACAAGGTTGCAATTTGATAAGTGAAGGGATATTTAAAATTTAACATTATATATACAACTATCCCCCTAATAAGATTTGTACTTGTCGGAATAATTTGCTGGAAATAGATTAGAACCATTTTTTAGTCGTATCTTATACACGGTGATTGCCCTTCAGTAAGGCCCGAACATATGACTCAATATTATCCACCTAAATTTGTTACTGGCACAGATGCTCTCATTGAGCTTCTCCTAGCTCAGGCTGAGCTGGATAGAAGTCGTCATCTTAATACAGCAGGATTTGTTTCAGGATATCGGGGCTCACCGTTAGCCCGTTTAGATCAGACATTATGGCAGAACAGTAAAAAACTGGCTCAAGCCAATATTCATTTTCAGCCCGCAGTCAATGAAGATCTTGCGGCTACTGCGATTTATGGTACTCAAAAAGTTGAATCTGACCCTGATCGCAATGTCAGTGGTGTTTTTGGCATGTGGTACGGCAAAGGGCCGGGAGTAGACCGTTCCGGGGATGCACTCAGGCATGGCAATGCCTATGGCTCTTCCCCCAATGGTGGTGTGCTGGTTATTCTTGGTGATGATCATGGCTGTGTGTCTTCTTCCATGTCTCATCAATCTGATCTCGCTTTGATGGCATGGAACATGCCAATCTTACACCCGGCCTCCGTTTCTGATTATCATGACGTGGGATTATGGGGCTGGGCTGCATCCCGGTTAAGTGGGGCTTGGATTGGCTTTAAAGCCATCAGTGAAGTCGTGGAAAGTTGTGCTATCAGGGAGCGTAAACCTTTTCCTGAATATGAAATACCTCAAGTTGATCCCGGCCCAAGTGGGCTTCATTGGCGTTGGCCTGACCTCCCCAGCCCTCAAATAGAACAGCGTTTAGCTTATAAACTTAAAGCTGTTCAAGACTTCGCCAAACTTAATCCAATTGATCAACTCATTGCTCCATGTTCACATCCACAAGCTTTATTAGTGACTGTCGGCAAAGCCCATCGGGATGTTTTAGAAGCCCTGCGTGCCGGAGGCTTACCTCCTTCTGAATTAGCAAAACACGGTATTGCTTTTGTCCATGTACGTCTGGTTTATCCTTTATCTCCACTTCTCAGCGAGATCGCATCACAAGTTACTGATATTTTTGTCATTGAAGAAAAAAACTCTGTAGTCGAAATGCTACTCGCACGGCATCTCATTAATTTGCCACAACATATCAACCTGATAGGTAAGCATAATCATCTTGGACAAAAATTTGTGCCCACAGACACAGAGCTACGTCCTTCACGACTTGCTCCACTGCTTGCAGGATGGCTGAAGAAATTCAATTTATTTCTCTCTGTTCCTTTGGAATGGTCAACTCAAGCTGCATTACACGATATTACGCTTCCCAAACGTACTCCCTATTTCTGTGCGGGATGTCCTCACAGCACTTCGACCCGTTTACCAGAGGGCAGTCAGGCTCAAATCGGCATTGGATGTCATATCATGGCCGCATGGATGGATCGCGATACAGGTTACGGCCTAACACCCATGGGAGCCGAAGGTGCCGATTGGGTAGGCCATTCCCGCTTTATTAATCGTTCTCATGTCTTTCAAAATCTGGGGGATGGCACTTACTTCCATTCCGGGCATTTAGCTATTCGTCAGGCAGTCGCTGCGGGAAGCCACATTACTTATAAGCTGCTGTTTAATGAGGCAGTAGCAATGACAGGCGGGCAACCACTGGATGGAAATATTACCATAACGCAGATCGCGTCTTTAATGCTGGCTGAAGGTGTGAAGTATGTTGCAATTGTGACTGATGAGCCTGATAAATATAAAGGTAAAAACAGCCTTCCTGCCAAAGTGAAGGCTTATCAACGGGATTATCTCGAAGATATACAGAAACGCTTTCGAGACACTGATGGGGTAACGGTCATTATTTATGATCAAACCTGTGCAACAGAATTACGACGTAAGAGAAAAAGAGGATTAGTACCGAAAGCGACAAAACGAGCAGTAATTAACGAGTTCGTCTGTGAAGGATGTGGTGATTGCCAGATACAATCCAATTGCCTTGCAGTGATCCCAACCGAGACATCTCTGGGCACTAGACGCGCGATAGATCAGCATGTTTGTAATTCAGATCTCTCCTGTCTGAAAGGTTTTTGTCCTAGCTTTATCACTATAGAAAACGCGGAACCTCGCCAAGACACCAGCAAGATATTTCCACAGAAACAGCTTGATAAGCTAGTGAATAAACTCCCCCAACCAGTCTTAAACTCCACAGACATTCCTTATGAAATCCTATTCGTTGGTGTAGGTGGTACTGGTATTATCACCGCCGGTCACCTGCTTGGTATCGCTGCCGAAATAGAAAACTACGCCGTCAGCTTGCTTGATTTTACTGGTTTTGCCCAAAAAGGCGGAGAAGCAATCACTCATATTCGATTCTGTCGGGATATCAATAAACTACATCAGGTCAGAATTGACCGGGGACGCGCCAATCTCGTCCTTGCTGCTGATTTAGTTGCTGCAACAGGGCAAAACTCACTAGAAGTGATGTCGAAAACAGGAACTAACTGCGTACTTAATACCCACAAGACGCCAATCGGCACTATGCTGAGAAATCCCATGCTGAAATTGGATCATACCAAAATGCTGGATACTCTCCACCAACATTGCCAGACACTGCGATCTGTTGACACAGAGCAAATTGCCGCAGATTTGGTCGGTGACAGAAATCAAACTAATATCGTCTTAATTGGTTATGCCTGGCAACTTGGTCAGATCCCAATCAAACTATCCTCTATAGAAAGCGCCATTCAGAAAATGTCCCATCCAACAGATAACATTACAAATAATGCACAACGCGCCTTCAATCTCGGCCGCATTGCTGCTGAACAGCCCGAACTTCTGAATAATTTTCTGCATGTTAAACCGAAACAGACTATCGAGACGTTGGATGATCTTATTTTGCATAGATATAGACTTCTGGTTGATTACCAGAATGAAAAATATGCACTCCGCTATTTGAGCCGTGTTGCACAAGTCCAACAAGTTGCTCAACAAATTGATGCAGAAGACCTGACCAAATCTATTGCTGAAAATTTGTTTAAGCTAATGGCATATAAAGATGAATATGAAATTGCCCGTCTCTACGTCAAAACAGGGTTCTTTGATAAACTTCGTTCACAATTTGA
This sequence comes from Xenorhabdus siamensis, assembly GCF_037996745.1. Lineage (NCBI taxonomy): Bacteria > Pseudomonadati > Pseudomonadota > Gammaproteobacteria > Enterobacterales > Morganellaceae > Xenorhabdus > Xenorhabdus siamensis. The sequence continues at coordinate 390,219 of NZ_JBBMXE010000014.1, forward strand.
TAACGCAGGTAAGATCCGCTTTCATCTGAGCCTTCCTTTTTTCAATCGCAAAGATCCCCGAACAGGTGAGCGAGGCAAACAGGAGTATGGCGCATGGATCATTCCTGTTTTTCACTTTCTTGCAGCATGTAAACTATTTCGCGGTACAATTTTTGATATTTTCGGCTATCAAGAAGAGCGTAAACAGGAAAGAAGTTTACTACTCGAATATGAGCGATTAATCGATTTCCTACTGGAAAAATTGGATCGCAATAACCTGGCAATTTGTCAACAAATTGCGACTCTGCCTGATCAGGTACGAGGTTTCGGGCATGTGAAACAAAAAGCGATAAGAAATATGCAGGAACGCAAGGCAGTTTTGCTAAAAGAGCTGGAAAAAGCGGTATAACGATACACATGGACATCACTAATAACCGTGATGTCCAACAGTTTTATCTTTTTCAGTAAATTTATTATTTCCAACAATTGTAGTAAGCACGTAATCGCTGTGTTATCTGCTTTTCACGGCAAGAGAATGCAATCAATTCAGGAGGGGGTGTAAAGGTTTTATCGATCAATTCAGCCTGTGCCCGATACTCACAGAGTAAACCTTCGTTGATGAGGCGTTCCCATCCTGGTTTGATATTCCACATATTTTCATAACCCATCGCTACCGTTTGTTTTGCCGCCTCCAAAACAGCCATATCCCGCTCAAACCCAATTAAAGGTGGACGAATAGGGTTAAAGTCTTTTAAATCAATTTCCTGATTCGGTAATCCCATTATTTCATTTGCAACATAGTCGGCTAAAAGCGGGGATTGGTGCAGACCGTCCCGGTAAGTGCCAGTCACAAGCCATACCCCATTAATGCCACACTCGCCAATCAATGGAAAACCATCTGCGGAGATAGGCCGATTACCAACCTGAATTGCAATTATCTCTGATTCATACAAATCAATGTTTATCTGATTATAAGCGCACTCCAAAAGGAACTGGACGGTGGCAATTGACCCATACATGTGAGGTTGGTTTTTCACAAGGTTGGTTGCACCAACGTAAAGAACACCATCACCACGCGGCACACAATGTAGACCACAAGCAAACGCACGATTCGGAGTCCGAATAACCGAGGTTGGTAGTGCATCAGCATTTTTGAGTTTGAGTAAAACAGACACTCCATAGCCTGAAAAGAGTGGGGGAATTTTCTGCACTAGCGGATTGGTCTGATAATACATCAAGCGACTGTACACCTGCTGCAATAATCACTTTGTCTGCGGTAAGACGCCTGCCATCAACCGTTTCAACACCCGTTACACCACCGTTTTCTGTGAGAATGCGCTTAACATTGTTATCGACTATCTCTCCCCCTTCCTTGAAAAAGGCAGAATCCAACATTTCAAGCAATATATGGGAATTAAGAGCGTGTTCCTCTGAAATATAAAGCCCTTTAAGTGAGCGCATTAAGTTGTTCGCTTTCATTCCCTTAATCAATTCTGGATCAACAACTTCATAAGGTTCATTGTGCTCACGAAGCGTACGCTCTATAGCATCATAGTTAACACTATCAACTTCGGCCATACCTGCGGTATTGAGAATGACATGCGTCCCTTTTGCCGTAAACAAAGGACGAGTATCCCCTGAAGAAGCGGCCAAACGCTGTGTCCATGCTGACCAACGATCTTTCGCGACACGATCCATTTTGAGTTTCAACTTCCCATAGTCACTCGCAATAAGACCGCTTGTTACCTCACCAAAACAACCATTCATTGCTCCTGCAGCTCTTGACGCAGCATTGCTACGATCAAGACTTCCCACCCTGCATACTTTCAATCGGCGACTGATAAGTTCATAAGCAAGTGAGCCTGCAATAGCACCAGATCCTACAACAATGACATCAGAGTTCATTCTGTACTATCCTCTTAATTTAATGGACAAATGTCCCTAAAAAGGACTAGGGACAGGTTGGAGAAGCTGTGCAGAAAACTGGATATGGAAAACGTTTCTATAAAATAATACGCTTATTCTCAGCCTGGAGAGTTTTAGCAATATTTATTTCTATAGGTGATTATACCAAGTTGGATTTAACTTAGCAGAGGGAGCGAACATCGGTCAACATCAATCCTTATGGATTGGACAGGCTGAAATTACAAAAAAAGCGCCGAAAGGCGCTTTTTCTATGTGACTTGCAGACTATTATGAAATCCACCGTCCTGAATTTGGAGCGGGAAACGAGACTCGAACTCGCGACCCCAACCTTGGCAAGGTTGTGCTCTACCAACTGAGCTATTCCCGCTTAATTTTGATGTGCTGTACTTTCGAAATTCTTCATCGGTACGGGGAGCGCATTATACGAAGAATTCTTCTTCTGGCAAGACCCAAAACATAAAAATTTGCATTTTTTCTCTGATTGATGGTTAAACCAGCAAATTATCCGCTTAACCATCAACTCAGAGATAAATTTATGTACAATCAATCCTTATATCGGTTCGCCCTTTACTTTTGGATAAAATGCTCGCGGTAATAAACCAGTTCAGCAATTGATTCCCGGATATCATCCAATGCCTGATGGGAATTCTTCTTACTTAATCCGGCCAGCAATTCAGGTTTCCAACGACGCGCCAGCTCTTTAAGCGTACTCACATCCAAATAACGATAGTGAAAATATTTTTCCAGTTCAGGCATATAACGGAACAAGAAACGGCGATCTTGACCTATGCTGTTACCACAGATAGGTGATTTTCCTGCCGGCACCCATTGCTCCAGAAAAGCAATCGTTGCTTTTTCAGCCTGAACCTCATCAAATGAACTCTGCTTTACACGTTCCACTAACCCGCTGGCGGTATGCGTTCGAACGTTCCAGTCATCCATCAGGGCCAGTTGTTCATCTGACTGATGTACTGCGATAACTGGTCCCTCCGCGAGGATATTCAGCTCTGAATCGGTAACGATCGTCGCAATTTCAATTATGCGATCACGCTCTGGATCTAAGCCCGTCATCTCTAAATCTATCCAGATAAGATTGTTCTCACTTTTTGACATGATATATCCTAGGTTCCTTCAAAACAGGTAATCTGTATCAGAGGTGTATCATAACGTTTTTGATCACCCACAGCGATAATCAGCAAGATAGATGAAATAAGTGAGGTTCGGTGGCTAAAAGTAAACTCTCCAAAGGGCAGCAACGCCGTGTGCAGGCCAATCACCAGCGCAGGCTGAAACAGCCGCTCAACAGGACTGGTGCCCAAAAACCAGAACTGGATGACAGCCAGCTTGGTGAGCCACAAGAAGGGCTGGTTATCAGTCGATTCGGCCAACATGCAGACATTGAAGCCACAGACGGCTCCATACAACGCTGTAATATCCGCAGGACAATCCGATCACTGGTAACCGGTGACCGTGTCGTATGGCGACCCGCATTACAACTTCAGTCTGATGTGAAGATCAATGGGATTGTCGAAGCGGTACATGAACGCTCTTCCGTCCTCACCCGCCCCGATTATTACGATGGCATTAAACCCATTGCAGCTAATATCAACCAAATTGTGATTGTTTCTGCCATATTGCCTGAACTCTCACTGAATATTATCGATCGCTATCTGGTTGCGTGTGAAACACTCAATATTGAACCTTTGATTGTGCTCAATAAAATTGATCTATTGGATGAAGAAAACCGTGAATGGGTCAACAGTGTCATGGATATTTACCGTCATATCGGCTATCGGGTACTGGAAGTCTCCCGCTATACAGAAGAAGGTATACCAGAACTGATTAACTTACTGGCTGATAAAATCAGTATCTTCGCTGGTCAATCCGGAGTCGGGAAATCCAGCCTGCTTAACACCCTGCTCCCGGATAGCGAAAAAGAGATTCTGGTCAATGAAGTCTCGGACAATTCCGGCCTTGGTCAACATACAACAACAACAGCACGCCTCTATCATTTTCCACAGGGAGGAGATGTCATCGACTCCCCCGGTGTCCGGGAATTTGGGTTGTGGCACCTGACACCAGAACAGGTCGCACAAGGTTTCATTGAATTCCGTGATTATCTTGGTGGATGTAAATTCCGTGATTGTAAGCATCTGGATGATCCTGGCTGTGCTTTACGGGAAGCTCTGGAACTAGGGTCTATCGCGGAAGAGCGTTTTGAAAATTACCACCGCATACTAGAAAGTATGGCTCAGGTAAAGCCACGCAAAAATTTCACTGAAGCTCAAAAATGAGACACAATAATTAGCAATACGTTGCCCTGACATTCAACATAAGGGCAAGTACAATAGCTGACTTTTGCCCAATTTACCCATATACCCTATAAATTTCAGACTGCGAACTTGAAAGACGGGTATAAAAAATCCAAGAGGTTAATGTGCTAGACAATATTAAAATCAGACTACAATATTTACTGCCAAAGCAATGTATTACTCACTTAGCAGGTTGGTTTGCGAATAAAAAGGCGGGTTGGTTAACACAACTTGCCATTCAGGCTTTTGCCAAGGTTTATAAAGTCAATATGAATGAAGCCCAAGCGTCTTCTTTTAAAGCTTATTCAACCTTCAATGAGTTTTTTGTCCGCCCATTAAAAGAGGGTATTCGTCCTATTGTTAATGAAGCTCACCAACTGGCTCTTCCCGCAGACGGCGCTATCAGCCAGTTAGGGGCTATCCGGGAAGAACAAATTATTCAGGCAAAAGGCCACTACTACACTGTAGAAGCATTGTTGGCTGGTCAATACCCGCTTGCCGAGCAATTCCGCAATGGTCAGTTTGTCACGATTTACTTGTCACCAAAAGATTATCACCGTGTCCATATGCCATGTGACGGCGTACTGAAAGAGATGATTTATGTTCCGGGAGATCTGTTTTCCGTCAATCCATTGACTGCCACAAATGTCCCTAATCTGTTTGCACGCAATGAGCGGGTTATCTGCCTGTTTGATACTGCCTTCGGCCCAATGGCACAAATTTTGGTCGGTGCAACTATTGTAGGTAGCATAGAAACCGTCTGGAGTGGCTGTGTGACGCCTCCACGTGAAGGCATTATCAAACGCTGGACTTATCCAGCAGAAGGTGAAGAAGGTGCCGTTTCCCTCAAAAAAGGAGAAGAAATGGGTCGTTTCAAACTTGGTTCAACCGTGATCAACCTGTTTGCTCCTAATCAGATTCAGTTTGCTAATAATTTATACAGTGGTACACAAACCCAGATGGGTGACTTGCTGGCACAAACTATCTCCCAAACTCTCATCAAAGAGGGAGAACAGACTGAGCACGCTGATGTTTCCATGAATCAAAATAACGCTAGTTAATTTATTACCAAGGAGCCCCTTATTGTGCGCCTGATTATCAGCTTACTTCTTAGCCTGTTAATTGCGAATCTGGCTTTTGCTTCCACAATACAGTTAGATGAAAATCAACTGAAACAAAATCTAAAGCAGGTTGAAGGCAGTAAAAATCCACAGGATGCGGAGGTTGCGCAAGCATTTCAAGGGGCTGTCAACTGGGTTAATGATACCAAGTCCTCTAAGGAAAGAATTGAGAAATATCAACAAGCCATTGATGATTTTCCTAAAATCATTAAAGAGTTGCGCCAAAAAATTCTGGCTGCAAGTGAGCCTCCTCCTACTATTGCGGCTAACCAGCCAATCAGCAGCTTAGAGCAGCAAATTATCCAGCTCAGCAGCCAGTTACTGGAGCAAGAACGGCAATTACAACAAGAACAGGATAAAATCCGGGAAATCAGTGACTCTGTCAACCTCTTACCTCAACAACAAGCTGAAGCAAGACGCATGTTAACCGAGGCAACTTCCCGGCTTCAATCATTGAGTCCTTCTCCTACGCTGTTGGGTGAAGCCCAATTAACCCTTGCACAAGCAGAAGTGAATGCCCGCAAAGCGGTGACTAATGAATTGGAGATGGCACAACTTTCTGCTAATAATCGACAGGAAATTGCCCGCTTACGGGCAGAATTATTTAAAAAACGCTATCAACGGCTAGATCAACAACTCCAGCAATTGCGCAGTCAATTAAACGCTCAGCGGCAACAAAAAGCAGAGTCAGCCCTTGAACATACTGAAATGCTGGCGGGACAGAATGGAGGGAAACTGCCGCAATTTTTATTGGATGAACTTCAGCAAAACCGCCATCTGTCACAAATGCTTAACCAGCAAACCCAACGTATGGATTCCATTGGCTCACAACAACGCAAAGCAGCCGATGATATTTTACGGGTACGCCAGACACTCAATACCATTCGTGAACAGGCGCAATGGTTAGGTGATTCAACAGCACTAGGGGCAGCTTTAAGAACCCAGTTAACCCACATCCCGGATGTTCCGAAATCCCAACAACTTGACCGAAGCATAGTGGAATTACGGGTCGAAAGGCTGAAATATGAAGAAATGCTGGAAAACTCTCAACGGGAAATCGGGCAAACTCCCGTTGCATATAATAATCTGACCCCGGCACAAAAACAGGTTTATGATTCCCTTATCCGTACCAGAAAAGAGTTACTGAATTCTCTGCTTTCAGGTTATGACAGCGAAATATTGGAGCTGACAAAACTCAAAGTCTCCACCAGCCAATTAAATGATGCTTTGAAAGAAGTTAAAGATGCAACTCACCGTTATCTGTTTTGGGTTGCAGATGTCGATCCTATTTCCCTGGATTACCCACTACGGGTAGTCAAGGATCTGACCCGTCTGCTCTCTCTGGACACATTCTCCCAATTGGGCATTGCCATTCACGTTATGCTGACCACGCAGGACACTCTGCTTTATTTGCTAGGGACACTATTGCTGGTGATTTTCAGCATCAGTTCACATCGCCAATATCATGCTTTCCTTGAACGTTCCAGCAACCGTATTGGCAAAGTGACACAAGATCACTTCACCCTTACTCTGCGTACAGTATTCTGGTCTGTTATCGCGGCACTCCCCCTGCCGATGCTTTGGTCAGCGATTGGCTACGGCTTGAAAAATGCGTGGCAATACCCAATGGCGACAGCAATTGGCAACGGGGTCAGTGAAACAACGCCTGTCATGTGGATTTTCATGCTCAGTGCAGCATTTGCCCATCCTAATGGTCTATTCATCGCTCATTTCCGTTGGCCAGAAGAACGGGTAAAACGGGCAATGCGGTTTTATCGTTTATCGATATTCCTGATTGTCCCCCTCATGATGGCACTTATCACATTCAACAATTACAGTGAGCGTGAGTTTGCCGCGACACTCGGCAGATTATGCTTCCTGATGCTTTGTGTTTCCCTGAGCTTGGTTACCATTACGCTAAAACGCGCAGGTATTCCACTGTACATGGACAAACACGGTTCAGGTGAAAACATCATAAGCTCTGTGTTGTGGTGGATACTACTCTCTGCCCCCATTCTGGCTGCTCTGGCATCCGTACTCGGCTACCTGCAAACGTCACAAGCATTATTGGCTCGGCTAGAAACTTCGGTTGCCATCTGGTTCTCCCTGTTGGTCATCTACCACATTACTCGTCGATGGATGTTAATCCAACGTCGTAAAATTGCGTTCGAAAGAGCGAAGCAGCGTCGTGCCGATATCCTTGCCCAACGTGCCAAAAATGAAGAAGACTCCTCCAATATCAACAGCAGCGTTGAAGGATCCATCGAAATAGAAGAACCGGTTATCGATTTAGATGCAATCAGCGCCCAGTCCCTGGGATTGATGCGTTCTATCCTGACCATGATCGCGCTGGTTTCATTAATCCTGCTGTGGTCAGAATTACATTCTGCTTTCTCTTTCCTCGAAAACATCCGGCTATGGGATGTCACCACAACCATCAACGGTGTTGATACCGTTCAGCCAATAACAATGGGTTCCGTTCTGATTGCGATCCTGGTTATTGTGATCACTGCGCAGCTTATCCGCAACCTCCCTGCACTACTTGAGCTGGCATTGTTACAGCACTTGGAACTAACACCGGGCACAGGTTATGCCATCACAACATTAACCAAATACGGTATTACCCTGATCGGTGGGATTGTCGGTTTCTCACTAATAGGCATTGAATGGTCGAAACTACAATGGCTGATTGCAGCAATGGGGGTTGGGCTTGGTTTTGGATTACAGGAAATTTTTGCCAATATTATTTCTGGCCTGATGATCTTGTTCGAAAAACCAATCCGCATTGGCGATACTGTGACCATTCGTGGTTTGACTGGTAGTATCACGAAAATCAACACACGGGCAACCACTCTGTCCGATTGGGACAGAAAAGAGATTATCGTTCCTAACAAAGCATTTATTACTGAGCAATTTATCAACTGGTCATTGTCAGATACAATTACCCGTATTGTCTTGACTATTCCTGTACCCGTGGAAACAGAGTCCGCGAAAGCAACTGATATATTAATGACTGCCGCCAGGCGATGCCCGTTAATTCTCGATAACCCGATACCCGAAGTCTATCTGGTTGACCTGCAACAAGGGATTCAGATCTATGAACTGCGTGCGTATGCCGCAGAAATGGGGCACCGTATGCCTGCCCGCCATGAAGTGCATCAGTATATTTTGCAGGAATTCCGCAAACATGATATTACCCTGCCGTTCCCACCATTTCAGGCACATGTTGATATTTTTGGGCAGGAAATTCGCAGTACTACTATTCGCAGTAATACTACCAATACATCAGGTCGTAATCCTCCCCGTAAACCAGGAGATCTGTAAGGTTAAGGCTTAATTAGAGAAGAAAATTAAGGAAAGAAGAAATTCAAAATATGGTGAGACGCATCCCTTTTCAAATAAGTGGCTTACTGGCATTAAATGGTGTTTCTATTCTGGGAATGGAATATTTCAATAACAAATTGAATATACTTAATTTATTTTAAGTAATTTGTTTTATGCCCCTTTTAATGCCCCTAGATATCTTTGCTTACTTTAGTTTTACTATCTGACTGATTTAGCTTATTTATATTGTTTATTGTGTGTTTTACATACCATCTTAAAGCAAAAAAGCCGTGAAGGTTAAAAATGGTCAGATTTGGCTGCCATTTTACGCTCAGGGCTTGAGATAAAAAATATTCATTTTTACGACATCGATCACAAATTAAAGCGGATTATTCCTGTGGTTTACTGCGAATCTTACGTTCAATCAACTGACCACGCCGATCAAAGTAACGGCTCGGCCAGATTTCTGAGGGATGGATTTCAAGATAGTTAGCGATTATCCATTCACCTTTAGGCCACTACCTGCTGAGTGCATTCGCGAGTGTCGATGAACTGAGTCCCGCTTCACGGGAGAGGGCTGCTAAGGTTGTTCCGCGTTTACGAAGTGCAGCGATGATATCGGCCTGATGCCAGTCATTTTGAACATTGTTGTTATACATTCCTGCTACCCCTTTCCATTAATTAAAATTGATGGTGGCGATTCAAGCAAGGTTCGCATTACCGGAAACACTCAACCGGCGAGACCGAAGCCTCCCCTGCCTGAATCACCATTGAAAGGGTGATAGCAGACGCACTGGTAGAGAAACATCCTACCAGTGGAGTGTTTTCAGGGATGCGAAGCCCTGTCCATCGGATTTTGCCAATGGCGGGAATACTTTAACTAATTGTTTTACCTAACACAATAACCGAACGACTAAGTTTAACGGTTATAAACCCGTTCGACATAACGCCCACGACCATCGCCATGCCCCAAATCCATTGAAAACAGCGCTCTTGCTTCCTGACGGCTAAAACCATATTGTTGGTAAAAGTTCAGTGCATCCTGCGCCCACGCATAGCGCAAACTATGAGGAGAGTGGCGACCTGTTAAACCAATCTTTGTGGTGTGTGTTCGCCAGTAGTTCATAGCTTGCCTGAGTTCCGGTTTATCAATCAATCTGCCACCACGTTGCTCTGCGATAGTAATGGCCTGCTCAACAGCTTCTTTTACCGCTGCAACATCCAATACGCGGGTTTGCCGTGGTCGTCCGCCTTTTGTACCGAAAACAACATGCAGTTTCGGTTCTGGCTGTTCTAACTGTTTTCGCCAGCTTTTCAATGATGCACTGCATTGTACTGCTTCCTGAGAACGTAACCCCAGCAATCGGGCGAGTTTCAGTGTGACGGCAAATCCAGCATCACGTTCAAGCGCTTTCTGATAAATAACCTGAAACGCGGCATCAGGGATCGCCTGTTTTGTTCCGGCGCGGCTGGTGCCGCTTATTCCCAATGCCAGATTGCTCAAACGTGGCGAGGTTCCCAGTTTTTCCCGGCCTGCCATGCGGAAGATATTACGTAGTGCGGACATTTCATTTTGCACCGTTCGTTTGGCGATCCCCTGAGATAAACGGGCATCAACGTAATGCTCCACATGCTTAGCTTTCAAATTTTTGAGGCTTTTGACCTGAATATTCAGGCTCAGTAACAACGCCCCCAAACGCCCCGCAATCCGAATACGATCATGGCAGGTCTTATGGCTGCCACCACTCTGACGTGCAAAAAACTTTAATTCTTTAATCAATCGGCTCACTGGCTTCCTCCATGCTTATACCTGACAACCTACAATCTCTGGCGCGCGACCGTTCTGGCAAAACAGAAAATACCTGTCTTGCCTTTGATCGATATCTGTGCGCCAGAGTGAACGCAGGTTGAGGTATTGCGGGGTATCGGTTGAGTACGCTGTACTGCCGCCTGTGTTAACAGGTCATCCCCACCGGCTAAAAAGCCAGCCTCGATATCGTCAAGTTCTCCTTTTTAAATCTAAAAATGCAGTGTCAGATTCACTGAATGGTGAAGCAGGCTAGAGCCTGTCAGAGTTGCGTGGTTCTTTGGCTGCGGCGTCACTTTCAGCGATAAATCCGCAAAAAGTGACGCCTTGAGTTTCCGAATAATCAGCAAAGGCCGTGCAAGCGTTGAAATGCCCGCAGGCACAGCAAATGCCGCCAAATTCAGTGTCAAACGGATAGTCATACGTTAATGGTTTAGCTGTGGAAAAATTGCCTATTGAATAATTCAAACAGGGATAGATAACAGTATGAACGGAGGCACAAAAGCCATTCTGTTGTTCATTGAAAATAAATAGGATTTATCCTGCTTTGAAAAGTCAGTGTATGAACCCACGTTCAATACACTTCAGTAACAAGATAAAACACCTTTTGGGCGTATTTTTAGTTTAAGAGACCTTCATTGCCAGACGAGGGGTTAGGTGTCCTGACAATATCTGCTTCCAAAGGTGAGCAGATGTACCGCATCACATGCACTCCCTTTCAGGCTACAGGAGTTTTATTTCGCCGCTTTACGCTGATCCTTTCAGGCGCCAGATCATTTTTTGTAGAAAAGATATTAACGGTTTAGCCGGACAGGGTCAAAGGCGTATTTTCCCTGTTTTAAAAAGAATTTTGTTATGTAAGACAAAAATCAAAATTTGTTAATTTAATTAACGTTAAATTCCCTATAATGGCTTATTTAATCCTGATTTCTTTATTATTCATAAACGTTTTCAATTAAATGCCGATAGATTATTCAGTTGAATATCTGAGCAAGGAAAGAGCAGAATGAAAAATCGGAAAGAATCGCTGTACCTGCAAGAGTTAGCCTACCTGCGCGAATTGATGAAACAGATTGCCGCCGAAAACCCGCAGTTAGCTGAATTTCTGGAAAATCCCAATGACCCTGATATTCAACGCCTGATAGAAGGTTTTGCGTTATTAACGTCCAATGTGCGCAGCACCATCGAAGACAGCATTCCACAAATCACCCATGAAATGCTGGGTCGTATCTGGCCTCATCCCCTGCGCCCCGTTCCGCCCGCCACGGTAATCCAGTTTACGCCTCATCAGGATATTCATCAGGGCGCAGTCGATATTCCGAAAGACGCCCCGGTGACTGCCGCTGTGGGAGAACAGCATTTTCCCTTTCATACCTGCCGTCCCCTGCATATCGAACCGTTCATTGTGCTGGATAAAAAAATCCAGAAAACCCGTGAATACAGCGACATTGTTCTGACGCTGCGCCAGACCGGTAACGAGGTATTAAGCTGGTCAGGTGGAAAACTGCCTTTTTTTCTGGGGACGGATAAAAACCGGGCGGCGCAATTAAGTTTGTGGCTGGATATGCACATTGAGGAGGTTTATCTTCGTACGGCAGAGGGCGAAAAAAGACTCCGGGACAGTGATTTTCTGGGCTGGCCTGAGAATTTACAGCAGACCCTGTTACCCACGGAAAGCATGCTTTTTGCTCATCTGCAACAGATAACCGAATATTATTGCCTGCCTCATGTGTTCAATTTCATGACGCTGGATATCAATGAGCAACAGCATTTGCTGTTAAACCCCGATGGCACCTGTGAACTGATTATTCGTCTGCAAGGCGAGCTGCCGGTTGATGATTTAGGCGACGCCTTTCAGTTGGGGTGTGTTCCGGCGGTACATCTGGTGCCGATGGTCAGTCAGCCCATTTCGCTGATACCTGATAATGCGTGTTATCCGTTGCCGCTGGCAGAAACGGAACGGCTTTTTCGTGTTAATAATATTCAAACCGCAAAACAACCCGGTGAAAAAGCGGTTCAGGGCAGTACGCCGCGGGGTAAATCCTGTCATTTTCTGCCGATTGACCAGTATCACGCCAGAAGTGACTGGCTGCTGGAGGCGGGTGAACCCGATAACGTTTATTTTCAGTCGGTGATCACGGATGATTTGCTGGGGCGTATTCACAACCGGATACGTTTCATCGGAATGGATGGAGAAGCGGCGAATAACCTGTCACCCCAGTCTGTATGTGCTGACTTCATCGGCTATCATGAACAGGCCATGAAACTGGCTATCGGTGACATTACGCTCACGCAGGAATCCGTGCCCGCCCATTTATCTGCGAGTAATATCACCCCGGTTTCCTCCGATTTTCCGCCAATGGTGCTGGGTAACTCGGACTGGTTGCTGATTAACCTCTTAAACATTCCCCCGTTTTTGCTTTTCCATGCCAAATCACTGAAAGGTTTTCTGCGTTTATACGACTGCTATGCCGGGCATGACCGCAGGCTCAGCCGCCGGATGCAGCAGCACATTAACGGTATTGTTCATATTGACGCCTTATCAGATCACTGCCTTGATTACAGCAGAGAAGGAGTTCCCATTAATGGCAGCAAACTGCGTATCTGCCTTGACCCGGACTGTTATGAAAATGACGGTGTGATGTATCAGTTCTGCCGAATAATCGACCAATTACTGGCGTGTTTCGTCGTACGGAATAATTTCACTAAGCTGGAAATTTATCGGCAGGGTGAGCGAACCCTGCTATGGGCATTCCGGCAGCGGCTTGGCCTGCGCAGTGAAATGTAACGATAGGAAATGAAAAACAGGAGAGAATAATGCTAAAAAGTGGATTACGTTTTCTTTGCCGGATAGGGAGTTTGTCTGAAGATACCTTTGCCGTAGCGGATTTTACCCTGCGGGAAGGGCTTTCTGACCTGTTTACCCTGAACCTGACGCTGGTTCAATCTCTGCCCGATAATCCTTTTAAACCGAAGCCGGAAATCGATTTAACCGCACTGTTGATGCAGGAAGCCGTATTGCAGGTCTTCCACGGTGAAACCGAGCAACGCAAAATCACCGGCATTATTTCCCATGCTGACTGGTGTGGCACCGATGGTAACAAGACCCTGTACACTTTCACGGTGCGCCCGCATCTCTGGCGGCTGACGCTCAATCAGGACAGTCACATTTATCACCGCCAGAGTGTGCCGGATATCATGAAGCTGCTGCTGAAAAAGCACCATGTACAGGTTGATTCGCAACTGGAAGATCCCCATCAAAAGCGGGAGTACACCACCCAGAAAAGGGAATCTGATTATGCGTTTTTTTGCCGATTGGCCGCAGAAGAAGGGATCAGTTTTTGGTTTGAAGATGAAAAACTGTTTTTCAGTGACAGCCATTTAGGGATGACAGCAAACCTGCCCTTGCAATATCAGCCTCAGCCGGAAACAGCCTACGGCACCGATACCATTTATCAGGTACGTCTGGGGGTTGGAATGGCACCGAAGCGCAGCATTCATCGGGATTACAACCCGGACAGACCACTTTCTCAGGTATATCAACTGGAAAGCAGCCCGGAATATCAGGCAATGGGTACGCTGACTCCCTATACCATTTACGAGAGTTATGGGCGTTTTCAGCAGGAAGCCGAAGGCAAACCGTTTGTGAAATACCGTCACGAAGTGCTGAAAAACCAAACCCAAAGCGGTAACGGGAACAGTAACTGTATCAAACTGATGCCGGGCAAAATCTTCGAAATCGAAAAGCATCCCCATGCCCCGCTCAATACCCGCTGGCAGATTGTCGGTATCAGTCATCATGGTCGTTGCCCACAGGCGCTGGGAGATAATGGCGGCGATGGCACAACATTGAGTAACGATTTTAGTTTTATCGATGGCTATGTTGACTGGCGGCCACCCTTTCATTACAAGCCACAGGCTGATGGTGATGAAAGCGCAACAGTGGTCGGGCCGGAGGGCGAAGAAATCTTCGTGAACAAAGACGGTGCAATAAAAGTGCATTTCCACTGGAACCGTTACGACAAAGCCGATGACAGCGCCTCCTGCTGGGTACGTGTTACTCAGGGCTGGAACGGTAACGGCTATGGCTTTATGGCCATTCCCCGCATCGGACAGGAAGTCATTGTTTCCTATCTCAACGGCGATATTGACCGTCCGATAGTCACCGGTTGCGTTTACAACGGCCTGAACCGTCCACCGCTGGATTTACCTGCCACAAAAACCCGTACCACCTTTAAAACCAAAACCCATAAAGGCGAAGGTTTTAACGAACTGCGTTTTGAGGATGCCAAAGGCAGCGAGGAAGTGTTTATTCATGCGCAAAAAGACATCAACGCGCAAATTCTCAATGACGAAACCTACAATATTGGTCATAACCGCACTCATCATATTAAAAATGACGCTCATTTACGCGTTGATAATGAATACCGCGTACAGGCAAACAATGATATTTCGCTCTCTACCGGGCAAAAACTTCATATCAAAGCTGACGATGCTTTGTTAACCCAGAGCGGCAATGAAATTCACCTCAGTTCAGGTGCCAAAGTGGTGATTGATGCCGGAGCGGAACTGACCATTCAGGCCGCCGGGCATTTTCTGAAAATTGATGCGGGCGGGATCACCAGCAGTGCAGCCATTAATATGGGCAGCGGTGCGCCGGGTAATGGTTCAGGCTGGGGCGGCAAGCTGCCGGATATGCTGGATAAACTAAAACCCATCAATGTTGCACAGGCGGCGGCAGTCTTAACGGCACCATTAGAGAAAATTTGTATCAGTTGCTTAATGAAAGCCGCATTAGGTGGCTCCGCAATGGTTATCAGGGGGCAATCATGATCTCAGTTTCACCAGAAGCCTGGCAGGAATATCACAACACGCATCCAGACATAAAAAGGTATGCGTTGATTGATGGTTTACAGTATGAACGCCTCTTTGATGAGGAATTCACTTACATTGCCGAGCTGAATAACCCGCTTTTTCGCCGGCATCCTGATGCCGAAATCGCCTTCGCCGGGCCGTGGTTGTTTGACATAACCGATAACACTGCCTCCGTGGAAAAGTTTCTAAAACTGGAAAAAACCTTTCCTGCCGTTTCATGGATTTATTCCACATTGTCGCTGGACAGCCTGACCCGTCATTTTGGACCGTATCTGAATATCCAACTGGAAAGTGGCAAAACAGCGCTGTTGCGTTTTTATGACCCCCGGATTCTGCATCAAATCCCGGATATTTTTAATCAGGAACAGTTCACTAAATTCACACAACCGATTGATGAATGGAATTATTGGCTGAATGGTCAGTTTTATTCTGTGAAAGGAGCACAATGATGATCACACTCAGTAATGAACAGGTAAATAAGTTTATTGATGCCGAAGATGAAGCGTATATCACAAAAGTACGAAAAAAGATTCAGACGGAACATCCTGAATTAGTCGAAGGGGAAAGTGAACAGAGTCTGCATAAACGGCTAAAGGGAGCGTATCTGGATTTAATCGCAATGGGGTTTAAAGAGGAAAAACTGATACGTTCTTACCTCCATTTTGTGGCGTTTAACCGCAATTATCACGATTCGCCTGAAATTCAAAATATGCTAAAGGCAGGTAATAATCCAGAACAACAATATCGTGATTACCTAAGGGCATTGGATAACTTAATGAAAAGGAAAAAATAATATGATCTTTGCTATACCTCCTATTGCCGCAGCCCTTGAATGGACTATTGCCGGGTGTGCCGCAATATTAGTGGGCATTGGTGTTATGGAAAGTACTAAAGGTACGACAGTAGATGATATAGAGCTGGAACCTGCACCTGTACCTAAAAAACCGAAAACACGTACTGAAGAAGAAATAGAAAATGATATTAATATTGGTAAAGCTAAAGCAAGATCTCGAATTGAAGAAATTGAAAAGGAAGGCTCGTTGTCTCGCTCAACTGAGAAATGTAAATCTTGCCCCGCTAGTACCGGAATAGCCAAAAATGAAAGTAGAAATTTTGGTGACCCAATTAATTTAAAATATCAAGTCTACATTACTAAAGCTCCGTTCGGGCCAGGATGGGTTCAAGAATGGGACTATGCAACAGTATCATTCGATGGATTTCAACCTCCGTCTTGTTTATTACAAGAAACTAAGGGTGCATATGATCAATTCTTTATCTCTGAAGGAGTCCTTAAAAAATTTTATTCTGGAGTTAGAGGAACAGTACAACAAGCACATACACAAAGTTTTGTAGTGCAATCAACTCCGCCTAATAAATTAGCATGGTACTTCATGGAAAGGCTCAGTTTTATGTACTTTAATAAAATATTCAAAGGCGACGGTCTTATTATGGATGTTTATCACGTTCCAATGATTTAATTAAAGGGTATTTATATGAGTGAAATTTCTATACATATAGTTATAAAGAAAATTGTCACACAAGAAATGATAACCATCATTGACACATTTCATTTTTTTCTTAGCGAAATAAACAAATGTGATAAGAAAATTACAGCTTTATATGCTCAAGGTGAAACACTAGAAGAAGCCTTACAAAACAAAATAATGGATGTTGATGGATATACAAACCAAAATGCTTCAAATTTAATAGGAGAATATTTACCCATCGTTGAGGGATTATGGGATGGCAATGAAGATGACTCCATGTCCATTCTTTTAACAAAGAATAACGAATGCACATCAATTCGCATTAATGCTGAAAACTACCTTGGTATATACAAAAAGGATAATCTCACCGATTTTATAAAGTCGGCAGCAGAAAAATATACATTAAATCTTTTTTCTGTCAGCTTTAATGGTAGTAGTGATGAAGTTGGTGAAGCAGTTTTTCCTGATCGCCCTCCTGTTGGCTGGATGCTATATCTTCCTATTCAATTCGAAATACATCCTAGTCTATTGAAAACCGGAGCTGAATTTATCCCTATTTCCACAACACTAAGTACGGGTACAATTATAATTACTAAAGGAGATTATAATTGTTTGGATAAGGCAGATCAGTATCTTTCAAATGACATTGAAATTGCATTACGTGATTTAGGTTTACTGCCCTTATATGCTGAAATATATAAAGATTAAATGACAGAGATATAACTATGGCAGATAAAGCCGTTGTCAGATTAAACGATGCAACAGATCATGGTGGTAAAGTCATTACTGCTATTGATAGTTACGCCTATCAAGGTGTACCTATTGCCGCCAAAGGTGACTTAGTGACGTGCCCAAAATGCAAAGGCGTTTTTCCTATTGTAGAAGGTAGTGATAACTTAAAGCATCAAGGAAAACCCATTGCATTAGAAGGTATGCATACGGCTTGTGGTGCAAAGTTGATTGCAAGTCAAGGCGGATTTTGCGCTTAGTTTTATTTATATAACAATCAGCTTCGAGCCTGTTGCCTCTTAGCTGATTATCCTATGATTGACCATTATAAATAGAAATTATATGAGTGACTCCTACTTACTATTTGTACCTAAAGATCCTTGTTTTATTCCAGAGCAGTCAGCAATAAATAAAGCAGAAGGCTTTCTTCGAACAATAAAAAAGTCAGATAAAAAACAAAAAATAAAAGATAAAAGATAAAAGATAAAAAGAAATATGCTCGTTTTTTGGCTAAAATACCGCCTTCTCTTGATGTTGAATCTTATGTTTCTGAAGACGTAGAACTATTTAACGGGATGGAAAATTTTGAAATTCCTTCCTGTATACGCTGTAAAAGTGATATTACCAAGTGGTGGTATGACAAAATGGATTATCTTTGAGATAATTCACCGAGAACAGAAACAATTTATACCAGATGGTCAATTCCGTGTTGTGGGTACGAAGTATCGCTTCTTGAATTAGATTATCAAAATTGGGGAGCATTTGGTTGCTTTGCTTTGATAATTGACACCAGAAAAATAGATATTATTCATACAGATGTCGGATTATCTTTGGTGATAGAGAAGATTGAATCCTTATTAAAAACACCTGTTAATATAGTTTGGCAATATATATAGTGACTCCATGTTAGAGAACTTTGATCATTTTGGCCGAAATCCCATCAGACGTATAAGGAGCAGTGTTATTATACCTGACGCGCTTCGCTTGTCTTCTGCGTATTACCGGGCTAATCCATTAACCCGGCAATACGCAGAGCTGAAAAATGCCTGCTATAAGAAAACAACTTATTTCCTCACCTGCGCCTCATTTTTCTCCTCACTTTTTATTTTCCTCACTGCAAAAACAGGTGAGGAATGGATAAATATTTATTCTGAAAAATCAACATCATTGGTGTTCCTCACTTTTTCTCTATATATGTGAGGAAAGTGAGGAATACAGTGAGCAGTAAAATCGCTCTCCTCACCACTCCTCACTTTTTTCCTCATTTTTTAATCTTTATTGTTCTGGTTAATAATCATAAGTTCCTGCCCGTTGCGGGTAATTAGGCCATCTTGCTCTAATTTGGTTAACCAGCGGCTGAAATTCTTCACATTCACGCCTATTGCCTTTAAGTCATCACGGATTAGGGCGATACTGCAAGGCTCTTTTAAGGCGGTACGTGACCGGATGCACTGCCATAATGCCGTGTGATTATCGCTTTTATTAGAAACATGCTCGATTTCTTCCGCTTCAACTGGATCGCGCGGCCTGTCAATCAAGGCCAGTGACGTAATATCCTCTCCATCTTTATCGGTAAAGAGTTCAACCACGCGCATATCATAGGCTTTGATTTCCGGTTCTTCGGCATCTTTCATTTTGGTGCAGGTGATAACCAGTGCACCGCCTTTTTTTCCTTCTCGATTGATCCGATATTCAGCATCCAGCGATGCACGAAAGGCACTGGAACCCCTTGCACCTTTGCTTTCATCCTTGCCGGAATGATGAACCACGAGAATACTGGCGCCTGTTTTGGCTTTCAGCTCATCACAGCCCCGAACGAACGCCCCCATATCTTTTGAATCATTTTCATCAGCCCCGCCAAAACAGCGGGCGAGGGTATCGAGAATAATCAGACGTACCGGTTGATCTGTTTCGGCTTCAACCTGTTGGGCGGCAATCACCAGCTCATGTACTTCAGCAGGCGAGGCCGGAAATACCGGAGTATTAATCAGATACATATTTTCAACCGTCTGGCCGTTGACGATTTCCCATGCTTTGATACGCCGAGGTACGCCGATCCCGCCTTCCCCCACAACATACAGTACAGAACCCTGCACAACCTGTTTTCCTGCCCATGCCTTACCTGTAGCAATATGACAACCCCATGCACTCGCCAGAAAACTCTTATATGATCCGCTCGCGCCATAAATGCTGCACAGGGAATATGCAGGAATAATACCTTTAACCACGTAATCTAATTGAGCATCAAAGCCTTCTGAGCCGATTGACAGCGGCAGCTTTGTTTTTCTATTTGGATAAATGCTTTCAATATTGCCATGATGATGGGTTGCTATCGCATAACTGTTCATCGTTTCCCTGACCCGAAATAAACTCTCACAAAATGCCTTCTGTGCTGCTTCAATACCATGTTGCTGGCGATAATCATCCCAATCGGCTTTGTGTTCTGTAGGCGGCAACGTGACCCAACCATTAACCGCAAGAGCGGCTTTTTCTGCTGAGATCTTGCCGATATTCTTTTGAGGTTTACCGTTCTTATCCAGATCAATAGGGCTATGCCAGTCATTATCGGCTGCAATAATGATTTTTGAGTCTGGCCAGCGTTCCCGGACGGTTTTTGCGACAGAATACAAATTGCCTGCATCTATTGCAGCTAGAACTGTGCCTTTATAAAGCTGGTTAACAGTTAGTGCTGTGGCGTAACCTTCGGTAATAATCACTGTCTCAGGTTGAGCTTCCAGCTCTGACACGGCAATAAATGCACCTTTCTTCTGACTGCCAGACAGTAATTTTTTCTCGCCATTCGGTTTGATGATCTGCGCCCCGGTGATTTTTTTATTTAGTGTTGTCAGCGGTAATAACAACGAACCACCTTCAATCAATTGCTGATCAGGGCAATGTAGCCCTTTTGTAGTTAAATAGGGAGATTGCCCAGCGACAGTCTGCATCATCAGTGTTGAGACTCTTTTGGCAATGGATTGTGTTGGATAGATGCTTTCTCTGGCTAGCTTGAGTTCCGGTAAAGACAATGCCTGCACGTTAGCAACAATTTTTGCGGCTTCAAGAATCGAGATACCATTGGTTTTCGCCACTAAATCCAGTCCATCACCGTAGTTCGGGGCATCACACTGGCGGCAATGCCAGTTACCATGATGGTGATCATCTATAAAGTGAAAACGGTCAGAACCGCCGCAAACAGGGCAAGCACCATGCTTTCCCTTTGCCGGAACATTAATGCCACAAGCTGGCAATAAGTTTTGCCAGGAATACATAGCGGATGTTTTCACGGATTGGATCAGGTCAATCGATTTTTGATTACCAGATGTTTTTTGAACTGTAAATTCAGGACGAGTTTGGGTATGCTGTGTATCAGCCATCGTTTTATACCTTTCTTAAACGTTGTTGGTGAAACGCCTCGCAGTGTTCCCGCACTTCGGGGCGTTATGTTTTATAATGCATTTCTTATGTCATATTCTTCTTTGTGTCATGCCACCCATGATTCAGCGATACACTGGGCGATCCAGTTAGTAATTTCAGCTTCAATAAAAGCCACTGAGGGTGGGTTGATTTTGGTTAGTTTCGAGCTGCATTAACGAGTTTTTCTTTCACGCAGTGGCTTAGCAAAATCATAAGGTGTGATCGCCTTTTCCCGGTTCGCATCCAGATAATCTGCCCACCATTGCACCATCAGCCTCCGTTCATCCAGATATTTGGAGGTGTGAATATACGCTGCCCGTACATTATTTCTTTCGATATGACTTAACTGGCGCTCGATGGCGTCATCGTTCCATAAACCGGATTCACCCATCGCCCCGCGCGCCATTGTGCGAAATCCGTGCCCACAGACGTCGGTTTGGGTGTTGTAGCCCATGCTGCGTAAGGCTCTGTTAACGGTACTTTCACTCATGACTTTCGCGGAATTATGAGCGCTGGGAAACATCACGTCACAGTTGCCGCTCAGTACGTGCAAGGCTTTGATAAGCGAAACTGCCTGATGGCTCAACGGCACAATGTGATCAGTTTTCATTTTCATACCGCGCTCAGAGAAGCGAACACCTTTGATGGGTTTTCGTGTAGCAGGAATTTTCCACACGGCATTTTCAAGATCGATTTCCTGCCAGCGAGCTAATCTTAGCTCGCTGGCACGGACAAATGTTAATAGTGCCAGTTCAACGGAGATCTTAATCAGCAAGCGTCCACGATAGAAAGACAGGCGAGTCAGAAAATCAGGCAGACATTCATGGGGCAGAGCAGGATAGTGATGAGATTTTGCGGTAGTGAGTGCGCCTGTCATATCGTTAGCTGGGTTGAACTCCAAAATGTCATTCTGGACGGCATAACGCATAATTGCAGTGATTCGTTGGCGTAAGCGCTGGGCAGTTTCATGTTTGCCCTGCTCATCAATAGTTTTAACCGGGGCTAAAAGTTGACTGGTGCGTAATGCAGTAATATCGTGTGCACCAATATGAGGGAAAATATATTGTTCAAGACTGCGCAATATTACTTGGCGGTGGTGGTCATCCCAGCGCTTGTTACTGGTATGCCATGCACGGGCGACCTGTTCAAAGGTATTCACTTTGGCCGGGGAAGATGCACCTTTTTTCTCCGCTTTGGGGTCGAGACCTTGTGCCATCAGTTTCTTAGCCTCATCGCGTTTAGCACGGGCTTCGGCTAATGACACGGCCGGATAAACGCCAAAAGCCAGCCGGTCTTCTTTTTTATCGGTAGGGCGGTGGTACTTCATGCGCCAATATTTAGATCCGCGTGACGTGACCTCTAAATAGAGACCACCACCATCGGCGAGTTTATAGGTTTTTTCTTTGGGTTTTGCGGTTTCGATTTGTCGTGCGTTTAGTTTCATTATTAAGAGCATCCCAGTAATCGAATAGTAAGAATCGAAAGGTAAGTGCCCCAGATTATGCCCCTCGCTGCATATTGATTGCAACAGACGAAACTTGACGTAAAAATAAGAAATGATGCTGATTTTGCTAGAGTTTACAAAAACTATTTTACTTAGCTAGACTTCACTGGAAGTCGAAATTGTTTCTATTCTGGAAACACCATTACAGAAATTGCCATTCCGTGGTTGATTCTGGAAATATCAGGTAGCCCATTGTTGGTTGCCGCCGTCATGTCAGCCAAAATAGTGCCATTGATACTTTCTATTTTCTTTAGCGCGCAGTTGGTGGATAAATATGGTGCGTTTCGCATCTCAATGTTATCTGATTTAGTTAATTTCCTAAGTGTATTATTCATCCCTGTGTTTTATGCAATAGATATCCTGCACTTTTATCTATTGGCTATCCTGCTAATATTTTCAACCATTCTCGATTCTCCAGGACGTCTGGCAAAAGATGTCATGCTGGCAAAAGAGATAAAACAGCATAAAAGAGACTTGAAGCATTCAACTATATCAAGTCAGAAAAGGAGTTGTTTTCTATTCTGATCCTCAGCTCAATAATCAATTTTGTTATCACTCCATTCTTGATAATTTATCTGCCTTACATAAATAAAACCGAATTTAATTCCGTTGTCAGTCTTGGCATTTCGATGACAAGTTTTGGTATAGGTACAACGCTTTCCTCTTTGTTATACGGTACCTATGGCAAACATTTTTCCGGTTACCGAATTATTAGCCTGCTCGGATTAGGCTTCATATCGTTGTCTCTATTCAGTGAGCAGTATGTCCTATTTATCCAACTTTTTGCCATCGGCTGTGGTATTGGTTTTACAGCGCCGGTAGAAATCACATTAATTCAGCGCCGAGTGCCAGAGAATTTATTTGGTCGGATAATGACCCTATTTACCTCCACACGTTTTCTGAGTGTTCCTCTTGGATATGTCTGTTTCGGTGCTGTACTGGAATCCAGAATCGCCCAGCAAACACCGATAATGATGGCAGCAATGGTCTTGGGAGGTTTATTGATTTATTTGCTTCTTCGTGACTGATATTCAGAATAAATTTGGTGTTTATTTATAAAAAAAACGCCGCTATAAAATAATAGACGACGTTTTTGAGATGATGGCAAACTAAATAAATAAAATCAAAGAGATATTAAATTATTAACGCATGACTTTCGGATCAGCACCATAGTCATTACTGCCTTCAGTGCCTTCTAAAAGAGTGAATATAAATACTGCAATACCCGCAATTGGCACAAAAGTCAGTAAAAACCACCAACCAGAACGATTAGTATCGTGAAGACGGCGTACTGTCACTGCAAGTGATGGGATAAAAGCAACCAGTGCATAAATGAGCAACACGATAGAACCAATAGTGTCACTGAGTATTGCACCTAATATACAGATGGCAAAAAAAATAATTATATTGAAAAGATAGAACATCCAATATTCTTTACGACGCGCACGTCCTGAAAAATCAGCATAATTTTTAAAAACTTGAAAATACCAATTCATAATATTTTCTCTTTAAGAACAAATTATATAAAAAAGGAGACAAACTATAAAGGATGCCGAATTTTATACTCACTTATCTTTTAAAGTCTACGCTCTATTGTTAAAAAAAGAATATGAAATTAATAATGTAATTATTAGATAATAGATTGAAAAAATCTTACAAAGATAAAATTTAAAGTGCGTTAAATATACATTCATCTACTTCATATCAAAGTTATCTATGAATCTATCAGGAAAAAAAAGCCCTTTAATTCATTATTAACCACCAATAAAAAACAACTTTTATTTAGCAACCTTATAATAAAATTAAGTTATTTAAAAACAGATTAATCTCATTAACAATATATCAGTTAACTATTTCATCGTACAAATAATCAAAAAGTGCGATAACACTGACCAGCGTCGTATCATCTATGACCATGGTGCAATCCCGGTTGATTTTATCATAGGAAAAATTTCTGAGCGCTAACCACAACGCAATCTGGTGCTTGTATTCGTTTTTACCTTTTCAACAGTACTCTGATCCATTGCCTTGTAACCGACTTTTAAAATAAATGCGGTAGCTTATTTTACTGTCACATAGTTTGAGTAAGGTTACCACCCAACCAGACAACCACAAGATTCACCAACTTGTAGTTCAAACTCAAATTCGCATTCCTGAGCTTTGCCAGTCCATGATCTCAACATTCCGATAGCTGTTTGTGCCATTTGATCAACCGGCTGGCGAACCGCGGTTAAAGAAGGCACATTAAACAGAGATTGCTGAGTCGCATTGAAACAAACCAATGCAATATCAGCAGGCACGGCTATCTTATGTTCAGCCAGCGCGCGCAAACAACCGAATGCCTGTAATTCATTAGTAGCAAACAGTGCACGAGGTAATTTCCCTTTTAGCATCCGTAACGTTGCTTCATAACCGCCCAAACGAGTATAGTCTGTGGAAAAGATCCATTCTTCCCGTACCACCAAATCTGCTTGTTTTAAAGCATCCCGCCAGCCAGAAAGACGATCCTGAGTATTCAGCATATTAAGAGGACCACAGATAATGGCAATATCGCGGTAACCATGCTCTGTCAGGTGTTGAGTCACTTTAAATGCTGCAATCCTTTCATTCACACGAATTGCACTAACATTTGAATCAGCATTAACCCAATCAAGCATAACGCAGGGAGTTCCACTGGCCTGAATCAAATCCATATAAGGATAGCGATCCACACTGGTATACAGCAAACCGTCGATCTGACGATTCAATAAGTTGTTGATAAGCTCCTTCTCCCGAAGCCGGTTATCTCCTGAATCTCCCGGTAACAATACTTGCCCGTGCTTAAAAGCCTCTTGTTGTAAAGCACAAGCTACCGAAGAAAGAAAGGGATTGGAGATATCCGGCAGGATCAAACCATAAGCGTGTGTCGAGCCAGAAGCTAATGCCTTCGCAATGTTATTCGGCCGATAGCCTGTTTTTTTTATCGCTGCTAATACGCGCTGGCGAGTGGCTTCTGCAACAGGTCGTGGGCCATTGTTGATGACATAACTGACGACGGCTACCGAAGTTCCAGCTTCTTTCGCAACATCGCTACGAGTTACTCTTTTTAAGCGAGAATTCATAATACTTATGTTAGTCCCTCAAATTGAGACAGAGATTCAATTGGTAAAAATACCAAAAATGGGAGGACACTAAATTGCGTCCTCAAGTAAATTCAGATCTCTGCCACGTGTTTCAGGTGCAAAAAATGTTGTAATAAAACCGAT
This sequence comes from Xenorhabdus siamensis, assembly GCF_037996745.1. Taxonomy (NCBI): domain Bacteria; kingdom Pseudomonadati; phylum Pseudomonadota; class Gammaproteobacteria; order Enterobacterales; family Morganellaceae; genus Xenorhabdus; species Xenorhabdus siamensis. The sequence goes on from NZ_JBBMXE010000014.1 coordinate 415,942, forward strand.
CCCCGCCATCACGGCAAAATAACAGGCAATAGGCCACCAATGCCCACTGAAAGATAATAAAGCCGCGGCAACCAACGGCGCAGTTCCACCGGACAACATAGCGCCTAATTCTTTCGCAAGGGCCATTTTGGAATAACGGTTAGTTACCCCAAATAGTTCTACTCCCCAGGCGGCCTGCACACTAAAGATACCGAGTGAAGCCAATCCCATACCTACAACAATAGTCAGGATAACAATAATAGGTTCACGGCTTTCCAAGAACATAAAAGCAGGAAATGCGTAACAAACAAGTAATAGACAAAACCAACGATAAGTAATACGGCGCCCAAAACGATCTGAAAAATAGCCTGCTAATGGAATGATCAGAAAACCCAATATTGATGCGATAAGCACAGCAATCGTTGGAATAAATTTATCCATCATCAGCACATTAGCGACGTAACCGATAATGAACCCTTGCGCCAAATATGACGGGCCATTTTCACCAATACGCAAGCCAACCATAAGCCAGAATGCTCTGGTTCGTTGCCAGAAACAACGGGAACTATCGGTTGTCTGATACTTTTCTCTCTCATCCAATGTTTGTTCGCGCTGTTCTGCCATCATTGCCTTATAACGTTCGAAGACTGGCGTTTCACTCATGTAATGACGAATGAATAAGGCCATTATCGCTATCAAAACACTGCACAGGAATGGGATACGCCAACCCCAATCCAGTAAACTCTCTTTGTCCATCATCAATACCAGCAGCCAAGCAAGTGATGCCAGTAACGTTCCACCATTAGAGCCAAGAGCAATAATAGATGAAACTAAACCACGTTGTGCTGGCGGTGCAAACTCTCCCAATATAACAGTACCACCAGATAACGCCGCTCCTGCCCCTAATCCCTGTATAAATCGCAGCGTCACCAAACAAATCGGTGCCCAAATACCAATAAGAGTGTAGCCAGGAATAAGCCCGATAAGTGTGGTGGATATCCCCATAAGCGTTACTGTCATTAACATGACAAATTTGCGTCCTTTGCGATCTCCTAACCAACCAAACATAAGTGCGCCAATGGGACGGGCAATAAATCCAACAGAGTAAGTAGCGAAACTCGCCAATAAAGCTATCATTGGTGCTGTTTCAGGAAAGAAAACGTCAGCAAAAATGATACCCGCGGCTAAACCGTAAAGTGCAAAATCGGCATATTCCATTGTCGTACCTAGCCAACAGGAGAAAATGGCTCGCCGAAACCCTCTCCGCCCTTCCGGTGTAGCCAAACATGTTTCAGAAGCATGCTGCATCGGTGTTATAGCTGGCACCGTACTTTCATACGGCATATCAATATATTCCCTGAGTGTCAGAACAGTAAGTCTTTAATTCCAACGTAACAAATATAACAATATTATTTTTATTCATGATTTATTTTCATATACAGACATATCTACTCGCGTAGACTGTTAAAATAAAAAAAGTCAGCAATTAGATTGCAGTCAAAACTATCATATAAAATTTAACTATTGTAATTAATAAATTTTAAAATAGGCTATCAAAAATTATATTTCCATTAATATAATGGGATTGTAGTCATTGATATAATTGAAAAAAATAACAAGAAAGCATCGTGACCATCTGGAAAAAATAAAAAAACAAGTAATAAATATAATATATAGAAAAAGAAAATTAAGTGATGGTTTTTTGATAATAGATAGAGAAATATTCACATAAAAAACTATTTTCTTTTATTTGACTTTTTATATTTAAAAAAACAGCATCCATCAGGATGCTGTTTTCAATTGATGACTTAATTGAGCATCAAACTTGATACATTTTCTGCAAATAACGCGAAACCGCATCATCGGCATTAGAGCCTATCACTTCCATGTCCGGCAAAATGTCTTTCAGGCGCTGATGGGCGCCCTGCATAATGCAACCTTTACCCGCGACGCTCAGCATTTCCAGATCATTCATTCCATCACCAAAAGCAATGCAGTCACTTAATTGATACCCGATGGATTGACAGACCTGTGCCAATGCTTCCCCTTTGGATACGCCTCCTGACATGACTTCCAGACAATTTCGTAGAGAGAAACTCACGTTGACTTTATCTCCCCAACGCGCTTCAATCCTCTCTTCCAGTTGAATCAAATAGTCATGATCTTCACTGGTATAATAGACCTTGCACACACCATTAACAGGAAAATTCTCACGTTGGAAAAGCTGAAAATGGAAATCTGACACCTTAAAAAATTCAGTCTGTTCCGAGCTTTCACGGTTAACCCACCACTCATCATTATTATAGTAGTTGGTCAAAACATTCGGATTATCAAACTCCAGCAAACATAAATCACGGGCAATTTCCGGTGCCAAATTATGGCTGAATACCAGTTCTCCCTGTGTATTATGCACTCTCGCCCCATTCGATGTGATCATGTAAGCATTAATACCCAATCCATCGCGGATCTGCCCTACATCAATGTGATGACGCCCTGTCGCAAAAATAAAATGAATCCCTTTATCTGTCAGAAGATTCAAAATTTTCTTAGTATACGGCGTTAATACGTGATCGGGAGATAATAGTGTGCCATCTAAGTCTGAAGCAACAACATAGTACATGGTTCAAATTCCTAAGCGATACCCGCATCTTTCTTGAAATCTATTGGGTATAAATCAGTGTTGATCAAAAAAATCACAAATCGCATTAAGGGCCTGCGCCCGTAATACATCTTTTTCGAACAGGATTTCATGGTGTGCCCCGTGGATAACCAGAGGATTGTGTTCTTCTTTTCCCGCTCCGGCTTTTTGACGCGCTTCGCAAAAAGCCAATAACTCCCGATTACTCACTACCTTATCTTCACTCGCTTCTAAAATAATAAGTGGTGTCTGAATTTTTCCTGCATTTTCAACTAAGTTATCTCCCGTTCGCATGCTTTCACGCATCCAACGGTAAGTCGGCCCTCCAAGGCGTAACTCAGGATAATCAACATAATAGCGTAAATATCGCTGATAACGTGCATAGCTATGGGTTAACAGGTTGATAAAATAGGGTAATGGTCGCCAATGCCCTGTTGATATCGCATATCTGTTACGCCTTGTAGGGTGAGGTTCTGCCTGGTTGACCAGAAAATTCGCCAACCAACGAGGCATTGGTAAGTTAATACCAAACATAGGGGCACATAGTGCCACGGCACGGAATATTGATTCTTGGCGTAATAGAAGAGAACTCAATATAGCCCCGCCCATTGAGTGAGCGAGTGCATAACAGCGATGCGATTGAAGTGGAACGATTTCTAATTCGATGAATTTTGCTAAATCATCCACATAGTGTTCAAATGCTTCAACATGTCCTTTTTGAGGATCTGTCAGCATTCTGCCTGAAAGGCCCTGACCACGATGATCAATAATAAAGATGTTGTAGCCCAGATGGTAAAAATCGTAAGCCACTTCCGAATATTTCACATAGCTTTCACTACGACCAGGAGATATTACCAATGTCTTATCATGATGGGGCGAACAGAAAGAAACATAACGGATAGGAATATTATCAACGCCTATAAATTCCCGTTCGTTTCTGGTATTCCAAAAATCCAGTAATAATCCATTCGTAAACGCAGAGAACTGAGGTTCGCGGTTTAACCAGCTTGCTTTCAATATCTCAGGCGGCATTTATCATCCTCTATATCCGTCGTCTTTCCAATTATTTGTTTGTTGACTACGGTTGACTGCGGTTATTCAAATCCTTCGAAATGCTCACGGATCAGTGTCATAAAAGCATCACCAAAACGTTCCAGTTTACGCTGCCCAACTCCGTTAATAAGCAGAAGTTCATTGGACGTTATTGGGCACTGCTCTGCCATTTCAATCAGCGTTACGTCATTGAAAACGACAAAAGGTGGAATATTGTTCTCATCAGCAATGGATTTACGCAATTTCCGCAACTTAGCGAACAATTTACGATCATAGTTTCCACTGTATGATTTGTTTTGTTGATTTCTGCTTTTCAAACTTTGGATTCGAGGCACAGCAAGTTGCAAGGACACTTCGCCACGCAAAACAGGCCGCGCCGCTTCCATCAATTGTAATGCAGAATAATTGGCAATATTTTGGTTGATTAACCCCAGATGGATCAACTGACGCAGGATGCTCATCCAGTGTTCCTGACTATGCTCTTTGCCAATACCGTAAACGGGCAATTTATCATGCCCTAATTCCCTGATACGTTGATTATTAGCGCCGCGCAACACTTCTACAATATAGCCGATACCAAATCGTTGTCCAACGCGGTAGATACAGGACAAGGCTTTCTGTGCATCGACTAAACCATCATAACGTTTCGGTGGATCAAGGCAGATATCACAGTTACCACAAGCGGTTTGCTGGCTTTCGCCAAAATAGTTGAGCAATACCAACCGTCGGCAGGTTTGCGCTTCTGCAAACGCTCCCATAGCATTGAGTTTATGCCGCTCAATATCCTGCTGTTCACCCGTGGGTTTTTCTTCCAGACAACGGCGTAGCCACGCCATATCCGCCGGGTCGTAGAACAGTACTGCTTCAGCAGGCAGACCATCCCGCCCTGCACGCCCCGTTTCCTGATAGTAAGATTCAATATTACGGGGAATATCAAAATGCACGACAAAACGTACATTGGGTTTGTTGATCCCCATACCAAACGCCACTGTCGCAACAACTACCTGCAAATCATCCCGCTGGAAAGCATCTTGCACCCAGGCACGCTGATTGTTCTCCAGCCCCGCATGATAAGGAGCGACACTCAACCCCCGTTTTTGCAGTCGCTCCGCGGTCTCTTCCACTTTGTTCCTGCTGTTGCAGTAAATAATCCCGCTTTTTCCTTGCTGGCTACGAACAAATGACCAGAGTTGATCAAGAGGTTTATATTTTTCAACCAATGTATAGCGAATGTTAGGACGATCAAAGCTGCTGATATGAATGATAGGATCACGCAACTCCAACAAGCGAACAATATCTTGTCGAGTGGTTTTATCTGCTGTGGCTGTCAGTGCAATAACAGGAAGATCAGGCAAGCGTCTGCGCAGTTGTCCAAGCGCACGATATTCTGGCCGAAAATCATGTCCCCACTGAGAAATACAGTGCGCTTCATCAACTGCCAGCAAAGCCGGATGCCAGTCATGTAAATGATCGAGAAAGTTATCAGTTACCATCCGTTCCGGTGCAATATAAAGCAGTTTGATGCTTCCCTGACGGCAACGCCGGATAATATCGAATTGTTGCTCACGACTTTGAGTTGAGTTTAAGCACTCCGCTTCTATGCCATTTGTTCTCAATTGATCAACCTGATCTTTCATCAATGAGATCAAGGGAGAAACAACCAGCGTTAACCCATTTTTGACCAAAGCAGGGATCTGATAACACAACGATTTACCGCCACCTGTCGGCATAATAACCAGACAATCACGGTCATCAAGAACGGCGTCTATTACCTGCTGCTGTCCGGGACGAAATTGCTGATATCCGAATGTTTTTCGTAATATTTGTTCAGCCAGCGATGCCGTGCTGATGACTTCTGCGGTAGACACGCCTTTCCTCAATTATTGAAATGATTTATTCAAAGCTGTTTATTTAATCAAATGACATATAGAAGCTATTACAGTATATCTTATTCAGCATGGCACCGATGCCAAATCGAATCTGCTTGGAGTTATAATCAATCATCGACTCGCCATATCCACTGAATACTTGAATATAAACGCGAACATGTTTCGACTTCGAGCCAACCCTGCTCCTGCCACCGTAACCATTGCTTGTTTACTGCGTGACACATTCTAAACACGAAACGAGCATTTTTTATAGTAACTTTTTCTTCATAAAATTGTTTTTTCGAAGCGCTTCTCAGACTGGCAAGCTGGAAAATAAAAGCATAAACTTAACAAGTTATTAACCAAAAATAACTATCTAATATTAGTGAATTTATTTTTTTAATTTTCAGGAAATCCAATATGGAAACGATACAGCAACCAACCCAACCTTTAACACAAGAAGAGGCGCGTAAATTTATAGGTGAGGTGTTTGTTTATCATATGCCATTCAACCAACTGTTGGGGCTTGAATTAGTTCGTTTTGAAAAAGACTATGCAGAACTTCAGTTTTTCAATCAAGATAAGCTGGTGGGTAATATAGCCCAAAAAATCCTGCATGGTGGCGCTATAGCTTCAATACTTGATGTTGCTGGTGGTTTAGTCTGTACCGGGAGTACACTGGCCACGATGAAAGTTATCACGATAGAAGAAATGCAAAAACGTCTGCCTACTATAGGTACTATAGATCTGCGCATTGATTACTTGCGTCCCGGACGTGGCGAGGTATTTACCGCCAGTAGTCATATCATTCGTGCCGGTAATAAAGTATCGGTCGCCAGAATAGAATTGCATAATGAAAAACGGGTACATATTGCCAGTGCAACAGGAACTTATTTGGTTGGAATATTTTTAACGAAAGGGATGTGATAAAGAACACATTCCTTTTTTGCAAGATAAACCCGCCAATTATTAAATTATGATTGAACCTGAAATATTAATTCCCGCTAATTTCTTGTCAATTTATCACTTTATTTAGAAATACTCGTGTCATTCTCTACCCGCAGATAAGCATCTTGATTTTCAACCCCACATTTTGTTTTTAATTATTTGATTTATATAAATTATTGAGTGATTGCAATCACTGTTTTTTATACTAAATAAAAACCTGCTGGCGGACTTTTATTCACTCTGACAGCAGGCAGCTTGCCACCCCAAACTTTTGTTGTCACTGATTTCGCGTTGACAGAAGGTTTTTCACAGCCTTTTCAAATTGATATTGGGTTAGCAAGTGCTAATCCCTCTGTCGATTTTTCTACTGTGCTCGATCACACTGCCAC